>CAXTTZ010000074.1:0-12805 GCA_964247325.1 uncultured Acidobacteriaceae bacterium | reverse complement strand
CTTTTATGTTGGCGCGGGCACGAGCGGGCGGCTGGGCGTGCTGGATGCGAGCGAGTGCCCGCCGACATTTTCGGTGGAGCCTGGGCTGGTGCAGGGGCTGATCGCGGGCGGCGACCGGGCGCTACGGTTGTCGAGTGAGCACTCGGAGGACAGCGCGGAGGAGGGGCGGCGGGATCTCCAAGCAGCCGGCTTTGGGGCGGGCAGCGCGGGCGACACGGCTGACACGCTGGTCGGCATCGCCGCGAGTGGGCGCACGCCGTATGTGCTTGGGGCATTAGAGTATGCGCGGGGCTTGGGAGCGCTGACGGTAGGGCTGAGCTGCGTGCCCGGTTCGGCGGTGGCGCGGGCGGCGGAGATTGCCGTTACACCCGTGACGGGGCCCGAGGTGCTGACGGGGTCGACGCGTATGAAAGCAGGCACGGCGACCAAGCTGGTGCTCAATATGCTCTCGACAGGTGTGATGGTGCGCAGCGGCGCGACCTTTGGCAACCTGATGGTGAATGTGCGGCCGAGCAACGCGAAGCTGGTCGACCGGGCAGAGCGCATTGTGGCCGAGGCGGCCGGGTGTGACCGCGCTACGGCGAGCGAGGCGCTGCGGCGCGCCGGAAGTGTCAAGACGGCCGTTGTGATGGCGAGACTGGGGTTGGAGCGGGAAGAGGCCGAGGCACGCTTGGCCCAGGGGGGCGGCGTTTTGAGGGCAGCGCTGCAACCGGGCTGAGCGATACAGAGATGGATATCGACGCAGCGGGGAACGGCAACTTGCAGTGTGGGGCGGCAACTTGCAGCGAAGGTTTGGGTTTCACCAAGCAACAGGATGGTGCCGGCACACCTCAGAATGCTTATAGATTGGAAGAAGACACGATGAAAACTACACGATGGATTGCGCCCGCTCTCTTTTTCGCAACGATGTTTGCAAGTGCAGCCCCGACGCTGGCCCAGGGGTATGGGCCGCCCCCGCCGCCGCAGGGCTACGGTCAGGGGTATGGACCCGGGTATGGTCAGGGTGACCGCGGCGGCTGGGATCAAGCGCCGCAGGAGTTTCGCGATGCGCAGCGGCGGGGCTTTCACGACGGCGTGGAGGGTGCCCGACGTGACTTCCAGAACCACCGTCCGCCGAGCGTGAATAATCGGGATGAGTACCGGAATCCGCGGTTTATCGCGCCGCCGGACCGCCATGACTACCGGGAGGGCTTCCGCCGCGGCTACGCCATTGCCGTGCAGCATATCTATGGCAATGGCTACGGTAACGGCTACGGCAATGGCTACGGCCCACGCTAGGGCACAAGCCGAAGCGGAAACGGGAAAGGTCCGGCGTACGCTGGGCCTTTCTTTTTTCCAGTGACGCAGGCTGACTCGGAGGCAGGGTGAACCTGCATCTGAGCTGGCATGAGCGCTGAACAGCTCGACATTTCAAAACGTGTGATTGAATATGCCGCTCGTGGGGTGGAGTTTGCTGCGGCACTGGTGATTGTGATCGCTGCGATGCAGGCGACCGTGAAGGCCTTTGCCCTGTTTTTGCAGCGCCGCGCAACGCCGCAAGAAAAGAACGAGGTGCGGCTAACGATGGGGCGTTGGCTCGCGCTGGCCCTGGAGTTTGAGCTTGCGGCGGATATCCTGAACACGGCTGTAACGCCGACCTGGGCTGATATTTCGAAGCTGGCGGCGATTGCCACGATCCGGACCGCGCTGAATTACTTCTTGGAGCGCGAGATTGATAGCGAATCGAGTCCGAAGCAACAGGTCGCGGAGAATAGCACGATCGGTGCCGGGGCCGATGTGTTGGCGCGATCACATGTTGCGTGAGGAGGGATGACATCCATGTCAGAGGAAAGCCCTAGTCGAACAGCGTTGGCAGGCTTGGCTCGCGGGAGGGCATAGGTAGGCCGAGATGTTCGTAGGCCAGCCGTGTGGCGGTGCGGCCGCGCGAGGTGCGGTGGATGAAGCCGATTTGGATGAGAAAAGGTTCGTAGACTGACTCGAGCGCATCCTCTTCCTCGGCCAGCGCCGCGGCGAGCGTGTTGAGGCCGACGGGGCCGCCGTCGTATTTCTCGATGATGGTGCGCAAGAGGCGGCGGTCGAGCTCGTCGAAGCCGTGGGTGTCGATTTCCAGCAGATCCAGGGCGCGCATGGCGATGTCGCGGTCGATTTTGCCGCCCGCACGCACCTGGGCGTAGTCGCGCACGCGGCGCAGGAGGCGGTTGGCGATGCGCGGGGTGCCGCGGGAGCGCACAGCGATCTCGGCCGCGCCGTCGCGGTCGATCTCAACCTCGAGCACTTCGGCTGAGCGTTCGACGATGAAGCGCAGTTCGTCGTCGGTGTAGAACTCCAGCCGCAGCGGGATGCCGAAGCGCGAACGGAGCGGTGAGCTGAGCAGCCCGGGGCGTGTGGTCGCCCCGACCAGGGTGAAGGGGTCGAGCTTGACGCCGTGGATGCGCGCCGAAGGGCCCGTGCCAATCATGATGTCGAGCTTGTAGTCTTCGAGTGCGGTGTAGAGCTTTTCTTCCATGACGGGCTGCAGGCGATGGATCTCGTCGATGAAGAGCACCTGGTGATTTTTGAGGTTGGTCAGGATAGCGGCCATGTCGCCCTGCACCTGCAGTGCGGGGGCAGAGGTTTGCTGGTAGCCGACTGCGAGCTCGTTGGCGATGATGGTGGCGAGCGTTGTTTTGCCCAGCCCGGGAGGCCCGGAAAGCAGCACGTGGTCGAGTGCTTCGCCGCGGGACCGCGCCGCCTGAATCGCGATGGCGAGTTGCTCCTTGGCTCGTGCTTGACCGATGAACTCCACTAGTCGCGTGGGTCGCAGCTTGAGCTCAAGTTGTGCGTCCTCCTCGTCGAGAGGACCCGCCGAGACGAGGCGCTCGGCTTCGTGCTTGGGGGCAAAGCCGCCTGTGACTCTGCGCGTGTGGAGGTTCGATGCCATGCTCTTAGGCGATGATACGGCGAAGCGTTGTGGCGAGGCAATGCGGCCCGGGCCTAGATTCACTCATTGCAACAGCACCAGCGCGCAGCCGTGAGGCGGAAGTTGCTCGAAAATTTCGCTGGCCTGGATGGCGGCGCCGCCCTGCCAGGCCTCGCCGACCTGCCAACTGCGGCCGCCGAGGTCTGCGCCGAAGTCGACCAGCTTGCGGCTAACAGTCATCACGGCTTCGCCGGTATTGAAGAGGGCGAGCGCTTTGCCGCCGCCGGGCAGGTCGGCGCGCCAGGCGATTAGGTCGCCGTCGTGCAGCACTTCGGCGCTGCGCAGGGCAGTTTGATTGACTCGAAGCACATCGCGGTTGGTGATTAAATGCAGCGTTGCGGCATCGAGCAGGGTCAAGTTGACGCCGAGGATGAGAGGGCTGCGCGCCACGGCCCAAAGCGTGATCATGGTTTGCTGCTCGTCCGGAGTCAAGCGAGAGGCGCGGGCAGGGCCAAGGCCCGGCGCGGGACGCAGTTGCCCCAAGGGCAGCATGTCCGCATCGGGCCAATGGTTCGGCTGCGCATAGTTCGACCATGCCTTCAGCTCGGGAAATTGGCTGCGGACAGAGCGCGGAAAATCCGAGCCGGCCTGGTCCCACACATCCCACACGTCATTGGAGATGCGCCATAGATTGCCGAGCGAGGCGACCTCCCCGGCACGCGCGAGAGGCGTCGGCCCTGGCGAAAGGCTGAGGACCATGGGTCGGCCGGATTTGTCGATAGCGCGCCGTATCTGCTGGATTTCGCTGCTCTTGTATGGCTTGGCGGAGATGCAATCGACCTTCAGTAGATCGACGCCCCACCCGGCATACTGCGCGATGAGCGCGTCGTACCAGGCTTGTCCGGCGGCGTTGTCTTGGACGCCCCAGTTGGTTGGATCCCAGGGGCAGGCGTCGGTCTGGTCGGCGGCGTCTTGCGCGGAAAAGCTCGCACCGGCCAGGGGCAGATTACGCTCGACCGCGGCGCGGGGGATGCCACGGACGATGTGTATGCCGAATTTTAGGCCTTGCGCGTGCACCCAATCCGCTAAGGGCTCGAAGCTGGTTTGCTCGAGGATGGCTGGGTGAGCGCCGCTGCGGTTGGGGACGTCAGAGCCACGGCCTGCGGATGGGAAGCGCGTCGGTACCGGCACGTAACGGCCGAACGGGTCGAGGGTGTAGACCAGTTTTTCCGGTGTGGGGCGTGCTTCGGGGTTGCTGAGATACCAACCCTCGTCGATGACGGCGTATTGCCAGCCGAAGGGCTTGAGCTTGGACCGGAGGACCTCGACGTTGGCGCGAAACTGCGCCTCCGTGATCGTGAGGCCGTAGCTGTCCCAGCTGTTCCAGCCCAGGGGCGGCGTAGGGGCGGGCGCTCCTGAAGCCGGCGCTGCTGGCACAGGCGCGGCGGTGCCTTGGGCGAATGCGCTGCCAAAGGCCAGGAGGGCGCTGAATATGGCCAGTGTTCTCCTCAGCCAGGATGGCAACGGCGCTTTCGGCATAGTAGGCACTATACGCGGGCGGCGCTCGCCTCCTCCGCGCGGCGGGCGGCGGTGTGGGTTTCGAGGCTTGCGCGGGCCCACGCGGGGGCCGGTGGAAGTTGGACGAGCTCCGGCCCGAGAAGGCCTGGCTCGCGCCGGACACGGACGGGCCGCGCCGGACAGCCCGCGACCACGGTATAGGGCGCAACGGCCCGTGTGACCACAGAGCCCGCGGCCACTACCGCTCCCTCGCCAATGACCACGCCTTGCAGAATGAGGCAGTTAGCGCCGATCCAGACATCTGGGCCGATGGTGATGGGGGCTGCGGTCTCGTCTTGATACTTGATCGGGGTGCCGCGGGCGGTGCCGTGGTTGTGGTCGACAAAGCGCGAGCCGGCGGCTACCAAACTATTAGTCCCGAGCGTAATGCCCGCTGTGATGTTGAACTCGCAGCCGGTGCCGACGAAGCAGCCTTCGCCGATGTGGATGCTGACGCCTTCGGTATAAGGGCCCGCGGCGTTGAAGTAAATGCCATGCTCCAAGCTGCACCGATCGCCCAGGCGGACCTTGTGCGGCCAGGTGACGTCGAGGCTCGAAAAGCGAACGCCGCGGCCGATCTGCATGCCTTGGGCGCGCCAGTAGAGCGACCGCAGCACACAGGCGGCTGCGGCCACATGATGCTGCTTGGCGCGAAAGAACGCTTTTCGTACGAAGCGCTTGAACATAAACCGCTACCCTGTCGTCGGAAGAAACCAGAGACGCCTTTTAGAGTAGGAACGATTTCCAGCTTGGAAAATCGCACAATGGTAGCAGTTACCGCTACAAAAGTTGTGCCCGGTGTCCCCAAACGGCACAGCGGGAGCGGTGCAAGACGCCGCAACCAGGAGTGCCCGCCTGTAGTCTTAAGCATGAAGGCTGTTTTGAAGGACCTCCCCATGCCGCTTTATGAGTACGAATGCCGTGCGTGCCACCGCCGCACGGAGAAGATTCAGAAGTTTTCCGATCCCGAGTTGACCACGTGTCCGCACTGTGGTGGAGCGCTCGAGCGCACACTTACGGCCCCGGCAGTGCACTTTGCCGGCGGCGGCTGGTACAAGGACCTGTACTCTTCGCCGAAGCCGGCTGCCGCAGGCGAGGGCACAGCCAAGCCCGCGGCTGGCGGTGAGGGGGCTGCGCCAGGAGGAGACTCGGCCAAGCCCGCACCGGCCTCTGAAGCAGCGCCCGCGACGGCCAGCGCTCCAGCAGCCCCAGCCGCCGTCAGCGCCCCGAGCAAGTAACACCAACGGCGTTGCGGAGAGGACGAAAGTGGCAGACGACCGTTCCCCGCACGGGTTACACAAGCCTCATCGACCTGCGCTATGATGCATCGCATGGAGTTGTCCCGATCCCTTCGCAAGCTCAGGCATGGTGCCGAAGACATGCTTGCCTACGTTGTTCAGGAGACCAAGGCTGTGGTCAAGAATGTCGGTTTGGTGTCGGCGGGCATCACGGTGCTGGCGCTGGGCGTGGTGGTTGGGCGTGAAATCCGGCAACGGTATAAGTTCACCCGACGCACACCGTACGATGTGTATGCACGTTCCGGCGAGCGCGGTCAGGAGCTCGGCGTAGGCATCTGAAGAATGCCTCTCGGGCCGGCTACCGGACGCAGGGCTTGTTCCCTTTCGGCTCGGATGGAGCGATCTTCCTTGCGTCGCATCTAAACTAGCAACGGGATGGCCACGCAGACACCTTATTTGCCGGAACGAGTTCTGCCAAGGCTACCCTCCTTGGCACAGCCTCAGCGGCTGCCATCTGCGGCCGAGGTGGATCCCGCGGTTCGTCTTCGGGATAAACATGGCCGTGCCATCACCGATCTTCGATTGTCGGTCACGGATCGTTGCAACTACCGGTGCGTTTACTGCCGGACGGGTAATGGCGCGGAGACGCTGGGCGAGCTGTCGATCGCTGAGTACGCGCGCATGATGCGGCAATTTGTGGCGTTGGGGGTCGACAAAATCCGGTTTACCGGCGGTGAGCCGCTTTTACGGCGCGATTTATTGGAGTTGGTCCGGGAGACGGCGCAGATGCGCTCGCCCTTTGCTCCGGACGAGCCACTCGACTTGGCGCTGACCACCAACGGCCACCTGCTGTCCCCCATGGCGCGCGATCTGAAGGCTGCCGGACTGCGCCGCGTGACGGTCAGCATGGACGCGGTAGACCCTGAAATCTTTGCGCGCATTACGCGTGTGCCGAACAGCTTTGGGCGTGTACGCGACGGCGTTCGGGCGGCACAGGACGCCGGGCTTGGTCCCGTGAAGGTGAATTGCGTGCTGCTGCGCGGGTTTAATGACTCGCAGATTGAAGCCTTTGCTGAGTTTTCTCGTCGCGAGCAGGTCATTGTGCGGTTCATTGAGTTTATGCCGCTGGAGGAAGAGCGCACCTGGTCGCCCGAAGTGGTGGTTCGCTTAGAGGAGATCGTGGCGCGTCTGGAAAAGGTGCGTCCGCTGGTGGCCTTGCCCGCGAACCAGGCCTCTGAGACCGCCCGGCGGTACACCTTTGACGACGGGTGTGGTGAAATTGGGATCATCGCGCCGGTGTCGCACCCTTTTTGCGGCCATTGCAGCCGGGTTCGGCTGACTTCGGACGGCAAGGTACGCACGTGCCTGTTTTCGCAGATCGACCACGATTTAGCTGGGCCGATGAAGCGCGGAGCCTCGGATGCCGAGCTGCGCTCCTTAATCTGGCGCATCGTGCAGCACAAGGAGGCGCGCCACCATATTGGTGAGCCGGGGTTTCTGCAGCCGTCGCGAAGCATGGTGCAGATTGGCGGGTAGCGGATCATGGAGTGTATTGCAGCAGCTACCGAACGAGGTTTCCCGAAACGGAACGCGGCCATGCCGATATACGCTCACGCATTGATTTCTGGTCAAAGGTTGATCTGAGGGCATTGCACTGCACCCAGTAGCGGGATATGCTGGGGCTCCAGGATTGGTACCTGGTGATTTCGTGGTAGGTGATGGACCTTTGAGAGCTCGACCGTCATCGCAAATCGCAAAGCCTCCGCAGCCTGACGAGCTGCGGCTGTTCCATGAGGTGGCGCAGGCGCTTACCTCGAGCTTGGATCTTGAGGCGCTGCTGCGCACCATTCTGGGCAAAATGGAAGAATATTTCGGTCCAGAGCGGTGGTCGCTGCTGATGACCGATGAAGAGACGGGCGAGCTGTTTTATGCGCTCACCGCGGGCATTGCCGAAACGAACCTCGCGGGAACGCGCCTGCGTAAAGGGGAAGGCATCGCCGGCTGGGTCGCGCTTACGGGGGAGCCGTTGGTGATCCCCGACGTGCGCCTTGACCGTGAATGGTCAAACTTCGCGCGGACCCACCCGGAGCTGCACCTCCACTCGATCGCGTGCCTGCCGATTCGCCATGGCGGGCGCACGCTTGGGGTGCTGCAATTACACAACAGCAAATTGGAGTTGCTGCCCGGCAGTTCCCTTTCCTTTTTGCGCGTGCTTTGTGATTACACGGCCATCGCTATGGAGAATGCGCGGCAGGTGGACCTGGTGCACCGCCTCAGCATTACAGACGACTGCACAGGGCTTTTCAATGCCCGCTACCTGTACGCCGTATTGGAGGAGGAGATCGCGCTTGCAGAGAAAGATCCTGCGTTGTCGCACTTTAGCCTTCTTTTCTTCGATCTTGACCGGTTCAAGCATGTGAACGACACGTATGGTCACCTGGTTGGATCGCGCCTGCTGATGGAGATTGGCACGTTGATCAAACGAACGTTAGGCCCGGAGCACTTTGCCTTTCGCTATGGCGGGGACGAGTTTGTTGCGCTTTTGCATGGGCTGGACCGGCCCGAGGCCACCGTGGTGGCTGGCCAGCTGCGCGATCAGCTACGAGAGTCCGATCTGCTGACATCGGAGGGCTTGGCGCTTCGTTTGACCGCCAGCTTTGGGCTGGCGACCTTTCCGCAAAACGGAAACGACCTTCATGGCATCATCCGGGCGGCGGACACGATGATGTACTGCGCCAAGGCCGAGGGCCGGGACTGCCTTGTGGTCGCCAACAAGGATGAGCCCGCGCAAATGCCCGCCCTGGCCATTTCGAGGCATAGCTAGCCTGCTCGTTTAGTTGATCTTCTGGACACTTTGCGGAGGCAGGCCGCTTAAATTGTTACGCAAAAGGCCAGCGAGGATTTCTAAACCGTCTATCAGCCGCGGACCGGGACGGGAAAAGTACGCAGAACCATCAACGGCATAAAGGTAGCCTGTGCGCACAGCCCGAAGCCGGTACCATTCGGGAGGCAAGCTCAGACTGGCGTACTGGGCTTTGGTTCCGGCGAGGTCGTAGCCGCAAGGCATGAGAACGATGACGTCCGGGTCGGCCTCTTGGACCTGCTGCCAGGAGAGCCGGACGCTCTTTTCGCCGGGTTCGGCCAGCACGGGTTCCCCGCCGGCTAGGGAGATCATCTCAGGAACCCAGTGGCCGCCCTGGAAGAAGGGGTCGAGCCATTCCAGGCAAAGGACGGTAGGGCGCTGCGGCAGGGGCGGACGGTGGCGGACCTGCTCAAGGCGAGCTTGGAGGCTTTGGACGAGATCGTCGGCTTGAGCTTTGCAGTCGGTTGCTGTGCCGACGAATTGGATCTCTTGGAGGACGCCGTCGAGGGTATGGGCCGAAAGCGACAGGACGTCCGGGCGCGAAGGCAGGCTGCGAAGGTCGCGAGCCAACGTGGGGCTGTCGATAGCGCAGACGCGGCATAGGTCTTGCACGAGGATGAGGTCGGGCGCGAGCGACTGCAGTAGGGGCATGTCCGCAAAGTACAGGTTGCGGCCCGCGGCACCTTCAGCGCGCACGATGGCGTCGATCGCAGCGGGGGTGAGCCCTGGAGGCAGGTGGGAGTGCACCACCTGCGCGCGGCTGCGGGCCGCTCGGGGATAGTCGCACTCAAAGGTGACGCCGACCACCTGATCGCCCGCGCCGATCGCGAAGAGGATCTCGGTGGCCGAGGGCAACATGGAGACAATGCGCATGGGAAAGTGGGCGGGATTAGACCAGCGATGGGAGTGGGAAGTGGGCGAGGGCGGTGTACTGTGCCCCGCTGGGGAGCAGATCGCTACGGTAGACGTACCAGGCTTCCGGTGCCCAGGACACAGCGGGGCCGAAAGGGGGAAGAGCGGGGGCGCTGAGCCGCTGTAGGGTGCGCATGCCGGCCTTGTTGCGGCTGCGGGCGAGCGTGAGATGAGGATGGAAGGGCCGCGATTCGGGCAAGACACCGCAGTTCCGGCTGTGCTCGGCGATGGCCTCGTGTAATGACTGCAGCGGGCCGGTGAGGGCAATCTCGGCGATGAGGATGCCCTTGGGGCGAAACAGGCCGAGGCTGTCGCAGGAGAGGACGACGTGCGGCGGGGTGAGTTGGCGCAGCGAGCCAATCAGGCAATCGGCGCGGCTTGACTCGACTTCGCCATAGAACTGTAAGGTGAGGTGCCATTGTTCCGGCTCCGACCAGCGCAGACCATCACCGGGCGCGGCAAGTCGCAGGCGCAGGTTTGTGAAGCGTTGCTGCACGTGCGGGGGCAGCGGGATTCCAGCGAAGAGACGCACTTGCTGAGCGTAGCAGGTGTGAGCCGGGAGTGAAGGGAGGAACAGGAAAGTATTGAGCTGAATACAGAAGGGACAAGGATGATTCCTTGCCCCTTCTGCGCGGTGAGATTGGTAGAAGTGATACGTCTTCCCTTTCCCTGTGGGTGTAGTTCTGGCCAGAAAACAGCAGATTCCCTTCGGGAATGACAACCAGAAAGACAAAAGCAAGGACTACAGTTGCGGGAAAGGGATTAGTGGCCGGCTTCGACCTGCGGGGTCATAATGCCGATATTGGTGACGTCGGCGGCATGCCCGAAGCCGATGACTTGCGCGACAGGTCCGAAGTCCATCTTGGGGTCACCCTTGACGAACATGACCTTTTCGGTGCGCGTGGCAAAGATCTGTTGCAGCTCGCCGGTAAGCGCTTGTTTGGCGAACGGGGTTTCGTTGATCTTGTAGGACAGCTGGCCGGGACCGGCCTGCTGAATCTGCACGACGATGGTGCGCTGGTTCGGCGGCGGGTTGGGTTGATTGTTCTTGGGCGGCTGAGGCACGAGTGCCTCGAGCCCCTTAGGGTTATTTGGCACGATGACCATGAAGATGATCAAAAGTACCAGAAGAACATCGATCAACGGCGTTACGTTGATGTTGGCGACGGAACCTCCGCCGCCGCCTGCAGTCATACCCATAGTGAACCTCCTGGGTGGAAGCGAACGTTAGCTTGTACTGGAAGCATCCGTGAGCAGGTTGAGTTGGCTAACGCCACCGGTGCGCAGGGCGTCGATGGCATCCATCACGGTTCCATAGTTGGCGCGATTGTCAGCGCGGAAATAGACCGATTTGTCGTCGCCTGGATTTGTCTTCTTGGCTTCGAGGTCTGCGACCTTTTGGCCGAGCGTGTCCTTGGTGACCAGGTCGCCGCCGACAAAGAGCTTGCCGTCACGGGTGACCGCGACGTTGATGGCGTCTTCTTTGTTGGCGTTATCCATGACGGTCGCGGCAGTAACGACGGGGAGATCGACGGTAACCTTGTTGTTCAAGAGGGGCGTGACGACCATGAAGATAATCAACAACACGAGCATCACGTCCACCATGGGGGTGACGTTGATGTCAGAATTGACCTTTTTTGACTCGTCTCGTACTGAGATTGCCATTGCGTGACTCCGGCCGGAAGGAGCTCCGGCGTGTGATGCATGGTGGCGAAGAAGGAGCGCGCCGAGGTACCTGGCCTGGCGCGCCCCACCTGAAATATCTGGGATCTAGCGGTGCGCCTGCTTGATGAAGTAGTCCACCAGCTCGGACGAGCTGTTGTCCATCTCCACGTCGAAGGATTCGACCTTGCCGGTGAAGTAGTTGAACAGCATCACGGCCGGGATCGCCACGATGAGACCGAAGGCGGTGGTGACCAGGGCCTCCGAGATACCGCCGGCGACTGCGCCGATGCCGGTAGCTTTGGAGGTGGCGATGGAACGGAAGGCGTTCAAGATGCCGACCACGGTGCCGAACAGGCCGATAAAGGGAGCGGTGGAACCGATGGTGGCCAGACCGCCAAGGCCCTTCTTCAGCTTGGCATGCACGATGGCTTCAGAGCGCTCGAGGGCGCGCTTGGAGCTTTCGACCTGCTCTTCGGTGATGTTGCCGCCCGAGCCGAAGGAACGAAACTCGGTGAGACCGGCAGTGACCACCTCGGCCAGGTGCGACTTTTTGCTCTTGTCGGCAACCTTGATCGCCTCATCGAGACGGCCCTCTTTGAGAGCGTTGGCGACACGGGGAGCAAACTCACGCGACTGCTTGCGGGCAGCCGAAAAGTAAATCAGGCGATCGATGATGACGGCCAGCGACCAGATCGACATGATGAACAGGATGACCACCACAGCTTTGGCGAGCGCACCCATGTTGCCCCAAAGCTGCAGCGGGCTGAAGCCGACATCACCACCGCCGGCGGCAGCGTCTTGAAAGAACATGGCGAGCGGGGCGGTGAAAACGTGGGCAGATTGTGCGAGATGAGCGAGAATCACGGACTTCTTTCCTCCAGGTGCGGGTTTCGAGGGTTTGCTCTCGGGAGCCGATCGCGTGGTGTGAGACGCGAGGTTAAGGGGGGCCGGACAGCAACCGCAAAGGCGCCGCAGAAAA
This sequence comes from uncultured Acidobacteriaceae bacterium, assembly GCA_964247325.1. Classification (GTDB taxonomy): domain Bacteria; phylum Acidobacteriota; class Terriglobia; order Terriglobales; family Acidobacteriaceae; genus Granulicella. The sequence goes on along the minus strand of CAXTTZ010000074.1, from coordinate 692 downwards.
CAAGGTGCGAACGTTCGGTCCCAAGGCCGGGGCTGCCAGACGGTGCCAGACGAGGGCAAGCGGGCAGGGCCTGGTAAAGAACATATCCCGCCTGCGGGAAAATGCGTATCCCACAGGCGGGGGATGGAACAAACGCCGGGGTTTAGCCGCCGCTCAGGTTGAAGTTGACGGTGATGGTGGTGCTGACCTCGGTGGGCTCACCGTTAAGCAAATACGGCTTGTAGCGCCACTGCTTCACGGCATCGATAGCCGCGCCTTGCAACATCGCCGGACCGCTGACGACGTTGAGATCCTCGATGGTGCCATCCTTGGAGATGCGGGCGCTGAGCACCACCGCACCGCTAAGGCGGGCCGCACGGGCAATCTGCGGATATACCGGCGAGGCGCCGGAGATCTTGTTGCCCGCAATCACACCGCCAGAGATACGCACCGGACCCTTGGGCTTGGCCGGGGTGACGGCGATAGCCGGACCACCGGTGCCTACGCCGGAGGGGCTGCCGAAGAGCGAGGTCGGGTTGCCGCCGGCACCACTGGCAAGATCGGCGCTGGCCGAGCCTGGAGGTGGCGGTGGCCCGGTGTCCTTCATCATGTTGATGTTTTTGGGGATCTTCGTCGGCGCGCGCAGCGTCTGGTCGATCTCAGACGGAGCCGCGGCTGCCGAATGCTGCACCACGGTGGGCGTGGGCGGAGGA
>CAXTTZ010000073.1:0-12969 GCA_964247325.1 uncultured Acidobacteriaceae bacterium | reverse complement strand
GGCGTGTTGTGTTCATAGAACACTCGGCCGCCACCGCCGGCGACGCCATCACGGGCACCGCCGGGGGGTCCGGCAGGTTGGAGGAAAGCTTGTTCCCAAGCGACGGCGGCGGCGCGTCAGGCCCGGGCACGGCGAAGTGCTCCGGCACCACCGCCGGATGCACCACCACCGGCGCATTGGCCAGCTCCGCCGCCGGCAGGCGCAGCGCGTTGCGAGCCACCGAGCGGCCCTCGGCAAAGCTCTGCTCCGGCATCGCCACCGTACCCACCGAGCGCAGGCGAAACGCGCGACTGCTCGCCGGTGTAGCCGTATACACGCTCACCGCACGCTGGTTGTACAGCGCACGCGCCTCAGCCAGGTTGCTGGTCGGCAGATTGCTCGCATTGATGCGATTGATATAGTGCGTGCTGGCGCGGTAGGGCGGCACATACGGCTCGCGCGGCCCTAGCGGAAACCAGCCGACTACCCCACTTGGCGCCCCTCCAGAGCCCGTCGCCGCCGCGTTCGCAGGTCTCCCGCCGCCGCCAACAAAGCCCACCAACGCCGGTGCAAACACTGTGTGGATCGGCCGCGGTCCTGGCTCCCACCCCCAGCGGCTGGAGCGGCACACCCACCGCCCGTAGTGAAACGGCGCAAACCCCCACGGTTCGGCGCCGATCCAGGTCCACCCCCACGGCAACACATACGCCCAATGCCCGTAACGGTACGGCTGCCAGTCGACCGGCACCGTCGGGTACCAGACGGCGCCAAAACCGCCTGCCTCAGAATCATCCGACTCCCAAACTCCGTAGGTCGCCAGGTCTGCCCCACCAATCGTGTCCGGATTCACGTACGTTCCGCTGACCGCCGCGCCGTTGGCGTAAGCGTTATCGCGGTCGGCCGAAAAGCTATCAAAGGGATCGCGATCCCCATACGGCAGCGGGTTGACCGTCGCCGCCGCGCGCTCGGCGGCTGGATCTGCCCCGGCGACCTCGACCCGTTCGCCCGCATTGAGCACCCGGCTCAGGTTCGGCCCATCCAGTTGCACCTGCCCCGCGATCACCGACACCGTCGTCGTGTGTGCCACCGGGTTGGCGTCTACGCGCACATCGCCCGGCTGCAGCACTGTTACCGCAACATCGGCGGTATCCAACTCCAGCACTGTCCCGGGCTGTAACGCGAAGGAGCGCAGGTGCACCGTGCCGGCCGCCAAACCGAACTGCGCCAGCGTATCGGTCAGCGCGGACACGGTGAGGTCGGTCGTGCCGGCCAAACGCACCGCAAGCTGGCTGGACTCGACCTCCGCATCGGCGTTTTCGGCCGTTAGGAGGCGGTCGCCCGTGGTCAGCACCTCGTTGACCTCGGCAGCGGCAAACGCGCTCGTGTTGGCCAGCTGCGCCGACACCGTACCGTTCAGCAAGCTCAGTCGCGCCACCCGCGCCGGCGGATCGACCTGAGATTGCCCTTCGGCAGCCAGCGCGCCCTGCACCCCCGTCCCGCCAGCTTCCGGCGCCTGCGCCCAAAGCACCCTGCCCGTGCCCATGGTTGCAGCGAATCCCGCGCCCAGCAGGCAAGCCGTCCCCAGACGCCGCCTAACAGCGCTGGTTTCCTTTGTCTTCGGTCCTTCGTTCCACTTCCCGTCGGCTGCCATGGTCGTCTCTCCCGCAAGGGTTGTCCCTTCATACGCTACGGACCCTGTATTTGGAAAGACGTAAATGCCACGCACAAGTTTGCGTCTCCGCCGAGTCGTGCTTGCGCAGGGCAGCGAAGCCGTCCCGCCCACCGTGAGGCGCGTTCTGTGCATGCAAGCGAAGCTGTCCCTAAGCTCGTCGTCAACCCTGCAAAATTTCCGGAACCAGCGGCCCCAAATCAGCGTATGTTTCTCCAAACGCCGCAAATACCGAATTCGCCACGCCCATCCCGGAGATCTGCCATGCACCCAACCCGCTCCCTTTTGCCGCTCGCTGCCGTTTGCCTGCTTCCCCTTGCCGGCTGCCGCATCGACACCCATGAAGGCGCTAAAGGCAAGAACGTCAACATCGGCACGCCCTTCGGCTCCATGCACGTCGAAACCGACCCCGCCCAGGCCACAGCCCAAACCGGGCTGACGCCCTACCCCGGCGCCATCCCAATGCACAAGAACAATGACGACGACCACGGCGCAGCCAACGTCAACCTCAGCTTCGGCGGGTTCAAGCTCGGCGTTCATGCCGTTGAGCTCGAAACCACCGACCCGCAGCCCAAGGTGCTGGCCTTTTACCGCCATGACCTGGCCCGCTACGGCGCCGTCCTCACCTGCCATGGCAGCGAAACCGTCGGCGAACCCCACCGCACCGCCGCCGGCCTCACCTGCGGCGATGACAGTCACGGCAACGGCGACCACGACCTCCAACTGCGCGCCGGCTCCAAGCTCCGACAGCACGTCGTCGGCATTACGCCGGAGAACGGCAAAACCCGCATCGGCCTTGTAGCTCTGGAGCTGCCCGCCGGGGACACGCACGGAGCCGACGAGCAGGAATAGGGAAAGTTGCCCCTCGTTGCCGAAGGCTCCCCCGCTCGCGTAGCCTCAAGTCTGTGATTGAAAGCCCCTGCATCCGGTGCCATCAACCCGTCGCACTGGAGCCTGGTCAGCTCGTCTACTGCCGCCACTGCGGCGCGCCCCAAATCTTCCTTTCCGAAGACCTGCGCGAACAGAATCGAGCTCGGCATTCTTCCGGCCAATCTCACCGGCAATCCTCTGACGTAGAAGACCAAGGCCGCCCCCAAGGCGCCGAGATCCCCAAAACCGTTGCTCCAGAGCGCGAAGGCTCCGCAACCAACGGTTGGCCACTTGCTATTCGCTATGCCCTGCTGGGCGGCGCCATCGCGCTTGGCTTAGACCTCGGTGCCCTGCTCTTTGCCCCGCTGCTGCTCATTGCCTGGTTATGGTTGGTGAGCGCGCCCATCCTCATCGTCGGCTGGTACAGCGGACGCGCCCGGCGTCGGCCAGCCCCGGCCTTTGCCGCGCGTTTGGGCACCTTGACAGGGCTCCTGGGCGTGCTGGGCGTGGCCGTGGTGCTGACGCTCAGCCTCATGCTCACGCGCTTTGCCTTCCACGGCGGCCCGGGCTTCGATGTGCAGTTCACCGCCACCCTCGCCCAAGCCGCCGAAAATGCCACCGCGCGCTACGGCGCGGCCGCGGAGCCAACCTTGCATCTGCTCGCGGTCCCTGAGTTCCGCGTTGGCTTCCTGCTTTGGATCGCCGCGGTCGTCACCGCGGGCTACCTGCTGCTCTCCGCTTTAGCCGCCGCGCTGGCAGCCGTGCTCCTCGGACGCCGCCGCTTGGCCTGACCTGCCTTACAATTTCGCCCAAAACTCCTGCCCAGCGCTGCTATCATCGGGCATCATGAGCGACCTAGACACCACCTCCACCGCCGTGCCGCCCGAGCCCGCCCGCTCGCCCCAGCTACGCGAAAAAGGCCGCCTGCTATCCGGCTCCGAGATCGAGCGCACCCTGGTGCGGCTGGCGCACGAGATCGTCGAGCGCAATCACGGCGCCACCAACCTCGGCCTGGTCGGCATCAAGCGCCGAGGCGTCCCCCTCGCACAACGCCTCGGCAAGATCATCTCCTCGATCGAAAACCACCCCATCGACACCGGCGTGCTCGACATCAGCTTCTACCGCGACGACCTTTCCACCCGCGACACGCGGCCCGTGGTCGAAAAGGGCGAGGTCGGCTTCGATGTCGATGGGCGCGACATCATCCTCATCGATGATGTGCTATTCACCGGTCGCACCGTCCGCGCCGCACTCGATGCCCTCTTCGACCACGGCCGCCCCAAAGGCGTCCAACTGCTCGTCCTCATCGACCGCGGCCACCGCGAGCTTCCCATCGAAGCCAAATATGTCGGCCGCGTCGTCCCCACCAGCCGCCGCGAGATCGTCGAGGTTAAGCTCCGCGAGGTCGACCAAGACGAGCAGGTACTCCTCGTGGAACTGGTCGAACCTTAAGTTCCAGCACCCGATCACCTCACCTGCCGCTGCGTTCCCGCCGCCTACCTCGCGAACTCCGCGTTTGCCCTCCAAACTCAGGACCTCCAAGGTATGAGCACGCAAGCCGCTTCACCACCGCCGGATTCCATGCCCGCCGACACTCCCGAAGGCCTCCCGCTGCCCTCGCCCGTGCAGCCGGACCCCCTGGGCCTCGGCGAGGTTCTGCGCATTGTGCCTATGCGCCGCGTTTGGTACGCCCAAATCGTCTCCGTCTTCGGCGATTTTCTCGCCCTGTTCGCGGTCATCAGCGTCATGACGTTCCGGCTTGCGGCCACCCCGCAGCAGATCACCGGCGTCCAGATCGCCTATCTGTTGCCCATCGCCATGCTCGGCGTTCTCAGCGGCGTCTTTGTCGACCGCTGGCCCATAAAACCCACCCTGGTCGCTAGCGATCTCCTCCGCGCCGCGCTTTGCCTCGGGCTGCTTGCCGTCCACAGCGTGTGGGGCTTCTACGGGGTGCTCGCGGCGATCAGCATCGTTTCCAGCTTCTTTGCCCCGGCGCAGGGCGTCGCCATCCGCTCGCTCGTACCCTTTCATGGCCTGCGCTCGGCCAACGCGCTGCTGCAGCAAGCTTTCTTCCTCATGCGCATCATCGGCCCTTCCGCTGCGGCCTTTCTGGTGGCCAACCTCGGCGCCAAAAGCTGTTACTGGATCGACTGCGCCTCCTTTCTGCTCAGCGCCTCCTTTTTAGCCTCCGTCGCCTTCCAGACCGCCGCCTCCACCCCGGCCGCGCCGGTCCCGCCACCCTCTGGTGAAGCCGGCAGCTTCAAGCGGATCGGCACCGACATGCAGGCCGGCATCGGTTTTATCGTCCGCCATAGGGCGCTGCTGTTTGTGATCGTCGCGCTAGCCGCGGGCATGTTTGTGATGGGCTGCTTTGGCCCGCTCATCGCCATCTATGTGCGCGACGACCTCCACGCCTCCACCCGCACCTTTGGCATCGCCAGCGCCATGATCGGCGTGGGCCTGCTGCTCGGCGTTAACCTCCTCAACGCCCTTGCGAAACGCACCCGCGACACGGTGCTCGTCTACCTCGGCCTTGCCGGCATCGCGCTCGGCACGCTGCTCATGGCCGTTTTGCCGCACCTGGGCACGGCACTCGGCGGCTGCTTTCTGGTCGGCTTCGCCGCCGCCGGCATTATCGTGCCCTCGCAAACCATGATCCAGCAGGAAACACCGCCACCCCTGATGGGCCGCGTCGGCTCGACGGTGATGTCGGCCGTCATCACCGCCCAAGTCGGCGGCCTCGTTCTGTCCGGCGTGCTCGCCCAGTTCACCCGTGTCCGCGGCGTCTTCGCCGTGTGCACGGCCATCCTCGCCATCATCATCCTTGCAGGCAAACTCTGGATGGAGCCAAAAAGCGCAGTTCATGGTTAGATCGCGCTTTGATCGCAGGTCACTGCAGCCGTGCAATATTCAACCGCCCCCAGCGGTCGTCCACATGCACCGCTGAGCCCTCGGCCAAGCGCATCCTCTCGACCAGCCAGTCCGGAATTAGCACCACCAGGTCACGCCCTTCCACGTAACTCAGGGTCCGTGCCACAAGCTGCAACGTTTCACCGCCGGCGTTCAACGGAACGCGCAGCACGAGCCGGCCGTTTAAGCGTTCCACGGGGCCTTCGAGAGCGAGGTAGTCCGAATGCATGGCGGCCTTTGTACCGGGCCCGCACCACCATGGGAAATACCACTATTGTGGTACAGCTTCGGCCACCGCCGCCAAAGCCTCGCGCGTCACCGCAAGAACTGCCTCCACCTCCGCCGAGCCATGCGCCGCGGACACAAACGCCGCCTCATACTGGCTCGGCGGCAGCCATACTCCCGCATCGAGCATCGCCCGGTGAAACCGCGCGAACGCCGCTGTATCCGACGTGCTCGCCCCCGCAAAATCATGCACCGGCAGCGAGGTAAAAAACCAGGTAAACATGCTGCCCACGCGGTTGGTCTGCAGCGCGATGCCTTGCTCCGCAGCCAGCTGAGCCACGCCGTCGGCTATCGCTGCCGTGGTCGCCTCCAGCTTCGGGTACACCTCGTCCGCGTGCTTCAGCAGATGACCGATCGTGGCGATGCCCGCCGCCATCGCCAGCGGATTGCCGCTCAGCGTGCCCGCCTGGTACACCGGCCCCAGCGGCGCCAACTGGTCCATGATCTCCGCCCGGCCACCAAACGCACCCACCGGCAAGCCTCCGCCGAGCACCTTGCCCAGCGTCGTCAAATCAGGCCAACCAACGCTCTCGCCCGCGCCTCCGAGCTCCTCCCGATACAGCCCCTGCGCTCCGCCTGGCGAAAGCCGAAATCCGGTCATCACCTCGTCAAAGATCAGCAGCGCACCATGTTTCCAGGTCAGCTGCCGCAGCCCGCGCAAAAACCCAGGCGCCGGCAGCACCGTGCCTGCATTGCCCACCACCGGCTCCAAGATCACGCAGGCAATCTGGTCCGGATGCGCGGCAAACGCTGTCTCTACTGCCCCCAAATCGTTGTACGGCAGCGCCAGCGTGTGCATCGCCGTCTCAGCCGGTACCCCCGCAGAACCCGGAATACCGAACGTCGCCACGCCCGAGCCGGCCTTCACCAGCAACGCATCCGCGTGGCCGTGGTAGCAGCCCTCAAATTTAACCACGAACGGCCGCCCGGTGTATCCCCGCGCCAGCCGGATCGCCGACATGCAGGCCTCCGTGCCGGAGCTGACGAACCGCAGCTTCTGGACCGAGGGAAAGCACCGCTGCACCAGCTCGGCCAGATCGGCCTCCGCCGCCGTGCTCGCGCCAAAGGAGGCCGAGCGCCCCGCAGCCTCGCGAATCGCCTCCACCGCCGGCGGAAAGGCATGCCCCAGCAGCATCGGCCCCCACGAGCCAAACAGATCGACATAGCGGTTCCCATCGGCGTCGGTCAGATACGCCCCCGCAGCGCTGGCCACAAACGGCGGATGACCGCCCACCGCGCGAAAAGCGCGCACAGGCGAATCCACCCCGCCTGGCAAGAAATGCTCGGCACGGGCTTGCAAAATAGCGGAACGGGAAAGGGTTCGGGGCATAGGTCCTCAGTAAAATACGAGCCAGTTCAATGCCTTTAGCGGACTCCGGGAACCGGCGTTAGGTAAAGCAAGGCTCCAAACAGCAAAATCAGGCCCAGAAAATACACCATGGTGCGCGTGTGCGGTATTTCCGGCGCGTCCGCGCTGAACGTACGCCAAGCCATCCCCGCCCCCACAATCAGCAGCACCCATTGCGGGCCGGCACGAAACGGGTTTGCACTCGCCACCGTAAGCGCAAAAAACAGCACACACGTCGCGGCCAAGAGACCACGTTGCATGCGCGACAGGGCATAGGTGGCCTGCGCGCCATCCAGTCCCAAAATCGGCGTCAGATTGAACAGGTTGTACCAAGCGCCGACGTTGGCCAGCACAAGAAACAGCAGGCTGTGGCTCGCCAAGGCCACCCCAAAGCAGGCCACCGCAGTGCCCAGGCCGAAGAGCGGCCCGGCGAGCGCGATCGAAGCCAGGTCTTCGCGCGACACGCCCTGCGCGTACCAGCGCACATAGGCTCCCATGCCGGGGATGAACATGGGCATCTCGGCTTTGAGCCCGCGGCGCTTGACCGCAACGAAGTGGCCCATCTCGTGGATAAAAATGCCCACGGTGAAGCCCAAAGCGAACTTCCAGCCGGCCAGCGCCCAGTAGATCGCAAAGAACGAAAATAGGCCAAGGAAGAACTTCAGCTTGAAGAGAAAAAACACCGCCGACTTCAGCTTAAGGAGAAAGAAAAACAGCGGCGCGAACGGCCCCAAGCGCTTGGTCCAGCGCGCCTTTTGCTCAACCTCGGTCTGCAGCCGCGCATCAATCTGGTCGATATGGCCCTGAACAGTGCGTGCCTGCTCTGCCTCTGCGGGCAGCCACGGCAGCGTGCTCTGCCAACGGTCACGTGCTTCGGCCCACTTGCCCTCCTGCTCCAACTGCTGCGCCGCAAAGGCGAGCTCGCTCAAGTGGTGGCCATAGGTCAGCGTTTGGCAATCCGGGCAAGCCAAGGTGCCCTCCGGCAGCCAATGGCTGCAGTTGGGGCAGCTGTGGATCGGTTCGGGGCGGGCAGGCTCGGCGGGCAAAACAGCGGAAGTGGACATAGCAAATACTTTCGGAAACAGCCTATTGGACGCCTCGGCGATCCCCGGCGATGCAGTTCGCTCACCCGTCCGCCACCGAATCTAGGCCCTTTCGCTCGATCAACACCTCAAGTAAAACTTGAACCAAGGTTTACTCCATTGGTTCCACCATGTCACCCGAAAGTACCGTAACGGAACCGCAAAATGTACTGGTCTGCACGCCGGCACCGGCCTATACTGGCGCTTATCAGCAGCAAATGCGTGCATTTTGGCGCATCGGCGGGCATCCAGCACGGCAAAGGCGCAGACAACCCATTCATGAGCATTCAACCCATCCGCAAACAGGTCACGCCGGAGATCCCCGATAAGTTGTATTTCCGAATCGGCGATGTTGCGCGTTTATGCGAAGTCCCGGCCTATGTGCTGCGCTTCTGGGAGACTGAGTTCCCCCAGCTCAAGCCCAATAAGGCTGGCACCGGCCAGCGGCTCTACCGCAAGCGCGATGTGGAGATGGCCCTGCGCATAAAGTCCCTGCTCTACGACCAGGGCTACACCATCCCAGGCGCGCGCCAGGTCTTCAAAACGGAAGCCAAGCTGCGCGAAACCGCGGTGCCGGATGCGCTGTCGCCTGCATTTTCCATAAATGCCGTCGCCGAACCCGTTGCGGCGCCGCAAACCACCATTACTACGCCTGAGAACGATCCCGCCGTTATCGTCCGTCGCACCGCGCAATTGCAAGCGCTGCGCCGCGAGCTGAACGCCATGCTCACCCTGCTGCAAAATCCAGTTGCCGGCAGCGGTCGGTCGGGCACGGCCACCCACTCGTCTACCCCACGGCCGCGGCTCGTTCTAGAGCCCCGTCCAGAGCCGAAACCTGCGCCGGCGCGCTTGGAAACCCTGCGCCTTGTTTCCTCCGAACGCGAGCCTCGGAGCAGAGCCAGCGTCAGTCTGGTCGAGTAGCTCCGTTTGGCCGCCCAGCCCCTTGCCGAGCCGCCCATCGCTCCCCTGCCCTCGCCGCGCGTCGGCCAAGGGGCGGCGAGCCGGGCGCACACCTCCTCAACAGCACGCTCAGCTGCGATGCTGCTCATGCTGAGCTCGTTTGGTTCCGGCCTGCTCGCGCTGGTGCGCATCAAGTACATTAATACCCTGTTCGGCGCAGGTGTCGCCCAAGACGCCTACCAGGCTGCCTTTACCCTGCCGAATCTGTTGAACTATTTCCTCATCGGCGGGGCGGCCTCGATCTCCCTGATCACCATCCTCAACCGCTATCGCGAGCGGGGCGATGAGGCGGGCGCAGACCGCGCGCTTTCGGTCATCCTTTGCAACATGCTCCTGGTGCTCGGGGCCGGCGTCCTGCTCGGCGAACTCTTCGCCCCCGCCTATGTCAGCTTGGCAAATAAGGGATTCGCCCAGGAAACGCACGACGTATGCACGAAGCTGACACGCATCATGCTTCCGATGCAGCTCTTCATCCTAACCGGGAGCATGATGGCCGCGCGTCTGCAGGTGCGTAAAATCTTCCTTTACCAGGCATGTACGCCTTTGATTTACAACGCTTGCATCATCGGGGGCGCCTATTTGCTGCACCGGTCTTTCGGGGTGTACTCGCTCGCCTTTGGTGTGTTGGCCGGCATGGCCATCGGCTCGGCGTTTCTGAACACCCTGGGAGCCTTTCGGACTGGCCTAACGTTCTCCGCCACAATCGACTTTCGTGACCCCGCCTTTCGCGAATGGCTGCGTCTCAGCCTGCCGCTCATGGTAGGCGTGTCGCTGGTTATGTTCGACAGCATCTTTATGAACCGTTTCGCCAGCCCGGTGCACGGCGGCGTTTCGCTTGTCAGCGTGGCGAAGTACCTGTTCAGCGCGCCCTTTAACGTGATCGGTCCCGCCGCCGGTGCGGCATCGCTTCCCTTCTTCGCCTCCTTATTTCAAAGCGGCCGCTTGTATGACTTCTCCGCCTCCGTGGGCCGGTCGGTCTCGCGCCTGTTCTGCGTGGGGCTGATCCTTTCCGCCTGGATGATCGCCCTGGCCCCGTGGCTGGTCGATCTCTTCCGTGGCGGCCGTTTCAGCCGCGCTGACGCCCGCGATACCACGCAGCTATTCACCATCTTCTCGATCACGCTCGGCATCTGGGCCGTGCAGGGCATCTACGCCCGAGCCTTCTACGCGGCCAGCAACACACGCACGCCAGCCATTGCCGGCACCGCGATCACCGTGCTCTCCATACCCGTATATTGGGCATTCTTTCGCACAGGGGGGCTACCCGGTCTGGCGATCGCTTCGGACTTGGGCATCACCGCACAAACCCTTTCCCTCGCCGTCCTGCTGCATCGAAAGCGGCTCGTAAGCCTTCTGCACTTGGAAGTCGGAGAGATCGGCCGCGCGCTTCTGGCCGCCGTGTGCGCCGCCGTAGCTGTTGGCGCTGTGGCCTATCGGCTGCCCGCAGCGCACACGCACGCGCAAGACGCGCTCACAGTGCTTGTCGGCAGCCTCGTTTGGGCCGCCGCCTGTTTCGCGGTGCTGCACCTCAGCGGGTCGCAGCTGCCGAGACAGCTGCTGCGCCGCCGTTGACACGCTATTGTGGCTGCTGGGCGTTGGCCTTGTCCTGCGCCCGCACCGCATGTTTCACCTGCTTGGAGCCGAGCGCTTTTTCCTGGGCCCTGTCCGCCTTGGCCTGCGCCTTATCCGCTTTTTTCTGCTGATGTGCCTCTGCCTTCAGCTCTTTGCGCGTTTGTTCGTTGGCGTGGTCGTTCGTTTGCTGCGCGAACCCTGGCAGGGCGAGCACAACGCTCAGGCCCACAGCGGCTGTTACACGAGAAAGTCTCACAAATCTCTCCTTACCGCTTAGGATGAGGCTTGGCGCAGCGCGGTCGCCTACCCCAACTTGGCGTCTTCGTACTCCTCGTTCCAAGCGCTTTGAATGGCCTCCAACAGCCCTTCATTCGACTTCGCCGGATCCCCCACAAACCTCGGCAGCTCCGTCACCCAACGGTGCAAATCTGTAAACCGCACCGAGTAGGGCTCAACCTCCGGGTGCTGCTCCTGCAGCTGAATGCCAATCTCCAACACATCGGTCCAATCAAGTTCGCGCGGCATCAAGTTCGCTCCTGGTTTTCAGTGTAACTGTCAACGCTCCAGGTACTCGATCGGCGTAACGATAGTCGTGACAGAAAACCTTTCTAGAGCTAAAAGATCCTTGTCGCCGGTAATCAGAAAGTTGGCCTGGCCAGCCAAGGCAAGTTCGAGAAACATGTCGTCTTTCGGATCGCGACAGAGCCGAACGCGTGTCACAGTTTCAATCGGTTCCATGTCTTCGATCAGCTCCTCCAAATCGAGCATGCGGCTAGTACGCGAAACGTAGCGGTCAAATTTAGGTCTGCTGAAGACCTCACGAAGTTCGTTCCGCACCCGGGATGACGAGAGCACCTTTCCATGTTCGAAGGCTCGGACCACTGCTCGACGAGGTGGAGAGTGACGAAATAAAAAAACCGCTAATAAGAACATTTGTATCCAACACCACCAACTCAGCGTTTGCGATCAAGCGCTGCCTCAAGCTCCTTCAGCTCTTCTTCTGTCGCTCCGGAGGCTTCCACAGCATCACTGATTCGATTCATTGCGGCAATCGCCCGTCGATCGCGTGCCTCCTGGAGTTGCTTGAACTCTCGTTTTCCAACAAGGGCTGCCACAAACTGCGTTCCTTGCTCAATTACGAGCAAATCACCCTCTACAGAGGCCAAAAGCTCCGGGGCAGCCGCCAAAAACTCATCTTGGGAAACCGTACGCATGATGATTTGAGTTTACCCGGAGCCGCCGCCGCAGGGCCACGCACGGTAAAATAGCTCGTGCCCATGTCAAATGCTGCTCAGAGGCTACCCGAAACGCAGGGATCTTCCAGCCCAGAAAGTTCCGCGTCCTTCGACTCCGCGCCGCCCCCGCGCCGCGTTTCCGCGCGCCGTCGCCTTCTTGCCGCCGAGCGTCGCCTCCGCGAGCTGCGCTCCATCGCCTCGGCGCTGGCCGACACCGCACACCCCTACATGGCGCACATCGTACCCATGCGCCGTTGCAACCTCGCCTGCACCTATTGCAACGAGTTCGACGACGTTTCCAAACCCACCCCCATCGCCGAGATGCGGCAGCGCATCGACCACCTCGGACGGCTCGGCACCGCCGTCATCACCATCTCCGGCGGCGAGCCCCTGCTGCACCCCGAGCTCGACGACGTGATCCGCCGTATCCGCCACAACGGCGCCATCGCCGGCATGATCACCAACGGCTACCTCCTCATGCCCGACCGCATCGAGCGCCTCAACCAGGCCGGACTCGACCACATGCAGATCTCGATCGATAATCTCATGCCCGATGAGGTCTCCAAGAAGTCTCTAAAGGTGCTGGATAAAAAGCTTCAGATGCTCGCCGAGCACGCCGACTTTCACATCAATATCAACTCCGTGGTGGGTGGCGGCATCCGCAACCCCGAAGACGCTCTGGTCATCTCAAAACGCGCGCTGGCAATGGGCTTTTCTTCCACCATCGGCGTCATTCACGACGGCTCCGGCCAGCTCAAGCCGCTCGGCGAGCGCGAACGCAAGGTGTGGGAGGAGGTTCGCTCGCTCACCCGCCGCTCCTATTCGCGCTTCAACGGCTTCCAAGAGGCCATCGCTAATGGCAAACCTAACAATTGGCGTTGCCGCGCCGGCTCGCGCTACCTCTACATCTGCGAGAACGGCCTCGTGCACTACTGCTCTCAACAGCGCGGCTACCCGGGCATCCCGCTCGCCGACTACACCCGCGACCACATCGAGCGCGAATTTCTTACCGAAAAGGGCTGCGCCCCCCACTGCACCATCTCCTGCGTGCACCAGGTC
>CAXTTZ010000072.1:0-12984 GCA_964247325.1 uncultured Acidobacteriaceae bacterium | reverse complement strand
AGCGCCCCGCGCACCACCTCTTCCACTGTCTGCAGGTAGCCGTGCGTCAGGTCGTGCATGGCTTTTTCCATGCGCTTGGGCGTGTTCACCAGCCCATCCCGCGCCGGGTCTTCGCCAATGCGCCGCAACACCTCGGCATAGATCTCCCGCAAACTCGCGTCTTTGAGCGTCGTAGCCTCGGCGGCCCGGGCCTGGGCTGCGGCGGTCTGCCCAGGGTGCGCGTTATCGGGCGCTTCAATCGGAGCTTTGGTCGTCATGCGGCTTGGGCGTCGCCCTTCCGCGCGAACGCGGGCTCGGCGCCGGCGTACTCAAATGCGTTATTGTTGGTTTCTTCTACCCGAATCCGGCGTAAACGCAGCCCCGGCCGCTCCGCGGCAAACCCCTCCCACATCCTCCAAAGCTCCAGGCACAGATTCTCCGTGCTCGGCGTCCGATCGCGAAACGCCGCGTCACAGTTCAGGTTGCATTCATCAAATCGCGCCAGCATCTGCTCCTGGGCAAAGCCGTCCAAATCCGCCAAGTTCACCACCATCCCCGTTGCGACATCGACCGGGCCGGCCACCGTCACCTGCACGCGGTAGTTATGCCCATGGCCGTAGGGGTTGTTGCATTTGCCGAAGAGCACCCGATTCTGCTCCGCATCCAGCCCCGCCACATGCAGCCGGTGCGACGCCGCAAAGCGGTACTGCCGTGTCAAAAACGCCTTTCGCGGCTCCTCAACCCTCATGCCCCCTCCGCATAGACATCGGCAAACAGATCCGGCGACTCATACACCCGCACGCGATGGAGCCGCGCCCCGGGCACCTTGCCTTGCAGCCGCTCCCAGATCGCGAGCGCAATGTTCTCGGTCGTCGGCTGCCTTTGCGCAAACTCAGGCACCTCGTAGTTCAAGTGCCGATGATCAAACGCCGACACCACCTCGCGCTCCATGATCTCCTTCAAATCCTTTAAATCAACCACAAACCCCGACTGCGGATCGACCTCGCCCGCCACCGTCACCTCCAGAACATAGTTGTGCCCATGCCCCTGCCGGTTGGCGCACTTGCCAAAGACGCGGCGGTTCTCCTCCTCGCTCCAAGCCGGGTTCCAATAAAAGTGCGCGGCGGCAAACTCGGCTTTGCGGGTAATCAGCATGGCAAGGAAAGCTCGTAGAAAGACAAAGTGGCTCGTAGAAAGACTAGGGAATAGATGCAAGGCTCGTCGGTTCCGGTGCGGAAGACACGGCTGGCGCGCCACCCTACGTGCGGTACTCCCTCCCCTTCCACATCACCCGGTGCGCTATCCGATGCCCCATCCAGCTGCGCACCAGCAGCCAAGCAAACAGCGGCAGCCCCAACGGCGCCACCAGCGACGCCCCAAACCCAAAGTGCGCCCGCGCCACTCGCTGGTACACCCGCAGCAGCGTCCGCGCCCAGAGCGCCAGCAGCGCTACCCGCTGCCACATCACCAGGTACGGTAGCAGCCACAGCAGCACCGGCAGCAGCAGTAGCGCTACATCCAGCAGCCGCCACAGCGCCAAGCGCAGCGCATGCGGAAACAAGAGCGCCAGGTTCTTCGTCCAGCCCTCCACCATGTCGCCGAACCCGCGATACATCCGGCTTCGCACGGCGTCCGGCGCGTAGCGCAGCCGGATGCCGCCCTTGCTCCGCTTGATCCGCACGGCCAACTCTACATCCTCTAACACCGACCGCCCTACCGCTCGATGCCCGCCCACGGCAAAGTACGCTTCACGTTCCACCAATAGGAACTGCCCATTCGCTGCCGCCGTTCGGTCCGCCGGGTCATTCACCTTGTTTGGCGGATACACAGCCGCAAGCTCAGAAAACACCAGCGGCATGAGCAGATACTGTCCCAAACCGCGCAAGTTCTGCTGCGGCGAGTACGACAGCAGCGCCACCTGGTTGCGTGCGGCCTCGTGCAGCGCCCGCCGCAGGTCGCCGGGCTCATGGATTGTGTCGGCATCGGTGAAAAGCAGCCAACGCCCCTCGGACGCCTGCGCTCCCGCCCAGCATGCATTGTTCTTGCCGGTAAACGCGCGCTCCGGCTCGCTTAGCGCAAAGGGAGGCGCGGCCAGCACACGGACCCCGCCCGCGTGCCGCGCTGCAATCTCGTCAGCAAGCGCGCGGGTGCGGTCGGTGGAGCCATCATCGACCACCAGCAGCTCCCAATCGATCCCCAGCGCAAAGATGCGCTCGTCCTGCGTCACCAGCGACTCGAGGCAGGCCCCGAGGTTGCCTTCCTCATTGCGCGCCGGCACGATCACCGAAAGCTCCAGGGGCGCCGGCGTTTTCCTCGTAGGCTCGGACACCGGCAAGGGCTCCAGCCGCTGCTCCGCAGGCGCCTGCGCCCCGGCTGGCTCGTCCGAAAACAAACCCAGCACCGGCGTATAGCCGCGATCGCCCGGCTTGCGCCTCGTGTCGGCGAGCTCGGACAACTTCGCGGGTTTCCCGGGAGCAGGTGATTTGGAGCGGCGGAGGTCCACAAGCTCCTATTATAGGAAGCAATGCCTTTCGCTCTCCGCATCCCGCGCCCGAGCCGACGTTGGGCCGTCGCCGCGGCCCTGCTCTTCGCCCTTGCCGGGTGCGACCGCAACGACCGCCCCCAGCAGCTCGGCAGCCCCGCGCCCACCTTCGCCCTCAACGACGGCCAGCACGCCGTCGACCTCCGCGCTCTGCGCGGCCATGTCGTCCTGCTCAACTTTTGGGCCAGTTGGTGCGCCCCCTGCATCGCCGAAATGCCCGCGCTCGAGGCCCTCCAGCAGCAACTGCCCCAAGTCAAGGTCGTCGCCGTCGCCTTTGACGAGGACGCGGCCAGCTACCAGGCCTTTCTGCAACGCCGCCCCACCCCGCTGCTCACCGTGCTCGACGAAAAAAGCCAGGCCAACCCGCTCTACGGCACCTTTCGCCCGCCTGAAACCTACATCATCGACAAAGCCGGCAACATTCAGCGCAAATTCATCGGCCCCCAAGACTGGACCAGCCCCGAAATCGTAAACTCCCTCCGCAAACTAGCTGGCTAAGTACAAATCTGACGCAAAGTACGCGAAGTACCGCCAAGTTACGCCACGAGTTCTTTCCAATCTTTTGCACAGCCTCCTTCGCGGCCCTTTGCGCAACCGTGGCGCCCTTTGCGTCAGATTTTGCGTTAGATCGCCAATACCTGCCCGTCGGCCTCCGCTCTGCTAGCATGGGATTCCCATGACCCAGCTCGACGTCCTTTACCGCTACGACCGCCCGCCCAGCGAAGCCACCTCCATCGCGCTCGGCAAGGTACGCGAGGTGTACGGCATCCGCAGCCTCGCGCTCAACGAGGCCGAACGCACCGTGCGCCTCGAGTTCGACGCCTCCCGCCTCACCGAAGCCGTCATCCACGGACTTCTGCGCCGCACCGGCCTGGAGCTCAAAGAACGCCTTTCGACCCTGCCCAACCAACCTCCTGCCGAGCCCTCCACGACACCGGTCATCGCCAAGTAGGCCGCCGCCGCGGGCACCGTGGCAGCCACCCCGGTCCAGCAAAGCGCCCCTCTTGCCCGGCAGGGGCGCATCTGTTACCATGGAGAAGTTGCCGCAAGTGCAATGTGCGCCCGTAGCTCAGCTGGATAGAGCAACTGGCTACGAACCAGTAGGTCGGAGGTTCGACTCCTTCCGGGCGCACCATCTCCTTCCCTACCCGCTACCCGCCATCTGCTTCCGCTTAGAACCTCGGCGTCCCCGTGCGCGCGAAGGCACCGTTTCTGCCTCCTTCGCCCTAAAACGCGCTATGATGGGATACAGGACCAATCCGGTCCGCGATCGCGAGGCTATCCGGTATGACCACATTGAGTGAGGTGCAGGTAGGCGGTTCGGGCGTGCTCGAAAACGTCGACCTGCCCGAAGAGGTCAGCAACCACCTGGCGCACCTGGGCTTTCTGCCCGGCGCCAGCTTTGAGGTGCTCCGCCGCGCGCCCGCCGGCGACCCTACCGTTTATCGCGTCGACGGCGTCGAGGTCGGCCTGCGGCTTGAAACCGCCCGGCACATCGAAATCACTGGCGACGCACTCGCCCCCGCCCAGCCCCGCAGCCGCCATGCCCGAAAGGCCCAGCCGTGAGCTGCCACGCCCCTGCCCTCGTCGAGCCGCCCGCGGCTGCTGCGCCCCGAGGCCCAGGCCAGCGCCTGCGCACGGTCGCCTTGGTCGGCCCGCCCAACTGCGGCAAATCCACTCTCTTCAACCGCCTTACCGGCCTCCGCCAGAAGACCGCCAACTACCCCGGCGTCACGGTCGATCACCATTCCGGCCGCATGAAGGGTATTGGACGCCCCGACCTCACCTGCATCGACCTCCCCGGCATCTACTCGCTCGCCACCTACTCCGAAGACGCCCGCGTCGCCGTGGACGTGCTCACCGGCCGCATGCCCGGCGTACCGCCTCCTGATGCCATCCTGCTTGTGCTCGACTCCGTGCACATGAACCGCCAGCTCATGCTCGCGCAGACCGTCTTTTCGCTCGGCCTGCCCACCATGGTCCTGCTCAACATGTCCGACCTCCTGGAGCGGCGCGGCGGCAAGCTCGACCCCCTTACTCTTTCCCAAGAGCTCGGCCACCCCGTCGCGCTCCTTTCCAGCGCTCGCGGCACCGGCCTCGACCTCATCGCCAGCTATCTCCACTCGCTTTCGGAGACCGTTGAGCATCGCCCCCAGCCGTTGCGCCTCCCCGTGCTGCAAAGCCCCGGCGCCAGCCGCAAATGGGCCGCCCAGGTCTCGCAACGCACCAATTACCGCGCCCCCGAGTCCCCTGTCTGGACCCGCCGCCTTGATAGCGTTCTGCTCCACCGCGTTTGGGGTCCGCTGGTCTTCCTCGCCGTCGTCATTGCCGTCTTTCAGGTCGTCTTTTCGCTCGGCCAACCCTTAAGCGACACCCTCGGCAAGCTCCTCACCGACGCCGGCGCGCACGCCGCCAACCTCCTCCCCGACATCTGGCTCCGCCCGCTGCTGCGCGACGGCCTTTGGAACGGCGTACAGTCCGTGCTCGTTTTTCTTCCTCAAATCCTGCTTCTTTTCCTGTTCATCGGCATTCTCGAAGACTCCGGCTATCTCGCAAGGGCGGCGCTGATCGCCGACCGCGCCATGCGCGCCATCGGACTCAACGGCAAGGCCTTTATCCCGCTGCTCTCGGCCTATGCCTGCGCCGTGCCCGCCATCATGGCCACCCGCACCATCGAGAACAAGCGCGAACGCCTCGCGACCATCCTGGTCGCGCCTTTTATGACCTGCTCCGCCCGCCTGCCGGTCTACACGCTCATCATCGCGGCGTTTATCCCCAATCGCCACCTCTTTGCCAACCTCATCGGCCTGCGCGCCACCGTTATGCTCGGCCTGTACGCCCTTGGCTTCGCCGCCGCCTTGCTTACAGCGCGCCTGCTCAACTCGTCGGTCCTCAAAGCCGCGCCTACGCCCTTCATCCTTGAGCTGCCACAGTACCGTTGGCCCACCCCGCGCGGCCTCGCGCTGCGCCTCTATGACCGCGGGAAGCTGTTTCTGAAAAAAGCCGGCACCATCATCCTCGCCGTCACGTTTCTCGTTTGGGTTCTCAGCGTGCTGCCCATCCATGGCGGCCGCTTCGCCGAGCTCACCGGAAGCCTGATCGGCCGGCTCGGCCAAGCGATCGAGCCCGTGCTCCATCCGCTCGGCTTCAACTGGAAGATCGGCATCGGCCTGCTCAGCTCCATTGTTGCCCGCGAGGTCATCGTCGGCACCCTGGGCACGCTCTACGGCGTTGATCCCGAAACCCACGCGCTCGGCCTGCAAACCGCACTCCGCCATGACATGGGCCTTGGTGGCGCGATCGCCCTGGTCGTCTTCTTTGCCTTCGCCATGCAGTGCACCTCGACCCTCGCCGTCGTGCGCCGCGAGACGAACAGTTGGCGCCTCCCCGCCCTTCAGTTTGCTTACATGACCGGCATCGCCTACCTCGCCGCCCTGCTCACCAACCAGCTAATTTCGAAACTGATGTGATCTACCAATCGTAAGTTAAGCTAAAAAGAACATTATGGGTCATGTTACAAATAGGCAGCCCTGGGGCACATTGGACATCGACACCGATAAGGGTGTCATCCTTGTGCGTGAGGACTGGCATTATACCTGGCACACGGACCCAGGTGTTCGGCCATTCACGCTGGGCACAGAAACGCGCGTTCCACAGGCAACTTGACCGTGAAATTTGGGGAAAGTGGAGCTGGCACTTCCGCCTCTATACTCGTGGCGACGTGCCTTTTGCACACCGTTTCGCCAATCGCGCTCTCGTTGTAAACTTCGACATTCGCTGGATGCTCCATGGCGGCCAATGGGAAGTCGGGGTTGTCCGTGTTGCTCCGGGTACACCTATGAACAACAACACACGGTCGAACGTCTCATTTGCCACCCGCCATATTCAACTCTTCTCTGTGCTCTTCCAGGCTTATACAGCGCAGAACAGCGCCGGCATCTCGCGGCCTGGATTCCGTGCGGGTCCCCACGAATTTGGCCATACGCTGGATTACCCCGATGACTACACTCCAACTAGTCCCTTTCTCTCAGATGCAGACAGTCTGATGAACATCGGCCAGCAGTTACGCCAACGTCACATCGCTTTAGTACGGAACACCCTCAATACCATGATCTATGGCGTAACTTTCGAGTTCTGACATGCGCTCCGTATTTCGTCCTCTCATCTTTGCCATGCTGCTCTTTTCACCTTTCTCATGGGCCGACGATCCTCGAGCCGCCCCAACCGACCACAAAGAGTTCTCCCCCAATCACCAGTATTTTTTGATATCAAAGGTTCAGGAAAAGCGCACTCAGATTTTTCAAACCAGCAAACCATACACCGTTCTGTGGAGCATCTCTGCCTATATCCAATTTGCCGGTCTGTCGAACGACGGTCGCCACGTCGCAGCTAGCTACGAAGGTGGAAACATCCTTGATTCAGACGTCCGGCCTGCTGATCCGCTAATCACGTTCTACAACGCAACAGGCGAAACGCATGTCGTTACTGTGAATGACGTTTTGCCTGATGTGCGCAGCCTGCCCCACTCCACCTCGGGGAGGCCCTGGGGACGTGTTCTTGGATTTCAACCTTCGGGACGTTTGCTTGTAATCCTTAGGAGCGAAAAGAGATTGGAACTCGACCCGGAACGCCACTAAACCAAACGTAGATCACCTTCAATTACCCATATCGAACTTATGGAAGTGATTCTTATTAAGTGCAGGTTCTAAACTTAACGACAGCGTGTGGTTCGCATCGCCGGAGCTGTTGATGTGGAAGCAACTGATCCACCCCTTAAATGAGCAGGAGCATACAACATCTGTTCGGCTGTCATCTAGCCAAAAATCAATCTTTATATCCTTGATTTTGTCGCGAGTAACAATGTTCGCCAGGTCAAACATACTTCGCAAAGTCGCAAATGGCATATTGACGATGTCATTGATATCCACTTGTACGTCGATTGCGGTGGCTAATGACCCCATCATTGGCATTCCAGTACCGTCATGCAGTGTACTGATGCCGAAATCTGTCGTTACGGCTTGGAAAGAATCTCCGTCAATCGTCACGGTCGTGCGACTTGGTTGAGCCATACATGTTTCCTTAGCTACACCAAGTGTACTGCATACTGACGCCGAACGCCCAGGCACGGGTCCGGTACGTATCAAGAGGGTTGAAGACTGGTAAAAGAACAGAGCATCTCGGACATGTACCACCCACTAGGCAACGCCGCGCCCCAATACCGGCTCCCTCTCGTTGCAGGCAAAATTACAAGAACAGAGGCAAGATGGCTCACAAACTAAGCAAAACTCCACTTCTCATGCTGGCCCTAGCCCTGGGAACCGGCCTGGCCAAGGCTCAAACCAGCAACGCCTCCACCCAGGACAAGAAGTTCCTGCACGACCTCGGCGAGGACTCCAACTTCGAGATTCAATCGGCCCAGCTTGCGTTGAAGAAGAGCCCAAGCGTAGACGTTAAAGAGTACGCCCGCATGATCATCTCCGACCACACGCGGCTCAAGCAGCAGCTGGCCGCGGCCGACAAAACCGCGGGCGTCTCGCCCACCTCCGGCATGTCCGTCACTGACCATGCCGAGCTCGAAAAGCTCAAGCTGCTCAGCGGTAAATCCTTCGATGAGTCCTACATCAAGGGCCTCGTCAAGGGCAACGAGGACATCCAGAAGATGGAAAAATCCGAGACCTCCGACAGCACCGTCGCCCCTATCAAGAGCCTCGCGCAGCGCAGCGCCGAGATCGACACCAAGCACGCCGACAAAGCCAAGCAGCTCGCCGGAGCCCACAACATCCAAAGCTAGCTCCGCGCCTTGCGCAAACGGCCCATGCCATTCTGAAGCGGGCCGTTTCGCTTGCCCCCACCAGGCCAAGCCGCTACTGCTCGCCCCAACTTAACTTCGACCGCAACACATTGAATAACCCATTCTCCCGCAGTCGCAGCAGCCGAATCTTATGCTCTGACTGCCGGCACACAATGCGGTCGTTCAGCAACAACTCTACGACCTCCTGCCCATCGACGGTCATATACGTTTCATGCGGCACCACATCCACCGTCACCGCGATCTCCGCTGAGCCCGGCACCACAATCGGCCGAATCGTCAGAAGATGCGGGCAGATCGCCGTCAACACCAGCCCATCGACCGACGGCATCACGATCGGCCCATTGGCCGCCAGGGTATAGGCTGTCGATCCAGTCGGCGTCGACACGATGATGCCGTCGGCCCGAAACCGCGCCACAAACTGCCCATCCAGCTCAATGGCAAACTCGCCGATGCGCGCAATCGCGCCCTTGGCCAGCACGATGTCGTTCAACGCCTCCCAGTGCCGAAACACCCGGTCATCGCGCACCAGCACGGCATGCATCAGGCTTCGGGTGGAAAACACACCCTTACCGCTCAGCCAGCTTTCCAAGGTCGCATACAGGTCGGAAAGCGGCACCTCGGTCAAAAAGCCCAGCGAGCCGAGGTTGACCCCCAACAGCGGCACCTCGGTAAACGCAAACGCACGCGCCGCCGAAAGCAGCGTCCCATCGCCGCCCAAGGTGATCACGATATCGGGATGCCGCTCGGGCATCTCCAACCGCTCCACCGCTTCGTCCTCACGGCCGATGTACACCGCACTGTTCGGGTCCAGGAGCGTACCGAAATCGTGGCCTGCAAGCCATTGCAGTAAATCGGTCAGAATGCCTTCGAGCTCGGGTTTATGCGGCTTGGAGATGATGGCTGCGAGCGGCATGTCCCCCTAGTGTACCCGCGCTCCGCAGCTGAACGGAAACCGCAGCCCTTCGCAATCGCGCGGCTCTCCATCCCGATGCGGAAGTACAGCGCACGGTGCATACGCCACGTTTACCGTTGCTTGCTCAGCCACCAAACCGCGCATGCAGCAAAAACTCCCGATTCCCTTCCATGCCCAAGATCGGTGAATCCATCACCTGCAAGACCTCACCCTCAAGCGCCCGCACCGCTGCCGCCACGCGCTCCACTGCCAGCCGGTGCGCCTCCGGATCGCGCACGATCCCGCCCTTGCCCACATGCTCGCGGCCGGCCTCAAACTGTGGTTTCACCAACACCACGGCTTTTCCCCGCCAGCGCTCGCCTGCCGGCGCCAGCGCTCCCACGACCGCCGGCAGCACGAGGCTTGCTCCGATAAAGGACACATCCATCGCGAAGAACCCGACCGCTGCCTCCGCTCGATGGAGCGCCCCCGGCCCCAAGGTCCGCGCGTTGGTTCGTTCCAGCAATCGCACGCGCTCATCGACGCGCAGCTTGTGCGCAATCTGGCCCCAGCCCGTATCCACTGCCACCACCGAGGCCGCGCCGTGCTGCAGCAGGCAGTCTGTAAACCCGCCCGTAGAAGCCCCAATGTCGGCGCAGTGCTTGCCTTCAGCATCGATCCCCCACGTCGCCAGCGCCGCTTCCAACTTGAGCCCACCCCGCGACACATAGCGCAGATCCTCGCCCAGCAGGCGTACCGCGGCCTCGGCGGCCACCGGCGTGCCCGGCTTGTCCACGCGCTGCTCTTCGACCAGTACGCGACCGGCTAGCACCAGCGCCTGCGCTCGTTCGCGCGAGGCGGCCAGGCCGCGCTCTACCAGCAGCTTGTCCAGCCGTACTTTGGGTACTGAAGCTGGCATAGAAGACTCCAGGATATCTAAAGTTACCTGCACCGCTGGACCAATAGGCTACACTGGCCGAAGATCACACTGCAGCCCGGAACGGACCGGAACCGCCCGCACCTTTTCTTTCAGGGAATGTGCGCCCGCGGCAATCTGTTCCACGGGCAGGGACGTTGGATGAATAGAGCGATGGACAGGGGTGCGACCGGCGCCGCGACCGAGGAGGACATGGTTCTTCTGGAGCGCGTCCGGCGCGGCGACGACGGCGCCATGGCCGTCCTGTTTGATCGCTACTCCAAGGTCGTGTACTCCGTCGCGCTGCGCGTGCTGCGGGATGCCGCGGCCGCTGAAGACGTGCTCCAGGAGATCTTTATGCAGGTGTGGCGCAATCCCAATAGCTTTCTGGCCACCAAGGGCTCCCTTGGCGGCTGGCTGGCCGTGGTCGCCCGCAACCGCTCGATCGACCTGCTGCGCCGCCGCAAACCCACCGACCAAGTGGAAGAGATCGCGCTCGCTTCGCCCTTCAACGTCGCCGAAGAGGCCGAGCGCCACACCATGATGGAACGGGCGCGCCGGGCTATCGTCCTGCTACCCCCAGAACAGCGCAAGACGCTCGAAATGGCCTTCTTCGATGGTTTAACGCACACCGAAATCGCCGAAATGACCGGCGACCCGCTCGGCACCGTCAAGACCCGCATCCGCAGCGCGCTCCTTACGCTGAGAAAGGGGTTTGGCGCATGACCGTGGGCCAGCACATCCCTGAGGACGATCTCGCCCTCTTCGCCCTCGCGCTCATGCCCGGCGAAGAAGCTGCATTCACCCAGGCGCACCTCCGGCACTGCGACCTTTGCCGCGCCGAGCTCGCCCGCCTCCAGGGTGATCTGGTCCACTACGCCATGACCGCGCCTACGGAAGCCCCCCCGGCCCGCGCCCGCGAGCGCTTTTTGGCCGCTGTTGCCGAAGAGCACCGCTATGTGCCCATGTCAGTGCCTGCGCGAGCTTCCGCCCACCATGGATTTGTCCAAGACCCCGTCCCTGAGCCCGTCCACGATCCCGTCCTCGCCAGCCGTTCCAGCAATCTACTAGACCGTGAACCGCGCGCCGCCGTCCCCCCAGCGCGCCGGCTCTCTGGGGCTGCCCTTTGGGCAGGCTGGGCCCTCGCTGCTACTCTCGCCGGCGTGGTCGCTTGGCAGGCAACCGAAACCGCCGGCCTGCATGACGAGCTTCGCGCGCAAAACACCCATCTCGGCCAGCTAAGCCGCGAAACCGCCCGCGCCCAAGAGGTGCTTCACACCCTCACTGATCCCCAAGCCATGCAGGTAGCCCTGCGCCAGCCCGCCGCGCCCGGCACTCCTACCCGACCGGAGGCCCACGCCTCCTACAATTCGCTCAAAGGCTCGCTGGTCTTTGTGGCCTCGCATCTCCAGCCGCTTGATTCGGAAAAAACCTACGAACTTTGGCTGCTTCCCGCCAACGGCCAAGCTCCCGTGCCCGCCGGCCTCTTTAAGCCCGACATGAACGGCAACGCCTCCGTGGTCCTCCCCGAACTTCCCCAGCACGTCGCCGCCAAAGGCTTCGGCGTCACTGTCGAGGATGAAGAAGGCTCCAAAGCTCCCACGCCCCCCATCGTGCTTGCTGGAATGTAAACGCAGAAGTTTTGGTGGCTAATCTATCTTCGGCAGAGCCGTAAATACCATCGCCATGCCGTAATCAGTGCAGGGCTTCGCTCTTTACCTTCGCTGCAGCTCTACATTTACGGTGCGCTTACCCGCACCCGCACACCTGCCCCTTGCAGGTTTACATGCGTGTCCACCGTATCCGTATCGGTCTCAATGACAGTGAGAAAGTTGCTGTCCGGTGAGGTGATATACACCTTGCCCGTCGGGTTCGAATTGGTCGCTGCAATCGTCGTGGGGTGCCCATACACGCAGGCCTGGGTCCCGCTCGCGCTGGCGTTGGGGCACGTCGGCGCGAGGATCGGATTACTCGCCGTCGCTGCTGGGATGGTCGCCGTCACCGTCGCGCTAACCAGGTTCACCACGCTCACCGAGCCTTCCGCCCCGTTGGGCGTCGTCGCACTCGCACCCGGCAGGATGCCTTGATTGACCACATACGCGCGGCTGCCATCGGCCAATACCGACACCATCACCGGATTGATCCCCACCGGCACCGTCCCCACCAGCGTCCCAAAGGTCGCCCCATCGCTCGGATTGTTCGGATCGCAGCTCGGGTTATTTGCCTGCGCCAACGCATTGCACAGTGGGATGTTGATGATGCTTAGCGACCCCGGCGTCGTGCCGTCTCCCTTGTTCAGCACCACCAGCGTATTGGTCGCCGGGATCAGGTCCGCCCACACCGGGTTCGTCCCCAGCGTTCCCGTAGCCGGAATCACCGGATGCGCGATGTCCGGCGCATTGTTCGTCACGTTGATGACCGACACCGTGCCCGAGCTGCCGTTGGTCACAAAGACACGCCGGTTGTCCGCCGTTTCTACGCCATAGGTCGGGTTCACGCCCACCGCGATGCGGTTGGAGACCGCAAAGGTCGAGCTTTCAATCGTGTCCACCTCGCCCGGCCCGGTCCCCGCGCCCGTGCTGATGGCAAAGGCCCGCGGCGTGCCGGCCGTCCCGACCACATACACCGGATTAGCTCCCACACTGATCTGCTGCTGCAGCGCGACTGTGCCTACCGTGCCCGCGGTGGGGCCGGCCGTGCTGCCGAAGACCGCAATCGACGACGTCCCGGAGGCCTGTGTATTCGCTTGCCCAATCTCGGGCACAAAGATGCGGTTTTGGACTCCGAAGCTGAAGGCATTGTCGGTCGTCGCGGTCACGTTGGTCGGCAGCGTCGCCTGCACC
>CAXTTZ010000071.1:0-13033 GCA_964247325.1 uncultured Acidobacteriaceae bacterium | reverse complement strand
GGGGCGTACCGTTCGATTTCGGCGGCTTTGATTTTTCCAACTTCTCCGCCGGGGCGGTCGGTGGCCGCGGGGCACAAACCGAAGGCGGCGGCTTTGGATCGAGCTTTCGCGACATCTTCAGCGGCATGTTCAACGGCGGCGGACGGCAGCCACGCGGGCCGCAGCCGGGCACCGACCTGGAATATCAGGTGGAGGTCGATTTTTGGACTGCCATCCGCGGCGGCGTTACACGGCTGGAGATCCAGCGCCAAGAACAGTGCAACACCTGCAAGGGCACCGGCACGGTCGGCAAGCCAATGGAGTGCCCGGAGTGCAAAGGCACAGGCCAAGTGACACAAACCGGCGGGCGTATGAAGTTCAACATCCAATGCCCGCGCTGCGGCGGCTCGGGCAAGATCCAGAACGCCTGCCCGACGTGCGAGGGCGCGGGCGTGATTACGCGCCGCGAGCCGCTTGAGTTCCGCATCAAAGCCGGCACGCGCGACGGGCAGCGCATCCGGCTGGCAGCCAAGGGCAACGCGGGCACCGAGGGCGCGCCAGCGGGCGATCTGTACCTGATCATCAAGGTGGGGCAGAACAAGCTCTTCCGCCGCACCGGCGACGACATCCACATCACCGTGCCGGTAACGGCGATGGAAGCGGCGCTCGGCGCTCGCATCGACGTTCCGACCATTGACGGCGAGGGCGCAAACCCTGGTCGGGCGCAGCTGAAGATTCCACCGGGAACGCAAGGCGGCCAAAAGCTGCGCATGCGTGAAAAGGGCGCGCCCGTGGCGGCCAAAGAAGGCCAGCGCGGTGATCAGATCGTAGAGGTCAAGATCATCGTGCCGCGCGTGCAGGATGAGCGCTCCAAGGAGATCCTGCGCGAGCTGCAAAGGCTCAACCCGGAAGACCCCCGGGCGGAGATGCTGGCCGAGGCATGACCGACGATGAGGTGTATGAGTATTTAGGGCAGGTGTTTGAGTGGGATCGCCGAAAAGCTGCCCTGAACGCGTTGCGTCATCGCATACGCTTCACAGAAGCTGCAACCGCACTGTTGGACCCATTCGCGATATTTGAGCATGACCCTGATCATTCTGAAGACGAACAGAGATACATTGTGATTGGGCGCTCTACGAAACCCAATCTCCTCACGGTAGTTCACGTGTACCGAGGAGAGCGATTGCGGATTGTGAGTGCAAGAAAACCTACCTCGGTGGAAAGGAGGACATATGAAAGCAGATTGGGAAGACTCTTATGAAATGCGCGACGAGTACGACTTTTCCAACGGAATTCGAAATCCGTGGTTTCAGGATTTTCGGGAGTTAAATCTGGTTTCGCTGGACCCGGATGTGAAGGCAAGCTTTCCGGACTCAGAGGCAGTGAATGCGGCTTTGCGGGAGCTGTTGGAGCGGCGCAAATCCGGCTCTGAGAGGACTGCGACTACGAACCAGGAAGCTGCTTAGGAGCAAGTACTCACCGAATAGGCGCGCAGAAGCATAAGCCATTCCCATCCGGATCGGTTACGGCAAACTCGCGCAGTCCCCAGGTCTGATCGACGGGCGCGATAGGATTGGCGATACAGGCCGCCGTGTCGTGTATAGCCCCCGCTCGCGAACGTCGCGCAACGCTCGTCCACATCCTCCACAAACACGCGTTGCAGCAAACCGAAGACACCATTGCCTCCGTGGCGCGATATCTGCAGCTCTGCCTGATCCTTCACAAGGTGAGCGACGCTGTTCGTTTCCTCGCGATCCTGATTTCGGCCATCTTCGTTCGAAGCCGAGCACCCCTGTGTAGAAGCGAACGCAGCGCTCGAGGTCGGAGGACTTGATGACAGGAACGATCTCCACGAACCTCGCTCGTTGCACCCTAAGGCTTCGGCAGTAACAGATCATTCGTCAGGCGATTCATGCGCTGCAGCATGCCGGGGAAGAGTCCCTCGAAGCGCGCGCCCAGCCAAGCCTTCCACTCAATGGTGATCTCCGGGCGGGCTTGCGCGAGCGCGTTGTAGATATTGCGGGCTGCATGCTCCGGCGTGATGGAGATGCCTGGAGTCTTTGCGGAGAACTTAAACCAGGCGGCCTCAGCCTCGGCGTTACCCAAAAACTCGGCATGTTCTTCCCCGCCAGTGCGCATCAGGCCTGGGCAAACCGTGAGCACATGGATGCCGCTGCCTTTGACCTCGGCATACAGCCCTTCGGAGAAGCCCGTCAGCGCAAATTTTGCAGCGCAGTAGGGCAGCATGTGCGGTACGGCAAACTTGCCGCCGATCGACGAGATGTTCACAATCGCTGCACGGTGCTTCCATCCCTCTGCCGGGGTCTGCATGCGCATCTGCGGCAGCGCGGCCATAGTCGTCTGCATGGCGGCCAAAAAATCGATGCGCATCGTGCGCTCAAATAAATCGGCGTCCATGACCTCGAGCGGCCCCACGTTGATGATGCCAGCATTGTTGACCAGCACATCGATGCGCCCAAAGCGCGCAAAGGCCTCGGCAATTAAGCGCTGACAATCCTCGGCGACCGCCAGATCGACCGCGACGAGATGAACGTCTTCCGGGCGCAGATGGCCGTATTTGGCCAGCAACGACTGCCGCGCGGCCTCCAACTCATTCCGTTTCCGGGACGCAAGCACTAGCTTGACCGGGCGCTCGGCAAAGCGCGAGGCAATGGCAAACCCCAAGCCGCGCGAACCGCCTGTGACCACCACCACCGCGCCCTCGGGCGGCGGTGTGGCAAATAAGGCGCGGGTGGCGGCAGCAAGGGCAGCCGTGGCGCCCACGGCGGCAGCGGCAAGGGCGAGTCGGTTGTTGGCGGAACGACGCATGGCACCTTTGGATGCAAAACGGCTCTGGCGAGGGCTTGGACGCCGGGGTATGCTTTTGATCATGGCCACACGGCGAAAGAAAGGGGCGTACATGATCTCCGCGGTCTCGGAGATGTACGACATCCACCCGCAAACCCTGCGGCTGTATGAGCGCGAAGGGCTGCTGCGGCCGTCGCGCTCGGACGGCAACACGCGCCTCTACACTGACGAGGACCTGGAGCGGCTCGAGTTCATCCTGAACCTGGCCCGCGACCTCGGCGTCAACATCGCCGGCATCGCGATCGTGTTGCAGATGCGCGAACGCATGGAAGAGATGAACCGGCAAATGCAGGGCTTTGTGGAGTACGTGCGCACCGAAATGCTGGCGCGTATGCAGCAGGCGCAGGGCAAACCGGAGCCGGGGCTTGTGCCCCTAAAGCGGCCCATGGTGGTTTCGGCGCGCGAAGTCACTACAGCAACGAAAGCGAAGCTGCGGGTGAAGTAATGCGCAGCGAAGACCGCCTTGCCATGTGATCTAAACTGATAGGGGATTCGCGTTTCGCCACCTTGGGGCCGTGCGCGAACCGCTGAATTATGGCGAGAGTTGTACGAGCAAACGTTTCACGGGCGAACATCCCCCGCATTCTCTTTTGGCCGGCCTTGGCGGGCACAGTCACCTCTTCGATCTACTGCGGGATGGTGGTCGTTGCGGCGTTGCGTTTTGGGGCGCGGCGCCGGCGCGAGCAGGCACAAGCCGCCGAGTTTCTTCCCCCGGTGAGCGTGCTGAAACCGCTGCACGGCACCGAGCCGGGCATGGAACGCAACCTCGAAACCTTCTTCGAGCAACGCTACCCTCATTTTGAGCTGCTCTTTTGCGCCCGGCATGACGGCGACGAAGGTCTGCAACTGGCCACGAGGGTCGCTGCCCGCTATCCCGAGGTCGACGCTAAGTTCGTCACCTGCGGCGAGCCCAAGCCGCGATTTCACAACGCCAAAGTGTATTCGCTGGCTCGGCTCGACGCCGAAGCGCGCTTTGACGACTACATCACCAGCGACGCCGATGTGCGTGTCGCGCCCGATTACCTCCAGCGCATGGTCCAATACCTGCGCGACCCCGAGGTCGGGCTGGCATCCTGCCTGTATCTCGGCACCGCGCACCCTGGGGCGGGCCTTTCGTCGCGGCTCGACGCCGTAGGCAAGAGCGTAGAGATGAGCTCCGGCGCGCTGGTCGCAGACATGCTGGAGGGGACAAGATTTGCCCTCGGCGCGACGATGGCCGTGCGCCGCGGCAGCTTCCGGCAGGTAGGTGGCTTCGGCGAGCTGGGGCAGTTTTATGCTGACGACTTTGTACTCGGCAACCGGCTGGCCGAGCAGGGCACCGGCGTTCTGCTGGCCACGCACGTCATCCGGCTCATGGTGCAGGACTCGCCCTTTTGGCTCAGCTTCCGCAATCAACTGCGCTGGATGCAAAGTACGCGGCGCTCCCGGCCTTGGGGCCATTTGGGCAGCGGGCTCACCTTTTCTGTGCCGTTCGGCCTTTTGGGGCTGCTTTGGGGCATGGGCGTCGGCAAATCCAGGGTGGGCCTGCTGTGGTTCGTGGGCACGATGCTGAACCGCTGGCTGCAGGCCGGTGTGGTCCTACGCGCGCTTGGCGAAGAAGCGTGGAAGCAAGGCACCCTGTTCTATCCGTTGCGCGATCTGCTCGGGGGCGTGCTGTGGCTTTGCAGCTACTTCGGCAACCGGTTCTACTACCGCGGCAAGGTATACACCCTGATGGAAGGTGGGCGCGTGGAGTCGCCCGAGCAGACCGCCGAGCGCGCGCTCGCGGCTCATTCCGCAGCCGGATGAGCGCCTTGCGGGGCAGCGGGACGATTAGAAAGAACGGCCTTGCCGCCCGCGTTCGCGACCAAAAAGACCGGGGCCACGTGCGACAAGTCCGCCGAGCGCTCTGGGGCGTGATACGTCAGCAAAAAGAAGCGCTGTGGTCCGGCCCAGCGCTGGTGCAAGGTCCCCTCATCTAGGAAAATCGGCGGCGCATCTGGCCAGAAGCTGCCAAACCAGGGGCCGTTGATGCGTCCGTTGACCAGCAGTACCGGCTTGCCGGAGTAGAACAGAAGGGTCGAGCCCGCCGTGAGTTCGCCGTCAATCGCCACGGCATCGCCCGGCGCACGTTGGGTGTTGATCGCCAACGCGAGCTGCTTCGATCCCAGGATCGGATAGAAGCGCGATAAACCGGCATGCGCCGCCAACAGGACACACGTCATGCCGCCCGCGATCGTGAGATTGGCCGCAAAGGACCGCTGTTTCCAGCGCAAAAGATGCGAGCCCGGACCCAGGATCATCATCCCAACAGTGACGGCGGTGAGCGGGCCGCGAAAAAAGCCCATCGCACTGCCCGTGAGGTCGAAGATGTGTCCGAGTGAAAGGTTGTAGAGCGCCGGATTCGAGTTCAACAGCGAAGCGAGCTTCGCGCCTGACGCTGGGTGGGGCGCGGTAATGGCCAGGTATCCGCAGATGATCGCTAGCAAGAGCGCACACGGGACCAGAAAGCTCTGCGAAGCAAGCAGAACCTGCCGCGGTAGGCAGCTGAAACGGTCGGCAGCCGCGGCAGTCTCGGCAGCGGCGAGCAAACCGCCCACCAGCAGCGAAAGCGCCGGCAAAGCGGGCAGGTGGTAGTACTCCTGACGGGCCGAAAGCGTGAAAAACCCAAGCACCAGCCCGGCCCATAGCAGCAGCGCACGGTAGGCCTCACGCTGGAACGGCTGCGCTGGCTCGTCCGCGCCGACACGCCCAGCGGCGGTGCGGCGGCTTGCTGCCCCACGCAGCCCCGCCAAGGCGCGCAGGAGCGCTAACGGCAGAAACGCCGTCCAAGGCACCAGCCAAACCAACAGCAAAAACCAAAACAGCGGAATCGGTACCTGGCCGTAGTCATGCGGAATGCGCCGCTGCAAGAAGCGTGCAACGTGCTCGTTGTACAGGTAGAACCAGGCCCAACCCGCCCGCGGCGGCAGGCCCAAGCCCGGCGGAATGGTAATAGCCGGGTTGCGCAGAGCCGCCAAGATGTGCCAAGGCGCGGCAAGAGCCAAGAAACTAGCCGCGGCGAGCGGCAAGTGGAACCGTCGCCAAAGCCCTCCTTCCCGCTGCAGCAAGAGAAAGAGCACCGCAAAGCCAAGGGGAAACAAGAGGCCGATCAGACCCTTGGTGAGCACATCCAGGGCCAGCACAGCGCCAAAGCCCAAACTCGGCCAAACCGTGCTGCGGCCATGCCGGGCGCGCTCGAGACTCACCAAAAGCAGCAGCACGGCCAGCGTCATCCACAGCGCGACCAGGATGTCCGGAATGAAAAAGCGCGTGTACAGGTAGGGACCGATCGAAACACCCGTTGCTAAAGCTGCATACAGGCCGCCGCGATCCGGATGCGCTGGCGGCGAAACCGGAGCAAACAGGTGAATGCCAAGCCAATACACGGCAAACAGCAAGCCCAGCACACCGAGGGCAAGCGGCAAGCGCGCGGCCCAGTCGTGCACCCCGAACAGGTGCATGGAGCCCGCCGCCATCCAAAACATGAGCGGCGGCTTATCAAAGAACCGGATGCCGTCCACGTACGGCGTCACGAAGTCGCGCCGCACGAGCATCTCCCGCGCGATCTCTACATACACCGAGTCGACATCATCGAGCAAACCCGGAGAAAACAGCCCGCCAAGCTGAAGGATGCCCCAGAACCCCACCAGCAGCGCGACCGAGCTCGCCCGCCAGCCGCCTTGCAGCGGCTGTGGGGTGAGTGGCTGAGGCGTAAGCGAAGCGTTCACCGGCTAGGACGATCCGCGCGTGTCGGGGTCAAGCTTGTTTTTGTCGCAAAGCTGCCTGGAGCCAGCGGCCGGTCCGTAAGGAGCCACTTACCGGAACTCTGATCCAGCACCACTTGCCGCCGCGAACCAAGAAGGCGATCCACCTCGGCGCGATGTTCGAGCGGCACAAACAGCACCTTGCGTGGCCCTACCCCCCAACTGGCCACGAGCTGGCCGCTGGTTTCAAAGATCGGCGGTGCGTCCGGAAACGTGCTGCCAAAGATCATGGAGGTGGTACGGCCATCGACCAGCCCGACCCGGCGCTGAAGATAAAACGGCATCGAGGACCCCAACGCTTGATCCCCAAAGAGCAAAACTTGGCTATCCGGAGCGATTGCTCCGCTGTCCTCCAACTGCGTTAAGGTTTTGGCGAAGTCTGCCGAGGAAAGCATTGAGGAGAAACGGTTCAGCGCAACGTGAGCGGCAAACATCAGAACGGCCACTGAACCTGCCACGGCAACGGTCGCGCGAATATCCCGCTGTCGCCGCCGCAAGCGCCAAGCCCACACGGGCCCAATCCCAAGCGCCACGCAGGCCAGCGTCGCCGGCAGCCGGAGCGCCGAAAACGAGGCACCCGTGAGGTCGAAAAAGTGCGACATTGATAAGGTGTAGTCCCCCACGCCGCGATGCGCCAGCAGATCGCCCACATCGGGCGCTGCCGGCAAGCCGCGCGCGGTCCATAGGCCAAACAGGAGCGCCGCCGCAGCCAAAACCCCGACACAAGCCACAGCGGCCTGCGAGCCAAGCAGCAAACCGCGCAGCGTTCCCGGCATACCCACAGGCGCCCACCCCTCCTCCACCCGGCGCAGCGCGGCCGCCAGCAGCAGCAGCAAGGGCAGGTAGGCGGGCAGCGTGTAGTACTCCTGATTCGTGGAAACGCTGAAAAACACCAGCACCACGGCGGCGAAAAGGCTCAGGAGCAGCACGCTCCGTCGGCCAAAGCTAGGCTGACCTACTCCGTGCCCTAGACGGAAGCGACTACGCTCTCGCCACGCCAGCACGGCGGCTACGGGCGCAAAACAACTCCACGGAAACAGCCACAGGAGGTGCAGCGCCCAGTAGAGCAGCGCGGGCAGCTTGTTGTAGTCGGGAGGGTAGCGGCGGCCAAGAAAACGCAAAACGTGCTCATTAATGAAGTAAAACCAGAAGAATCCATGGCCGTCCGCGCCGCCGGTATTCCGCAAACCGGCCAAGATGTGCCAAGGCGCGGCTAAGGCCACAAAGAGCAGAACGCCGCCGAAGGGCCGCAGCTGCCGCCATTGCCGGGCCTCGCCCGTAATTGGCAGATACAAAGCCATGGCGGCAAGCACAAAGACCGGTGCCACCAGCCCCTTGGTAAGTACGGCTGCCGCTAGCAGCGCCCAGCCAAGGTAGGCTCGGCGAGCCGTGGTTTGCGTCTCTGGTCCAAGCGCTTGCAGAAAAAGGTACAACACACCGCACAATAGCAGCGAAAGCAAAGCGTCGGGAATGAAAACGCGGGTAAACAGAAAGACGCCCAACGAGGTGAGCGTAAACAGCGCGGCATAGAACCCAGCGCGCTCCCTAAACGCATGCCGTCCCCAGAGCCAGCCTAGCGCCGCCAACCCGAGCACCGTCAACGCCAGCGGCAGGTGCACCGCAAAGCTGTTATTCCCAAATAAGCGCAGCGAGGCCGCGGTGATCCAATACGGCAAAGGCGGCTTTTCCAGGTACCGGATGCCGTCCACGTGCAGCGTAACCCAATCGCCGGTGCGCAGCATGGCTTGGGCGGCCTGCGCGTGCGTGGCATCCGCGTCATCGAGCAGCGGCGGGGTCAGCAGCGACGCGGCGTACACCAGCAACCAGACTGCAAACAGGAAAGCCAACTGCGCTGCTCGACGGGGCAGGGGGTTCGGGGCGAGCGAATTGCGGAGCGTGCGAGTTGCCATCAGATCGAAACATCAAGGCCGGCCAGGCACGAGGCAGGAGCGGACGTCTCTCCCAGAGTAGCAACCCGCGGCGGCTTCGCGAAATCCGCAACGCCAGGCTGTGGAGGCGTGCCGCGCCATGTATCTTGAAGCTGGGCCCTTCCACATCTCTGGAGACTCAGCCGAACCCCATGCCAAAGTTCGCGGCCATTGACATCGGTTCCAACTCCTGCCGTCTCGCGATTGCGGCCGTTCAGCAGCATCAGCTCTGCAGTCTGCACGAAGATCGCGAGGTGACGCGCCTGGGCGAAAGCGTCTTCGAAACAGGCGTCATCTCGCCCGAAGCCATGGCCAGCACCATCAAAGCGCTTAAGCGCTTTCACAAAGCCGTGCAAGCTGAGGTCGTCGACCGGGTGCGGGTCGTGGCCACCAGCGCCACACGCGATGCGCTCAACGCAGAGGCCTTCCAAACGCGCGTGAAGTCGGCCACCGGCTGGGATCTTGAGATCATCAGCGGTTTGGAGGAAGGCCGCCTCATCCACCTTGGCGTCATGACGCACGAGCCCGATGCCCTGCGGCGCTGTCTGCTGATCGACCTGGGCGGCGGTTCGTGCGAGATCACGCTCTCGGACAAGGGCCGCATCCGCGAGATGGTGAGCCTGCCGCTGGGCGCCGTGCGGCTACAGCAGGAGTTTCTGCGCTCCGACCCGCCCTCCAAAGAAGACATCGCCCGCCTGCAACAGTTCATCAACCGCGAGCTCACCCGCGCCGAGCGCAAACTCGGCAAACCCGAGGTCGATCTCGTCCTGGCGACCTCCGGCACGGCCGCTGCGCTGGCCGAGGCCAGCCACGCGCTGCCGGCCGAGGGCGCCATCGAAAAGCACCTCGGCAAAAGTACCCGCGGCGGCAAGCGCGGCACCCCTGCCGCCTTGGAGACCGACACGGCCTCGGTACGCCGCCTCGCCGGGCAGCTTCTGCGTATGAATAATGCGCGCCGCGCAGCCGTGCCCGGCATCGGGCCGCGCCGATCAGAGATTATCGTGGGCGGCGCGCAGGTGTATGCGGCGCTGCTGGAGCGCACCGGGCTGCCCGGCTTCCGCTACTCACCGTTGGGCCTGCGCGACGGCGTGCTGGCGCAGATGCTCGCCGATGTCGATACCCGCGCCAGCGTGCACCGCACCATGGAGTCCGAGCGCTGGGAGGGCGTGCTCGAGGTGTGCCGCCGCTACCGCGTCGACCCCGAAAAGGCCGAGCCCGTGCGCAAGCAGGCTGAAGCGCTTTTCGACGCGCTGGCCCCGGTGCACGAACTGCCAGCCGAGTACCGGCTTTGGTTGGGCGCGGCGGCCATGATGCGCGAGGTCGGTAAGTTCATGAACCACCAGGGCCACCACCGGCACACGCACTACATCATCGCCAACTCAGAGATCTTCGGTTTTTCGCCCACGCAGCGCGCCATCGTCGCCGCCATCAGCCGCTACCTAGGCAAGAGCCGGCCGTCGCCGCTTGACCGACCCATGCGTCTGGTGCCCCTTGAAGAGCAAGCGCATGTGACCCGCGCCGTGGTGCTGCTGCGGGTGGCCCAGGCTCTGCAGGGCGAGCGTGCCGCCGGCAGCCTTCGCGTGCAGCCGCTGGTCTACCCAAAACGCGTCGGCCTGCAGCTGCGCCCGGCACGGGGCGGGGCAGAGCTGGAGGTGTGGGCCGCAAAAAAGGAAGCGGGTTACTTTCGCGAGGTCTTTCGCCGTGAACTTTTCGTCGAGGTGTCGTAAAGTGCACGCACCAGCCGCGGATCCAGCATCCACTGCAGCATCGCCGGCCCCCGTTCCAAGGTCACCCGCGCCAAGGAGCCCTTGCGAAGCCGCAAGCGAACGTTTTCCTGGTTCGTCTCGCCCTCAAAGCCCACCTCGCTGCCAGGGTTGCCCGCTGTGAGCAGTTGCCCAAGAAAAGCCGTCAGGCTCGGATTATGGCCGACGAGCAAGACCTGTTCGTAGTTGCGGCATTCGTGCAGCAAGCGTTCGAACTGGGCGAAGTTGGCCTCCGGTTCAAGAGCTTGGGTTTGCAAGATGCGGTTCTCATGCCCCAACTCCGTGCCGACGAACTGCGCGGTTTGGAGGCAACGCTTGAGCGGGCTGGAAACAATCAGGTCAAAGCTGACCTTCATGCTGTTCAAGATGTGCGCCAGATACAGGCAATAGCGTTTGCCCTCCTTGTCCAGCGGACGCCGGATGTCGAGCTTAGGGTTTTTGCGGCGTGTCCCCGCGCTGCCGTGGCGTAGCAGGTAAATGCTGGGGCGGCTGCGGTTGGGGTGCGTGAAATAGGCAAGCGGGGCAGAAGCGCTCTTCGCTTTAGCCTTGGATACCTTCAGCTCCGCGCCTTTCGGAACAGCATCGTCCACGGATACGGGCGCAGGTGGAATTTCGACAGGAGGCTGAAGCTCAGTCATTTCGGAAGCAAGGAGATCGGGCAAGCTGCTGGACACCTTTGGATGGATGATGCAGCAGACGTGGACGTTGCGTAGCTTTTGCGTGGCCGCGAAACTCCTGTCTAGCTTCGCCCTACGCATCCGGGGCTTGCCAAAGCTCTGCGTAGAGTAGACCCCCAAGCCGCTGGTGTCGCGCAAGCCGCCGAAAGCCGGCTGCCCGCAGCGCCGGCGCAATCGCGGGCAAGGACCGCACCTTGAGCCCCGTCAGTAGCTGGAAAGCAAGGTACAGCAGGCGCACATAGCCCTTGGCGAGCAAGTGAAGGAACGGCTGCTCGGGCAGCCCGAACTCGGAAAGAACCCAAAGGCAGCGGGGCGCTGCAAGCCCAGCAAGCTGCTGGGCCAGGGCCACCACCTCGGGTTCGAGCAGGCAATCCAGAAAAAAGTGCGTGACGATCAGATCGGGACGAGGTTCGCTGGCGTCCGGTCGCAAGGCGGCGATCTCGCCCGAGATGCATTTGCTTCGGAGACGAAGCGCCGTGCCGTCGCGCGCACACCGCCGCTGCAGCAGCGAAAGCATGGACGGGCTGCTATCAAGGGCAAAGGCGCGGAGCTGTGGCGCGCACCGGAGAAGCTCGGCCAAGAAACGGCCGTCGCCATCGCCCAACACCAAGGCATGGCGCGCGCCCGCGATCTCCGGCAGAAACTGCCTCCTTGTGCGCGCAAGCAGGGGACCAAGGGCCAGGTACTCCAGCCAGCGATACACGCGCGCTACCCTATCGAAGTTGGCGGGCGGCGGCGGCCCAGCCGCCGAGCCGCTCTTTCTCGCAAGGGGCTTCAGCGGCTCATCCCAAAGGAAACAAAAATCACCCACAAGGCCGGCGTAAGTAGCACGGCATCTGCCAAAGCGCGCAGCCGTAATGAGGACATAGACCGCCGCCGGTGGTGCAGCACCAGCAGAAGCGCCGTGCTGAGCGAGCAGTTCACCGCAATTGCCGCGGGATGCCGCAGCGAGCCCGCATTTCCTGCAGCGCGCGCCAAGGCGGCGAGCAGGGCAGAGGCAGCCAGCAGAAGCAGTGCCAACCCAGCAACGTGCTGCGCACACCAACGCGTAAGCCCATAAGCCGCAACGCCCGGCTGCGCTAACTGACGCCCGCGCCCGCGCGTTCGGAGCGGATGCTCCCACCGAAACAGAAACAGGCAGTTTAGACTGCACAAACCGGCAAACATCAGCCCCAAGTACAGCAACAGGGCCGACCCCGGGGGCAAACGGACAAACGTAGGCGCAAACGTCGCGGCAGAAAAGAAGCAGCCAACAGCGAACTCCTTCGGCAAGCGACGCCCACCCGACCTCGCACCCCAAGGAACGTGGATCACCAAAAGCCAACACGCCAGCACGCCGGCCAGCGCGAACAGTGGATTGCGCACTGGCGCAGCAACCCGGCGCAAAAGCACAGCCACGAAGGGGCTCGCGGCAGCTATTACGGCAAGAAAGGCCTTGCGATGCCGATAGTGAAAATGGTGCCGGTCTTCAAGTTCAGCCGCAGCCATCTCAGCCGCGGCAAGTTTAGCCAAAGGAAGTTCAGCCGCAGGGTCCACGACCCCTCGCCACAGCGGCCGGGCATCCAGCAAACGGTCCGCCGCATACAGCATCCACACGGCCAGAAACATGGCCGCAGGCTCCGCCGGAGCAAGCCGTACGCCCGCCGCCCAAGCCACAAATAGGGTCCAGGTAACAGCTACTGTGGGTGCATCCAGCGAAACGAGGTGCCAAAGCTCCAGCGCCGAACCCAGTCTGAAACGCAGCGCCGCACGTCTCACCGGCTCCGGTGCTCGCTGCGGCTCCACAGCAAGCGGTACCCTCGGTGGGTCCGGGGGCGGCGGGGAAGCGAGGCGCGAAGCGCTCGTGTACAGGTCGCGAGGCAAGCGTCAGGGCATCAGCGCTCGTGCAGGGTTGGGGCGTCCGTGCTGCCGTTATCGGTCGATGCCCGTGCGGTTTCCGACGAGCGCACCGTAATTGGGCTGCTCAGGCGAAAGCGAACGACGCTTTCGGAGGGAATGCTGACCTGTTGCCCCCGTGTGACGCCTTGCAGCAC
>CAXTTZ010000070.1:0-13167 GCA_964247325.1 uncultured Acidobacteriaceae bacterium | reverse complement strand
CCCAACTCACCCGAGGACCGGGAGCGCTACCAGACCGTGTATGCAGCGCCGGCCGCGCGCGGGTCGGCCGCGGCACCCACGGCCGGCCTGCACTTTACGCCGGAGATGCTCGTGCAGCTCGAGGCGCGCGGCGTCGAGATCGCCCGCATCACGCTGCATGTCGGCCTCGGCACCTTCCAGCCTGTGCGCGTGGAGCGCACTGTGGACATCCGCCTCCACGCTGAGCCGTACACGCTGAGCCCTGCCGCTGCGGAGGCGCTTAATCGCGCCTATGCCGCCCGCCGCCGCATCGTAGCCGTCGGCACCACGACTACGCGCACGCTGGAGCACCTTACGCGCGAGTTTGAAGCCGCCCATGGTCCGCTTGCGCCGGGCAACCCGCTCCGGCTTTCGCCCGCGTCCGGTTCTACGAGCCTGTTTCTCTCGCCCGGCCCGGACGGCGACTGCGAGTTCAAGCTGGTTGGCGGGCTGCTGACCAACTTTCATCTGCCGCAGTCCACGCTGCTGATGCTGGTAAGCGCCTTTGCAGGGCGCGAGCACGTCCTCCGTGCCTATGCCCACGCCGTCGCCGCCCGCTACCGCTTTTTCAGCTACGGTGATTGCATGCTGGTGATCTAAAAATCGCCACCGCTAAGATCGCTTAAGTAACAGCCAGTGCCGTTTGATTAATGGATACTATTCATAGTCTCCGCACTCTCAGCGAATCACAACAGCTACTTGTGTTTGATCGTTGGTGAATTACGCCGCATTTCCCTTAATTGAGCCCAGAGGAAAATAACGAAAGTAATCGTTGAAATGTAAAGGATCATGAAGGCTATAGGCCCCCATGCGTGCAGAGGAGGTTCACGCTTTACAAGTAAGCGATCAACTAAGCTAATGCATTCTAAAGACAGTAATATTATTTCAAATATTCCAGCATAAAAGAAGAGCCGAATTCTCCAAAGGTCGAAAGTTGACGAACTATGAAAACGTGCAAAACGCCGGCTGCCTCCTTGTGATTCTTTAGCATCATGGAAAATACGGAACGCTATCTCAGCTGCGGAAAGCATCTCGCTCGTGGCTTGCGCCTTCACGTCACGAGAAAACGCAGCCTCTGGTGGAAGCGCCTTCGACAAAGCACTCCACAGTTCTATCCGCTTATGGCACTCTTCCAGTTCTTGCCTTCTCCTTGCTGCAACTCCCTGCTCCTTAAACCATGTAAGCAGAAGATTGAGGTAGGCCAGGATAGTTGTAGGAACAGCAATGAACATATTAAAATAGAGCTTTAGGTCTTCACTCGAAGTCTGTGGCATAGCAACAAAGTACTTTATCACAAACTGCCGGTTCGAAACGGAGCTTAGAACGGGCATGTAGGGACTTTGTATGCGACACGAGACCGCGTGACCATGAACCACAGCCTTCCGCATCGTACCCTGAAGAGAACGCATATGCTCACGACCGCCCACAAGCTTAAGCATAGGGCGACTAACCTTCGCACGCCACGCCCTTTTACCCAGATCGCCTGGTAATTTTCCGAATCGCCCAACAAGGCGAGTCACATCCAAAGAACAAAATTCAGGCGCACATCTGTCTGCGAAAAGCTGTTCCCGCGCAGAAACAGCGCCATCCTTCCGTTTTTCCGGCTTGTCCTTCCCGAAGGGAGTCTGCATTTCACTTGCGGGGGCACCTGTATTGCAAGCGTAGTCACGACACAGTCTGCCCGTCGTGCTACTTCTTCACGTCTAGAGCCTTCTCCAGGGTGCCCAGATCGCCGTCACGTACAAGGTTTCCTTTGGGATCTATCAGAGCGTAGGTCGGCAAGGCATGAATGCCCCAATCCGTACTGAACTGGGAGCTGTCATCATCAACTACGGGGAACGGCGGCACTTGATGCCATACGGTCTGCTCTAAATGCAGGGTCTTCGCATGAAAGTCTCTCCATTCATAATTCTCATGGGTCGATCCGAAGCGAATCGCGACAATGGTGAAGAGGCTGCTCTGCATCTCATGTGCCTTCTGAAACGCAATAAGGTCCGGTATTCCTTTGCCAATGCATGGCATGCACCAGTCGGCCCAGAAGCAGATGAGCGTCCATTTTCCCTTGGGCTGAACTATAAATGTGTTGTGGTCTACATCGAGAAGTGGACTCAGCTTCGGCGTCCCATGGCCAAAGTGCTGCTTCATCTCCGGAGTGTTTTCATGAATCTCCGGGGTCTGAGCTTGTGCGAATCCTAAGGAAAGCAGCAGAGGCAACAACCACGCTTTGAGCACGTCATTCTCCAGCGTCAATACTCGCATACAAGCTCGGCGCGTGGCTCAAAGCCGCCCAACGCGGCCAAGTCTGCACAACGGGGCCGACCACCGAATGCGTCACCCTTAAACTCTGCCTAATAGCACCAACCCGCTTGACACCTGTGCTACAGTCTAACACCACAACCGCCCAGCCGCCCACCCATCCCCGCTATCCACCGCTACGGAAATCCAAGCTCAACTCCTTTGTCCTGAGGACTTTACCCAATAAGTACAAGGAGGGGGTACACCGCCCAAACCAAACCATCTCCCCACACCAAGGTGACGGATCGTCCCCCGCATCCTAAGCTGGGAAGAGACATCATGCCCAACTCCGCCAAGCCGCCCGTCTACCTGCTCGACACCATGGCGTTCATCTTTCGCGCGTACCACGCGATGCAGCGCTCGCGGCCCATGTCCACGCGCACCGGCATTCCCACGGCCGCGACCTATGTGTTTGTCAACATGCTGAACAAGTTGCGCGAGGACTTCCATCCGACGTACCTCGCCGCGGTGTATGACGTGGGGCGCCCGGTGCACCGTAATGAACTCGCGTCGCAGATGAAGGATGTGCAGAAGTTCAACCTGAAGACGCAGCAGTTTGAGACGACCGAGTACGGCGGCTACAAGGCGAACCGGGTCGAGACACCGCCAGATTTGATTCAGCAGCAGCCGTTTATCCGGCGCGCGCTGGAGGCTTTTCGCATTCCGATCGTGTATTACGAGGGCTTCGAGGCCGATGACGTGATCGGCACGCTGAGCTGCCAGCTAGCCGCCGCCGGGCACCCGGTGTACGTTGTTTCCAGCGACAAGGACATGATGCAGCTCGTCAACGAGCATGTGTCGATTCTGAACCCGACCAAGGACAATCTGATCCTGGACCCGGCGGGGGTGGAAAAGGCCCTGGGCGTGCCTCCGGAGCGCGTCATCGACGTGATGGCCCTGCGTGGAGATGCCATCGACAACGTTCCTGGTGCGCCCGGTATCGGCGACAAGGGGTCGATCGAGCTGATTCAGCAGTTTGGCACGGTCGAGGCAGCCATCGAGGCCGCACAAACGCAGCCAGACGCCATTAAACGCAAGACCTATCGTGAGTCGCTGGCCAACAATCGCGAGAACATCTTGCTTTCAAAAGAACTGGTCACGATTCATACCGCGGTGCCGATTGAGGCCGATCTTGACCTGATGCGCACCCCTGCGCCGGACACCGCCGCGCTGCGCAAACTGTACACCGAACTTGAGTTCACGACGCTGCTGAAGGATCTGGCCCCGGATGTGGACGCGGTGGTGCCGGAGTATGTGCCGCGCGCCTCTGACGAGGATTTGGCGCATCTGCTCACTCAAGCGCGCGCAGACGGGCATCTCGCGCTTGCGCTGGCGGCGAGCGCCCAGGCGCTCAGCGAAGAAGTGAGTGCCGAAGCCGCGGAGCCGGGAGCTGATCCGGACTTGGATCACGAGGCCGAGCCTGCGATGCCGCAAACGCTTTCGCTCTTTGGTGGAAGTAGCTCGAATGACAGTTCCGGTGCGGCTGCCTCTGGCTTGATGGCGGGGGCGAGGCCCGCGGGCGAGCTGCCAACGTCCCGTATCGGTCTCGCGGTGACGCCGACGCTCGGCCTCGAGGTGGCGCTCGACGCCCCTGAGCTGCGCGCCGCGCTTGAGGATGCCTCGCTTCCCAAGCAGGTGCATGATTTGAAGGCCATTTTGCGTGCGCTCGAGCCGCACGG
The DNA here is from genome assembly GCA_964247325.1 of uncultured Acidobacteriaceae bacterium. Lineage (GTDB taxonomy): Bacteria > Acidobacteriota > Terriglobia > Terriglobales > Acidobacteriaceae > Granulicella. The sequence goes on along the minus strand of CAXTTZ010000070.1, from coordinate 9,175 downwards.
GATCCGCATCGCTGGCGAGATCAACGACGTGATGCTCGAAAGCTATTTGATCAACCCGACCCACAGCTCGCACACGCTGGTCGACATCGCCGCTCGAACGACCAGCCGTGCGCTCACGCATCAGCCGACCAAGGAAAATCCCAGTGACCCGGAGCGCTTGGCCGAGGCCGCCACCGCTGTGGCACGGCTTGCGATCGCACTGGAGGAGCAGCTTGCGGAAGCTGCCGTGGTGGAACACACGATTCCTGCCGATGAGCCGGGGCTGGGCGGCGCGCTGACCACGGAGATGCTGTTTGCCGATCAGGGCAGCCGTGGGGAAAGCGCACCGTTACGGCCCGCTGCCGACAGCGTGCCGGCTGCGTCCGGCGCTTTAGATGAGCACTCGTCGCTGCGGGAGGTGTATCGGGCCATCGATCTGCCCCTGGTGGATGTGCTGTTGCGGATGGAGCAGGCTGGCGTGCGGGTCGACCTGCCGCTGCTGGGGGAGATGGGCTCGCGGCTTGCCGTGATGATCGACGACCTAGCCGAGAAGGTGTATGCGAGCTCTGGCCACCGATTCAACATCAATTCGCCAAAGCAGCTTGGCGACGTGCTGTTCAACAAAATGGATTTACCCAAGCCGCTGAAGTACGGCAAAGGCAAGATCATCTCCACAGCACAGGACATCCTCGAGGACCTCGCGCAACATCATGAGGTGCCGATGATGGTGCTGGAGCATCGTCAGCTGCAGAAGCTCAAATCGACCTACCTCGATCAGCTGCCTGTGTTGGCCGATGCGCAGGGCCGGGTGCACACGACGTTCAATCAGGTAGGTACAGCGACGGGAAGACTCAGTTCGACGAACCCGAACCTGCAGAATATTCCGATTCGGACCGCTGTCGGCCGGGAGATTCGCGCTGCGTTCATCGCGGCGCCGGGAAACCTGCTCATGTCGGCTGACTATTCGCAGATCGAGCTACGGCTGATGGCGCACTTTTCGGGTGATCCGCTGCTCGTCGATGCGTACCAGACCGGCAAGGACATTCACACGCTTACGGCGGCCGAGGTCTTCGAGGTGGATCCCGCGACGATGGATAAGGAGACCCGTGCTCGCGCCAAGGCTGTGAACTTCGGCATCGTTTACGGGATTTCGCCCTTCGGGCTCGCGGCGAATTTGGGCATCGACCAGAAGATCGCCCGCGAATACATTGAGCGCTATTTTGCGCGTTACAAAGGTGTGGCCGAATTCATTGAACGCACACTTGCCGAGGTGCGTAAGACACAAGCTGTCCGTACCGCATTTGGCCGCGTTCGTCCGATTCCAGACATCCTGTCGCGGAACGCCAACCAGCGTGGCTTCGCCGAGCGCACCGCGGTCAACACGCCGTTGCAGGGAACGGCAGCCGACCTGATCAAGATCGCGATGATTCGGATCGACGCGGAGATGCAGCGGCGTAACCTGCGCTCGCGCATGACGCTGCAGGTGCATGATGAGCTGCTCTTCGATGTCGTTCCGGACGAGACCGAGGAGATGCAATCGCTTGTCAAAGAACAGATGGAAGGCGCGGCCAAGTTCCGCGTGCCGATCGTGGCCGAGGTCGGGTTGGGGCAGAACTGGCGCGATATCTGACGGGCCATCGGCTGGGCGGTCTCTTTACATCAGTGCCGCCGCGGCCACCTCCGAAGAGGGGTGCGGAAAGAAAGCTTGCATCGACGCGAAATCAGCTCTTGCTGGCAGAGGCGCTTGCTCGGCGACCTCAGGAAAGTCGCCCGGCCAATGCGAGGCTGAGGCTTCGAGGGCAGCGAAGCAGAGGGCGTCCAGTTTGCCGTCGAGCTCCTGAGAAAGGCGCTCCAAGACGACCTCGCGCCCGAAGCCGCGGCGGTAAGGTCGATTCTCGGCCATGGCAGAATAGCAGTCGGCCACAGCGATGAGGCGAGACGCCATGCTGAGTTCTTCGGCTCCTTGTCTGTTCGGGTACCCCGTGCCGTCGAGGCGCTCATGGTGCTGCTCTGCCAGGGTCGCGATGCGCTCGAAGCCGCGTACCCGGCGCAAAATCGTAGCCGAGACCACGGGATGTTGGCGAACGATGCGCCATTCGTCGTCGGTGAGCTTGCCGGTTTTATCGAGGATCGAGTTGGGAACGGCGAGTTTGCCGAGATCGTGCAGCAGTGCCGCTCGGCGGATTTCGATGCGTTCCATGGGAGAAAAGCCAAGCTCTTCTCCCATCGCGCCGGCTACCTGCATCACGCCGATGGAGTGCCGAAAGGTGAATGGGGATTTTGCGTCCACCACGTTGGCAAAGGCCTCGCAGATTTGGTCGATGTGCGTTTCATCCAGGTCCGCCTCCGTTCCGGGATCGAGCGCCAACACGGCGCGCCGCGTGGTTTCCACCTTGTCTTCGGGAAGGCAATGCGCCCAAAGCGTGCGCGATTTGTTCAGGGAGCGCGCCAAACGGATCAGCTCGGGGTCGTACCATCCGCTACGTTGCGTTGCTAGGATGGACAGCGCGCGTTCCGGGCCTTTTGCGGCTGCAAAGATATCTAGGTGTTGGGCCACGGCGCAGGTGCGGGCAAGAAGTGGGATGTCGGTGCCGCGTTTGCCTTCCGGATAGCCCGAGCCGTCCCAATGTTCATCGAGGTTGCGCACAGCTTCGGCCGTTTCGGTGCTCAGGTTGAGGCGCAGGGCGATCGAGGCGCCGCGCTCGCACCGCAGCGAAATCATGGACTGCGTGTTGTTTTCAGTGGTGTTCGCGAGTTGGGACAGGTGCCGCAGGCGATCGAGCACGCTGGCGCCTGGTAAGCATTGGCGCCAAAGTTCGCGGAGGTAGCGCGGGTCGGGGCGATTCGGACGTGTCCAGTCGTTCAGCTTAAAAGCATTTTTCAGCTTGTGGTCGTCGCCTCCACCCATCATGGCGCTCATCCTTGCCGCGTTGGAGGAGCAACCGGCGTCTTTGAGCTGCAAAGCATAGTACAGCGACGAACGCTGCTGTTCTTCCAAGCCTAGGGCTGCGGCCAAGCGCATGCCGAGGAGGCAACAGCGTAGGGAGTGCCCCGGCATGGCGCCTTCGGTCGCATCCAGCGCAAAGGTGAACGCGGAAAGGATCTCGGAAAGGCGGACACGGCTCCCGCACGAAGCGGTGTACAGGCTATGGGAGGGCAGCAGCATAGCTCAACTCGCCCGCCGCAACGTCGCAGGTTTCACTTTGGGAACGGCAGTGGCTTTGGCACTGCCGAGTTTCGGTGGGAACTGATGCGCCGGCATACGGGAACCCCAACGATTTGTGCAGACATGCAGCGCTTCCAGGCAAGCCGTTTCAAGCTTGGCGGGTATGTCTTTCTGCAGCTCTTGCAGGATTCGCTCCACCTCCATGCCCTGTCGGTAGGGCCGGTCCTCCGCCATGGCGGAGTAGCAATCCGCAATCGCAATGATGCGTGATTCGATGGAGATTTGTTCGGCGCGCAAGCCAAACGGATAGCCGGAGCCGTCAAGTCGCTCATGATGCTCCGCGGCCAAAGCAGCGATTTCGCGAAAGGCGCTCACCTGCGCCAGGATGGAACCGGAGAGCTGTGGGTGGCGTTTCACCACCGCCCACTCCTGGGCCGTGAGCCGTCCCTGCTTATCAAGAATGCGATTGGGGACCGCGAGCTTGCCGATGTCATGGAGAAAGGCAGCGCGGCGCACCAGTGAGATGCGCTCGGGAGCGAGGTCCAGTTCGCGAGCGACATTGACAGCGACTTCGGTCACTCCGACCGAGTGGTGAAAGGTGAAAGGAGTTTTCGCATCCACCACGTTGCCGAATGCCTCACAAATACGGTCTAAACGCTCCGTTGTCAGCCGGCAAGAAGCGCTTGCATCAAGTCGCAACACCTCGGTTCTGGTCGCCTCGACATCGCTCTTGTGGCACTGCGGCCAGAGCTTGCCGGAGGTGTGCAGCTTTTGTGCGATGCGAACCACTTCGGGGTCGAACCAGGTACCGCGTCGGCTGCGCACCATGCCCAGGGCCGTTTCGCTGCCGTGCTCGGCCGCACAAGCGTCTAGCGATTGCGCCACGGCGCAGATGCGGGCGAGCAACGGGATCTGAAACGCTCGCTTGCGCGCGGGCGTTCCCGAACCATCCCAACGTTCATCGATGTGGAGGACCGCCTCCATGGTTTTTTCGCCCATGCCGAGCAAGAGCATGGTTTCGGCATCGCGCTGGGTAGAGATCGACGAGTGGGCTTGTAGGCCCTCGTGGATCTCGTCTTCAAGGCTGGAGCCGAGCATCTGCCCGATGCGGCCCGGAAGCGGAACCTCGGGGAGAACTTTGCGCCACACATGCGCCAATAGCAGCGGATTGGTACCGAAAGGGCCGGCCCACCCTGTCAAGGACCAAGGGCCGTTGTCGTCGGCACACATGATGCGTGAAAGCCGCGTGACCGTATCGGCGCAGCCGATGTCTTTGAGCAGCAGAGCGTAGTAAAGGTCCATCACGTCCTGCTCTGGGAGTTGCATGGCCGCGGCCAAGCGCATGCCGAGCAGGCAGGTGCGGAGCGAATGGCCCGGCACGGCGCCTTCCGTGAGGTCCAAAGCAAAGGTCAAAGCGGAAAGGACCTCCGAAAGAATAAAATCCTCTTCTTTGGGAGCAAGCGTCTGGTCGAAACTGAAGGAGTTCTGTACCATCGATCTCTGCGAAAGCTCCCCTCACCCCGAGCAGCACCTCGGCGCGGACAAAGTACCCAGCTAGATTCAAGCTGCGAGCTTAAATCCGCCATGCCCCAAAGGGGGGCGCGGACGCCCCAGAGGTGGCATTACCCTGGTACCGTCTTTCTCGGCAGAGTTCAAAGAACTTGCGCTTGGACAATTTTTGTTGGGACGTGCTGGGTGAGATCGGCCCGCTTACGCGCCGATCTCGTTACGAATGGCCGCGGCGATGCGCTCGGCGTGGTGCCGCATTGCGGCTTCATCTTCGGCTTCGATCATGACGCGGGCCAGTGGCTCCGTGCCGCTGTAGCGGATGACAGCGCGCCCCGTGTTGCCCAACGCCGTTTCAGCATCCTGAATGCAGCGATGGACGGCCGGTAACGAGCTGAGGTCTTTCTTTTCGCGAACCCTTACATTCAGAATGACTTGCGGATAGGTTTTGAGGTCGGAGATGAGCTCGCCCAACGATTTGCCAGAACGGTGCACCACATCAAGTACCACCAACGCGGTGAGCAGGCCATCGCCGGTGGTGGCCTTGGCCGGAAAGAGGATGTGACCGGATTGCTCGCCGCCCAGCGACGCACCCGTCTTCTGCATGAGCTCGAGAACGTACTTGTCCCCGACCGGAGCGCGGAGCATGCGGATGCCGGAGCGGCCGAGCGCGGCTTCAAAGCCCATGTTGCTCATGGTGGTGGCGACCACGGTGTCGCCGGCAAGCTCGCCGCGGGTGTGAAGGTCGCGGGCGCAGGCGAGCATGACGGCGTCGCCATTGACCACGCGGCCGTTTTCATCGGCAAAAAGGGCGCGGTCGGCGTCGCCATCGAAGGTGAAGCCCAGGGCGGCGCTGCGCTGCTTGACCTCGGCGGCGACGATCTCCGGATGCAGCGCGCCGCAGCCCTCGTTGATGTTGCGGCCACTGGGAGAAGCATGGGTGACGTGGACGGTGCCGTGCAGTTGGGCAAAGAGCTCGGGGGCAACGGCGGAGGCGGCGCCGTTGGCACAATCGAGGACGACGGAGCGATTATCGAGTGAGACGCCGGGTACAGCGGCGAGCAGGAACTGAATGTACTCGAAACGCAGGACTTCGTTGACTGGAGGCAAGGTGCTCGGATCGGCGGGCAGGGAGCGCTCGCCAAGGGTGTCCTGCGCGAGTGCTTCATCAATGAGCGACTCGATGGCGAGCTCGGTCGCATCGGGCAGTTTGTAGCCGTCGCCACCGAAGATCTTGATGCCGTTGTCCTGCCAAGGATTGTGGGATGCGGAGATGACGACACCGGCGGCGTAGCTGTGCTTGCGGGCAAGAAAAGCGATGGCGGGCGTGGTGAGGACGCCGGCGTTCTCGACCTCGGCGCCAGCCTCGCGAAGGCCCGCGGTGAGCGTGGCGGCGATCCAAGGACCGGACTCGCGCGTGTCCATGCCGAGGACGAGCTTGGGGGACGTACCGCCCGCCTCGGTGGCGAGCTTTCGCGCTAGGGCGGTGCCTACGGCGAAGATGGTGCGGGGGTCGAGCGGGGGTTGGCCGGCGACGGCGCGGATACCGTCGGTGCCGAATAGCTTGCGCATGAGGCGTTTGTGTCTCCCGAGGGATAGTGTACGGGAGTGGAGTGGGTACGTTATTGCCGCTAGGGCGAGGGTGGCGCGGTAGTGGATAGCGCTGCCTATGCTGTCGAGTTTGTGGGTACGGGCGCTTGCCCTGGGGCTGAAACAGCCACGATCAGATCGATGCGACGAATGAGTTTGCCAAGAGCTACGTGACGTGCCTTTAAGCACGATCGATGGCGAAGCAAGGCAGCTTTGATCTTTGGGCAGACTGCGATGGCCTCGGCACTGTCCGGGAAGCAGGGTGCCAGTTCGCGGATGGCCTTGATCGGAAATCCGAAGTTCAGAAGAAGGCTAATTTGTCGAACGGTTTCGATGGCAGCACGGTCGAAGTCACGGTAGCCATTCGATAGCCGCTTAGGAGAAAGCAGCCCTGCTGCTTCGTAATGCCGCAAGGAACGTGTGCTGGCTCCGCTTGCTTCCGAAAGTTGCCCAATGGTCACCTCCCGATCGTGCTTGACCTTGACCTATATGTCAAGGTTGTAGGTTCTGAGAAGGGCATATTTGGGGATGCCCGAAGGAGAATAATGATGACTGACCAGAACGCGTTTCGCCACGGAATGCAAGAGATCGAGCCGGGTGTTCAATTACATTACATTCAGACCGGAGCCGGTCCTAGAACGCTCGTGTTGCTTCACGGGTATCCGGAGACATGGTGGGAGTGGCGTCATACAATGCCGTTGTTTGCTGAGGCTGGATTTCGGGTAATCGCCATCGACTACCGAGGCGCTGGTAACTCCTCGAAACCCGCAGAGGGTTATGACAAGTGCACAATGGCGCGTGATATCAGGAGGCTGGTTGTGGATCGTCTTGATATCCACGAGCCTATCTTTATGATTGGCCACGACATTGGTATGACCGTGGCGTTTGCGTATGCGTCGTTTTTTCCCGAGGGGATAGAAAAGCTGGTGCTTGTCGATGCGATCATTCCTGGTACGGCACCCTATCAAGACCTGCTTACTACAGGGAAACTTAAAAACTCTAACCTGGCGCATTTCTTCTTCCATAATGCCCGTAACAACATGGCAGAAACGCTTACCGCGGGGAAGGAGCGTGTCTATGTTCAAGATTTCTTCGACCGCATTGCCTTTAACATCGGCGCTTTCTCACCCGAGGTCATCGACACCTATGCCAAAGCCTACGCCGCGCCGGGAGCTATGAAGGCCGGGTTCGAGGTGTACCGGGCGTTCGATCAGGATGCCGAAGACAACCGTGTGCTGCTGAAGAACTCGGGCAGACTACGGATGCCTGTGCTGTTTGTTGCGGGCAGAGAAAGCTTCCTAAGCACGATCGCTGAGGAGATACTGGCGGAAATCGCAGACGACGGGTCTGTCGCGGTGATTTCTGACAGCGGTCACTACCCTCCAGAGGAGAATCCTAGTGCCTTTGCGGAGGCCGTGATCCGGTTTTGTGGAAAGGTCAGCAGCAGCTAGCTCCAGAGACGCCGCTGCTGTTGACGGCTAGGTAGGATCTCACGGCGAAACTGGCGTTCTAGACCGACTTCATCTCGGGCTCAAATCGGGAAGCGAAGGTTCGAGCACGCGAGCCTTAAGGGTGCCTTGGGCGAGGCGGGCAGTGATCTGTTGGCCGGGTTGGGTGTAGTTGGCGTTGCGGAGGAGGTGGCCGGCGTCGTTGTAGACCAGGGCGTAGCCGCGCTCGAGCACGCGGAGGGGGCTGAGGGCGGCGAGGCGGGTTTTGGCGACCTCGGCGCGGCGGCGGCGGGTGGCGAGATGGTGAGTGGCAGCGCGTTCGAGGCGGTTTTCGAGGGCTTCGAGGTGGCGGCGGTGGTTTTGCAGATGGAGGCCGGGGTTTTGGCGAGTGAGGCGAGTTTCGGCGGCTTGGAGGCGGCTAGCCGCGCGGCGATGGCGGGCCTGGAGGGCAGCTTCAGCACGGAAGCTGAGCTCATCGAGCTGCTGGGCGCGGCGGTTGAGGAGGGCTTCGAGGCGGGGCAGGGTGATGGAAGCGACCACGCGGGTGAATCGCTGCTGAGCCCGTAACAGCTCGAAGCTGCCGGCGCGAACGAGCCGGCTATGGAGGCGGGCGAGGTGGTCTTCGACCCGGTGTTGGGCGGCGGTGAGCAGCTCCGCTGCAGCGGAGGGCGTAGGAGCGCAAAGGTCGGCGGCGGCGTCGGCGATGGTGGAGTCGGTAGCGTGGCCGATGCCGGTGATGACGGGCAGGGCGCAGGCAGCGATCGCGCGGGCAACGCGCTCGTCGTCGAAGCCGTGGAGGTCTTCCCAGGAGCCGCCGCCGCGGGCGCCCAGGACGAGCTCGGCCCGGTCGGGGTGGGTGTGAAACCAGCGGAGGCCGGCGGCGACTTCGGCGGGGCAGTTGGGGCCTTGCACGGCGGCGGGATAGATGAGAATCCGAACGGAGGCGTGGCGACGGCGGCAGACCTTGATGATGTCGCGCAGGGCGGCGCCGTGCGGGCTGGTGACCACGCCAATGCAGCGCGGAAAGGGCGGCAACGGGCGATGGCGGTCGAAGAGGCCTTCGCGGCGAAGCTGTTCTTTGAGGCGCTGGACCGCCGCGAGCAGGGCGCCAAGGCCGGCTTGCTCCATCCACTCGACGATGAGCTGCATTTGGCCACGGGATTCATAGATCGAAAGCTGGCCGTGGAGCTTGACGGCGTCGCCGTCGGCTGGGCGGAAGTGAAGGAGCGTGGCTTGGCGACGAAAGAGCACCGCGGAGATTTGCGCACCGGTGTCTTTGTGGGTGAAGTAGCAGTGGCCGCTACCGGCAGGGCGCCAGTTGGAAATTTCACCTTCGACCGTAACGCGGCCATAGCCGCGCTCGACCAGCCCGCGGACGTGGCGGAGGAGGAAAGTCACGGTCCAGGTTTGGGGCGGAAGTGGTTCTGGCTCGAGCTCGGGGACCGGTTCCGAGGTGGATACGGTGAGAGTTTCGGTGTAGGTGACC
>CAXTTZ010000069.1:0-13330 GCA_964247325.1 uncultured Acidobacteriaceae bacterium | reverse complement strand
TAAGGCGTCCCCGGGGACGCCAGGGGGCGGGGGCTGCGCGGGGGTGGTGCCGTTTGGTCGCACGAGCCTGCTAGAGGGCGTGGCTGCGGTAGCGCCGGGGGTGACGGTGCTGTATGACCAGGGGCTGCCGCCACTGGGGGAGCTGGCCAACCGCACCGAGTTTCGGACGGCGGCGAGCGGCGGGCAGCCTGGGCTGACGCTGGAAATCTTTGATAACAAGGAGCTGACCGGGACGCCCAAGCAGGGAGCAACGCCCATGCGGCACGTGAATCTGACGGGCGTGGGCTGGGATGCAATTGGGGAGCTGGGCAACATCATGGAGCTGTTTGCGCAGCCGCCGAAGACGGTCGGGCATCGGCTGACAGGCTACTTCGAGGCCAAAACCGGCGGCGACTACCTCGTAGCGCTGGCGGGAGCGGGCGAGGGCAATGGCGACCGGGTGCTGATCGACGGCAAGATGGTGATCGACGATTGGCGGTATGTGCGGGCTTTTGAGCCGCACCTGACCATGCCGCTGGCGGCCGGCGTGCACAAGGTGGTGGTGGAAAGCTGGCAGACGGGCATTTTGGGCGGCAAGTTGCGGCTGGCGATTGTGCCGGAGGCGTCGGTGGTCAATCAGCGGGCCACGGAACTCGCGGCCAAGGCGGATGCGGTGATCGTGGCGGCGGGGTTTTACAACAACCGCGACGTGAATACGGAGAGCGAGGGCGGCGACCGGACGTTTGATCTGCCGTATGGGCAGGATGCGCTGATTCGGGCAATGGCCGCGGCGAACCCGAAGACGGTGGTCACGGTGACCTCGGGCGGCAACGTGGATTCAACGACGTGGATCGACAAGGTGCCGGCCTGGGTGGAGGGATGGTACGGCGGGCAGGCTGGCGGCCGAGCCATGGCGGAGGTGCTGTTTGGCGACGTGAACCCTTCGGGGCATCTGCCGGCGACCTTTGAGCGGCGTGCGGAGGATAACCCGACGTTTGCGAACTATTACCCGCCCGCGAGCGAGGATGAGAAGCCGAATCCGAAGGTCTTTTACAAGGAGGGAATCTTTGTCGGCTATCGGGGGTATGAGAAGAACGGGGTGAAGCCGCTGTTTCCGTTCGGCTATGGGCTCTCGTATACGACGTTTGGGTTTAGCGACCTGAAGGTGGAGAAGGGCAGTGGCCCGGCGCTGGCGACAGTGAGCTTTACGGTGCGGAACACGGGGCAGCGCGCCGGGGCGACGGTGGCGCAGGTGTATGTTTCCGACGCGCACGCGCCGGTGCCGCGGCCCAAGCACGAGCTGAAAGGGTTTGAGCGCGTGGTGCTGCAGCCGGGCGAGACCAAGCAGGTGACCGTGCCGCTGGAGGCGCGCGCGTTTGCGTACTGGGACGAGCGTGGAAAGCGGTGGACGATCGCGCCGGGCCGGTTTGAGGTTTTGGTGGGCGATTCGGTGGCGTCGCTGCCGCTTTCGGGCGGGGTGGAGATCAGCGGCGCGCAGGCGAAAGGCCCGGGGCTGGAACGGTAACTCGTGGCAAGTTGGGGAGCGCCCTGCCTTTCTGCAGTTTTGGGAAGGGTGGGGCGTTTTGCCGTTGGTCGCGAACATACGGCTGGCGGGCAAACGATGTAGTGTGTAGGGGTGAGCGTACTGAACGCACGCTTGCCCCAGAAAGGCCGCACGTGCACGTCTACAAAAACACAGTTCTAAAGCATTTGGATCAGGAGACCGTACAAAGGCTGGCGCTTCGGCCTGTGAAGTTTGAGAAGTTGCAAGAGATTGAGTTCCCCGGCAATCAGATTCGAAATATTTATTTTGTTGAAGAAGGGATTGCCTCGATGACGACCACCTTTGGTGACGGTTCGCAGGTGGAGGTGGGCATGTTTGGGTTTGAATCGGTGATCGGCGTTTCGGCCTTGATGGGCACCAAACGCAGTTTGAACCGCATTTATACGCAGATTGAAGGTTTCGGTTTTAGCTGCACGATGGAAACAGCGAAGCGCGAGTTTATGCGCTGCGAGGTGTTTCAAAGGCTTGCACTGCGCTATGTGCAGGCGCAGTTGGTGCAGTCGGCGCAGTCGGCCGGCTGCAATGCCAAACACAGCATGGAGCAGCGGCTGGCGCGGTGGCTGCTGATCTGTGCGGACCGGGCGCACACGCTGGATTTGAAGTTGTCGCACGAGCTGCTGGGAGATATGCTAGGCAGCACGCGGCCGACGGTCTCGTTGACGGCGGCGACGCTGCGCAGTGAAGGGTTAATTGACTATACGCGGGGTGTGGTGCACATCAAGGATCGTGAGGCTCTGGAAGGTCGAGCGTGCGAGTGCTACCGCATCATCAAAGATCATCTAGATAACTACGCGGAGTTCGACACAGGCTTTGTTTCATGAGGCCGCCGCCCTCCCCCTCTCATAGGCATTGGTCATACCTCGATGAGTGCACCACGCATTGTGTTTTCAGAATGGCTGGCCGGCGGCGTCATGGTTCATTTTGCCGGCGGACCTTCGGTGTTCTACCCGGCGGAGTTCCTCTTTGCGCAGCGCGGTGCGCCGGAGACGAAGGTTTCTGAGCTGGGGTACCCGGCGGCGAACGGCGCAGGGCCGGCGGAGACCGAGAGCTGAGGGTGGGTGCTTCTTCCTGCGAATCCCGGAAGTTGGAGCTGTTATGGTCCTAACGGCCCATCTTGGTTGTCCTTCCCGAAGGGAATCTGCTGTTTAGGCCGAGCCAGGACTACCTCTGGAAGGCAAGGTGCTTTGAAGAAGCGATCTCTGCGGTCTAAGCCCCCGGTGTGCTTTCCTGGAAGCGCGGTTGAAGCTACGGGCGAACAGCAGATTCCTCCGCTGCGCTACGGAATGACAATCAAAAAGGGTAGCGCAAGGTCTGGAAACGCGGGTTACGTGCGGTAAAGGCTGTCGTGCATTCTTTTTAGGATGGGGTAGCAGTCGCAGGCGGCGGCTTCTAAGTTGGTGCGGTCGAGTATTTTGACGCGGCCGCGGCGGTACTCGATCAAGCCGGCGCGCTGCAGCGCCCCGGCGACCAGGGTAACGGTGGCACGGCGCGCGCCGAGCATTTCGGCGAGGAACTCTTGGGTAAAGTCGAGTTGGTCATGTCCGGTGCGATCTTGCGCCATGAGTAGCCAGCGCGCCAACCGTTCTTCAGCCTCGTGAAGGCGCAAACAACCGGCAACCTGGGCGAGGCTATAGGCTTGCTGCTGCAGGAACTCTAGGACGGGCCGACGGAGGCTGGCGGATTCTTCGAAGAGGGTTCGTAGCTTACCCAAAGGGATGCGGAGGGCCGTCGCGTCAAGCTGCGCGATGCAGCGCGTGGAGGCCGGCAACGGGCCGGCAAGCTGCACGGCGCCGATCAGGCCCTCGTTGCCGATCATGCTGACCTCGGTGGTGTTGCCGTCGGCCATTTCGATGGTCACCGAAGCCACGCCCGAGGTGATGAAGTAGGCGTAGGGCGGTAGCTGGTCCGCCTCGTAGAGTGAGGAGCGGATGGGAAGGGTGACCGCGGTGGAAAGTGAAAGGAGCTGATCGCGATCCTCCTTCGGGAGGGACGCAAGCAAGCGGTTCCGTTCAGGCACAGCAAGCCTCGGTTTTCTGACTGCGATCTGCAGTGGCTGGGATAGAAACTGCAGACGTAGCCGCGCCTGTAACGAAAAACGGCAAGGGCCGTTTCAAACTTCAAGGAGTGTATCGAGGAAGAAAGGGCGCACTCTGTCCGCTAGGATACAAAGAGCGCAGAAGTGCGGGCGGTTTCCGTCCGGCTCATGAAAGGAGGCCCCAGTTGTTGGCGGCACGCGTTTTTTGTCCGTGGGGTGGACGAGGAGAGAGGTGCTTCTGCCTGGAGCGCGGTTGAGGGCACAGGCGAACAGCAGATTCCGCCGCTGCGCTACGGAAGGACAACAAAGAAAGATGCCTGCGCTTGTTTACGGAAGTACAAGCCAAAAAGGCCTGCCGAGGCTAGGTTCCCGTGCCTGCCAGCAGGATGGGCAAGGTCGGGGTTTCTGAGCCGCCTGTGTGCTCGGCTGTGACCGCGAAGCCTTTGGCGGGGACGGCGTTGGGGAGGCGCTGCAGCACGAGCTGCGCGTTGCCGTTGGGGTCGGGCGTGAAGGTGCCGACCGGCACGGGATTGGCGCCGGTGGCCGGCAGAATCCACAGCTCGTAGACGCGATCGGGGGCGAGCGGCGCGAGATTGTTGCCCACAAAGACGAGCGAGCCCTTATTGGCGACATAGGAAGCGCGGCCCGTGGGCGCTGGCTTGGCTTTAGGCTGGCGAAGCACCACGCGCAGGGCAGAGGGATCGGTCAGCGCGCCTAGGGCAGAGGCGCTGGGGTCAGCGCTGTGGGTTTGCGCGTTGAGCTGCGCGAGCTCGCTGTTTTGCCCGGCGATGATGCCTTGGAGGCGATTTTGTTCGCGCTCGGCTTGCGCTACGCGCGTCGTTTGCTCGTTGAGTTGGGCGGTTTGCGCGGCCAACTGGGTGCGGAGGGCGGCGAGGTCGTTTTGTGCCGCGGAGGCTTGCGAGCTTTGCTGGGCCAACTGGGCTTGCAGCGTGGCCGCGCCGTTTTGGGCCGCCGCGGCTTTGTTGCGCAGGCTTCTTGCTTGGGCAGCGGCCTGTTCGGCTTGCGTGGCGCGCTCTGTGGCGGTCGAAGCGGTGGAGGCAAACTGCGCCGTTTGCGCTTGGAGCTGATCGTGCTCGTGACGGAGAGCCGCGGCCTGCTGTGACAGGGAGGCGAGCTGGGCGTTTTGGGTGTCGGCGGCTTGCCGCGCGGTGAGGTAGCGTTGGGTGGCAAGGCCCGTGGTCAGGGCGAGAGCGGCCGCTGCGGCCCAGCCGGCCCAGGTTGCGGCGGTGCGCGCTGGGCTGCGTTCCGGGCTGCGGTAGCTCTCGATAGGCACAACCGAGGTGCTGCGGGAGGATTCCGCTGAAGCAGCAGAGGGCCCGGAGGGCAAAAGGACGTGGTCCCAGGTCGGCTTCGGCTCCCGGTTCACGCGCCCCATGAGCCGGTCGAGGCTGCCCACGGGCACGGATTCGAGCTCCACAGCGGCCTCGGCATAGACCGCCAGGGTGCTTTGCAGCTCGGCCAAGCGCCGCCGCGCTTCGGGGCTGGCCGCGAGCCTCCGGGCGAGGACGCTCGCCTGCTCGGCGGGCAACTCGCGCAGAGCATAGAGCAGAAGATCGTCTTCGTCGAAATGTCCGTTCATATTCATGCGTTAAAGGCCTCTTCCAGCCTTTGCAGGGCGGTCCGGATCCGGGTTTTCACGGTTCCGAGCGGCTGGTTCAGCTTGCTCGCAATCTCTTGATGGGTGCAGCCTTCAAAGAAGGCAAGTTCTAAAGGGTAGCGTTGATTTTCGGGCAGGTCGGTGATGAAGGAGCGCACGCGGCTGAGAAGAATGTGGCGTTCCGCGTCGTTGGAAAACTGGTCAGGCGTGGCCAGGGCGACATCTTCTAAAGCTTCCGTCGGACGCCGGCCGCGAAGGACGTCGATGGCACGGTTGCGGGACAGCACGATAAGCCAGCCACGAAGACCGCCGGAGGTAGCAAGGTAGCGGGTCGGGTTACGCCAGATCTGCAGAAAGATCTCTTGCATGACGTCCTCTGCAGCGGCAGTGTCGTTGAGCACGCGGTAGGCGACAGAGTAGACCAATCGCGAATAGCGTGCAAAGACGCGGGCCAGCGCTTGTTGATCGCCCATGGCCACCAACACCATGAGTGCGCTGTCTGTCTCGGGCGGTTCCGGTGAGGGGTGCCCCGCGACGATCGAGTTTGGATCACTCGCCAAGGCAACGCCTGATCTGAGGCTCTGGATGGAGGCGGGTCGTCATGAATCTTTCCCCTATCTGATGCAGCCGCGGCACAAAGGGCTTGGACAGAATGCAACGATTGGGTTGTGGAAGACAAGAACGCATAAAATTTCGGAAAGAAGCGCTGGGCAACCTGCGCTGTGGTTGCGTTGCCTGTGCGTTCTAATGCGCGAAGGCGCTTCTCCTCCATGTTCTTTGCCCTTCCCTGGTGCCGTTCTCTATAGGTGGGTAGCACCTAGGCAGCGGTGCGCTCTGCTGAGCGAACAGATTAAGCGGTGCGCTCTGCTGAGCAGCGGGTTATTTGCCGATGCAGAAGGTGGAGAAGATGCGGGCGAGGATGTCGTCTGCGGTGGTTTGGCCGGTGAGGGTATCGAGGGCGCGGAGGGCGGTGTGCAGGTCGAGCAGAAGGGCCTCGTGGGGCAGCGTGGCGTGGTTAGCCGCTTGGGCGGCCTCGAGAGCGGCGAGGGCGGCGAGCAGATGTTCGTGTTGGCGGCGGTTGGTGAGGGCGCCGCCTTCGAGGGGACCGCTACCGGCGTGCAGGGTGTCGAGAAGGATTTGCTTGAGGTGGGCGAGGCCTTCCCCGGTGAGGGCGGAGACGCTCACCGTTGTGGGAGGGATGGCGGTGTCGTTGGCAGCAGGGAGCTTGGTGGGCGGCTCCGGTGCCGGCTCCGGCCTTAGATGGGGGAGGAGGTCTACTTTGTTGCGTATCAGGATAAGGGGGCGGCCGGTTAGTTGATGCTCGAGGGTGCGCTCTTCCGGCGTGATGGGCTCGGTGGCGTCGCGCACCAGGAGGATGAGGTCGGCTTCGGCGAGTGCTTCCCGGGAGCGCTCGATGCCGAGGCGTTCCGCCTCATCGGCGGTGGACTCGCTCGCTAGGCGTAGGCCGGCTGTATCGACCAGGCGTATGGGAATACCGCCCAGCGACCAGGTCTCCTCGACGGTGTCGCGTGTGGTGCCGGGGAGGGGCGTGACGATGGCGCGGGGGCGCTCGAGCAGATGGTTGAAGAGCGAACTTTTGCCGGCGTTGGGGCGGCCCACAAGCGCGAGCGAGACGCCCGACCGGAGCAGAGCGCCGGCGTGAAAGCTTTGCGCGAGCTGCCCGAGGCTGTGGTACACGGCGGCGAGTTCGGCGGCGATGTGCGCGGGGGAGACGACCTCGACGTCATCGAGTTCGCCGCTGGCAAAGTCCATGCCGGCCTCGAGCAGCGCGATGAGGTGGAGAAGCCGCTCTTTGGCGGGGGCGAGCCGCCGGCTGAGCGCGCCACCAAGCTGCTGGGCGGCGGCGCGTGCTTGCTCCAAGGTTTGCGCCGCGATGAGATCGTGGACGGCCTCGGCTTGGGTGAGGTCCAAACGGCCGGCAAGAAAGGCACGTTGGGTGAACTCGCCCGGTTCGGCCAACCGTGCGCCGTGGCGCAGCGCCGCGGTGAGAACGGTGTCGAGCACGACGGGCGCGCCGTGGGTGGCGATCTCGACGACGTCGTCGCCGGTGTAGGATTGCGGACCGCGAAAGCCGGTAACGACGGCTTCGTCGATGAAGTTGTCGGCGGCGGGCTGCGCCTGATTTTGAGGAGGTGGATCTTTCTGAAGTTCCGCAGCATTGGGGTCGAGGACGCGGCCGAAGCGCGCCCGGGCATGTTCGAGCGGTGCAGAAAGGCGCAGAAGCGCCGTGGCGATTGCGAAGGCCTCGGGGCCAGTGAGCCGGACGATGCCGATGCCGCCGCGCCCGGGCGGGGTGGAGATGGCGGCGATCGTGTCGTAGCTGCCGCGAGGACGTGCGCTGTAAGTAGGCGGGTCTGGAGCGGTGGTCTGAGACGCATGGGCGTTGGGAGACGGCATGAACTCAGCATCGCATGGAGCCAGACGTGGCTCGGCTTGCCCGTGCGTACCGTGTTGCTGGCGCTTGGGCAAGCCGAGTTTTGAAGCGAGTTACAGTGCGGAGTTGAAGGTTAGAGTCCGGCCGCCTTGGCCGTGACGGTAACGGTGTTGGAGGTGGACGGGGCGAAGATGGACGAGCCGGAGTATACGGCGTTGACGGTAAGCTTGGTAAAGTTGGCCGGGATCGCGAAATCGACGATGCCCTTGGTGGTAGAGGCGGTAGCGATGACCTTGGACCCGGAGTAGAGCGTGACGGTACCCGAGGGGTACGGCGAACCGGACGCGGGGATGATCACAGCAGTGAAGACAAACGAAGCTGGGGAGCCGCTGCCTTTAGTGACCGACAGCATGGTTTGTGTGGCGATGAGCGGAGCCGCAGAAGAGCCCGTGCTACCGCCGGGGTTGCTGGGCGGCGGAACCGGCCAGTTGGTGAGGTTGAGCAAGCTAGCCGCGGAGCCGACCTCGAGCGCACCGGCACTGGGCGCGTTGTGCCAGAGGTTGCCGTCGTAGTCGGCGGCTAGGCCGGTGACGGGCGTCCCGGCGTAGCGGGCGGGGCTGCTGTTGGTGAGGGCGAAGTCGTAGCCGTCGAGTGTGGTTTCGTCGATAAACGCGTTTGGTTCGTTCTCGAAGCCTGGGTCGGCGCAGGACTCGCCGGTGGAGGTGCCGCCGAGCGCGAAGTTCGGAACGGTATTAGCAATGCAGGTGCCGCGGACGCCGTAGAAGATATTGTTCGAGCGATTCATGGTGCCGATGGGCACGCTGGAGCCGTTGCACCAAGCGCCGCAGAAGCCGCCGACGCCGCCGCCCTGACCGCCCATGTTCCAGGTGGCCTGGTTCACATAGCCGCGCACGACGTTGTTGGTGAGGGTGAAGACGGTGTTGGCGCAGGAGCTATCCCAACACTGGACGTCGAAGGTGGTGGGGGCGTAGGAGATGACGGTGTTGTTGGCGAAGAGGGCTTGGCCGCCGTTGCGGAAGTCGAAGCTCAGAGCGTCCTGGGCGCGGCAAAAGTCGGCGAGGTGGGCGTTGTAGCTGCTGGGTGCGCCGGCAAGCGGCTGCGACATGCGCAGGCAGTCGGCAACGGCGATGTTGTTTTCAAAGACGACGTTGGTGAAGTTGCCGCCCCACTTGAACTGGCCGCCGTTGTTGGCGTAGCTGGCGGAGTTGGTGATCTGCAGGGTGTTGGAGCCGCTGTCGATGTGGCCGAAGTCTTCGCCGTCCTGGGTGTTATAGCGGAAGATGGAGTGGTCGATGTAGACGTTCATGGCATCACCGGCGGGGGTGCCGATGCCGTCGCCGTAGCCGCCGGTGGACTGCGAGTAGCAGGAGGCAACGGGGATGGGGTCGACGGCGGGATATTCCTGATTGCAGCCGCTCCACTCGATGACGGAGTAGCTCATTTTGAGCACGCCATTGACGTTGGGTGTGCCGTTACCGTCATCGAAATCCCAGCCGGCCATGCCGTTGGTGGAGATGTTGATGCGGTTGGCGGTGACTAAGCCGCCGATGGGGCCGATGATGCCGCGGTCGGTGTGGCCGTGGATCCACATGTCCTGGAGCAGGACGTCGTGCGTGTGGGTGTCGGTGTAGATGCCGTCGCCGTCGTAATCATCGAGCGGGTAGCTTGAGTTGCAGTTGCTGGGATAGGCGGGATAGCCGTGGCGGATGCAGTTGGAGTGGCGGGTCAGCTCGATGCATTGGACGTCTACATATTGCGCGCCGCTAAGGTTCAACGCCACGCCAACGGCATGGCCGCCGAAGATCTGCGTCAGCTTGGAGCGATCAGCCTGGTTGCCGGCGTTGCAGTTGGCCCAGTTGCGGCCGAGGATGCGGGTGTGCTGTTGCGCGGTACCGGCGGGAATGGTGGGGTTATTGCAACCGTAGGGGCCGGCATCCCAGCCCCAGCACCAGCGTTCCGCTGAAGGATTGGTGCCGTCGCCGTCCCAGCCCACGCGCCAGGGTTTGGTGTTGTCGAGGATGACCGTATCGCCGCCGGCTATGGCCCATTGGAGCTTGTTGTACGAATGCTGGTCGTCGTAGAGAAAGCGGTAGTCGCTGAAGGCGCAGTGTTGGTTGACGCCCGAACCTGGGTACGCGGCGTCGCCCTTGCCGTCACATTGACCGGAGGTGGCGTTGGCGGAGTAACGGGTGCCGCCATCAGCGCGGACGTACCAGGTATCGGCGAGGGCCGCCTTCGTCATGAGGAGCGAGAAGAAGGCCAACAACAAAAGCTTGATCGATCGTGTCATGCAAGTCCTAATCCAAGGGGAAGTGTGGAGGAAGATCTGGGCCCTACTGGTGACTCCAATGTGCTTCCGTGCATCACATTTGTTAATGGCACGAAGGTGTTTGGGCGTCGCCCAAAAGTGTGTTTACGTACCACGCACGGGGTTGCAACGATAGCCCGGTCAGGACGGGGACGACCCGTCTGGGGGATAGCGTGTGGCCCAGTTCGTGTGCTTAGGCTTGACGGAGAGGTGCACGCGGGTATGGCCGCATGCGAAGTGGCAAAGTGAAGCAGGGGTGGCAGTTGTCGGAGCAGAGACAGAGCCGCGAGCAGCCAAAGTCGTTGGCTTGCAGGAATGCCGCTGCAGAATCGCGAGTGCGTTTGATCGCCGAAGCAGAACAACGCGCAGGGATGGCCCAGCCGGGGAAGGAATAACGAGGAGCGAGGGGCCGTTTGCTTTCGCAGACGGGGAACCGTGCGCGCCTGAGCTGGCTGGGGCGGACCGACTACGTGCAGTGCTGAGGTGTGCGTCGGGAAACCCAGGCACTGCACCAAAAGCTAAGCCCAGCGTGGTCCAAACCGCGGGGCAACTATCCAAACGAGCATAGGGCCAATGTGGACCCTTGACGCAAGGACAGTAAAGCATCGCGTTGGGTGGCGATGCAACCCAACGGCATCAAATCCAGCGAATTTTTACAGAACGGCGACCCAATCTGAGCACAGGCGCATCTCCTAGGGCTTCTGCGCGCAGCTGCTTTTCTGTAAATTTTCCTCCGTTGATCGAAACTGCATTTTCGGTGAGCTTGCGTTGTGCTTCGCCTTTGGATGAGGCGAGCCCGGCAGCGACGAGCAGCGCGGGGATGTGGACGCGTTCGTCTCCGTTGGCTTCAGCGGTCCGCAAGCCTTCGAGTGAGCGTGCGATCTGGACTTCGGGCAGGTCGTCCGCGATGAGCTTTTCTTGAAACTGTTTGGCCCAACCTTCGGCCGCGGCCTCGGCTGTAGGGGCGGAGTGGAAGCCTGCGGTGATGGTGTAGGCGAGATCTTTTTTGGCTTGCATAGGATGGAGCTCACCGGCGGCGACACGGGCTTGCATGCGGTCGATGTCGCTTTGTGGAAGGTCGGTGAGGAAGATCCAGTAGCGCCACATGAGCGCGTCGGAGATGCTCATAAGCTTGCCATACATCTCCGGCGCGGGGTCGTGGATGCCGATCGCATTGCCGAGCGACTTGGACATCTTTTGCACGCCGTCGAGGCCTTCGAGGATGGGCGTCATGAGAACGATCTGGGGGGTTTGGCCGAAATGCTTTTGCAGATCGCGGCCGCGCATGAGATTAAACTTTTGATCGGTGCCGCCGAGCTCCACATCACATTCGAGCGCGACGGAATCATAGCCCTGCGCAATGGGGTAGATGAGTTCGTGAAGTGCGATAGGCTGCTCCTCGTTGAAGCGCTTGTGGAAGTCTTCGCGCTCGAGCATCTGCGAAACGGTGAACTGCGCCAGAAGCTTCACTATGTCGTAGTACGAGAGCTTGTCGAGCCATTCGGAGTTGAAGCGGATCTCGGTTTTTGCGGGGTCGAGAATTTTGAAGACCTGCTCTTGATAGCTTTCGGCGTTGCGGTTGATCTCTTCACGGGTAAGTGGCTTGCGGGTGACATTTTTCCCCGTGGGATCGCCGATCAGCGCAGTGGAGTCGCCGATAAGAAAGATGACTTGATGGCCGAGATCTTGGAAGTGCTTGAGCTTGCGCATGAGCACGGTGTGGCCAAGATGGAGGTCGGGGGCGGTAGGGTCAAAGCCGGCTTTGATGCGAAGAGGCTTGCCGGTGCGGAGCGAGGCGGCAAGGCGAGAGCGCAGGGCGTCAGCGGCACCGTTTTCGGCGGAGGGAATGATTTCGGCCGCGCCTTTGGTGATGAGATCGAGTTGTTGGTCGACAGGGAGGAAGGCTTGCGGCGGCATCGAAGAGGTTGCGGGGCTGGACGTTTCAGTGGACATGACGGGTCATTGCAGTATAGAAGGCGTTGCGGGTGACGAGAGAGGCGCAACGAGGTGCGAGGAGCGAGGATGCCAGATCATAAGGCGAAGCGCGAGGAGGCGCAAGGCGAGCGTGCGGCTAAAACCTGTACGGCCTGCGGGCGCAGGATGGAATGGCGCAAGGCTTGGGCTAAGAACTGGGACGAGGTGAAGTACTGTTCGGACGCTTGTCGGCGGCAGCGTGTGGGTGCGGTGGATCGGGCGCTGGAAGAGCGGATTGTGGCGTTGTTGCGCGAACGCGGGGCGGGTAAGACGATCTGTCCGAGTGAAGCGGCGCGGGCGGTGGCGGGCAGCGAAGAGCGTACAGTCTGGGAGCCGCTGATGGAGCCGGCCCGAGCGGCGGCGCGGCGGCTTGTGGCCGCAGGCGCGATCGTGGTGATGCAGGGCGGGCACGTGGTGGATGGGTCAACGGCAAAAGGCGCGATTCGTTTGCGGTTGCGTTGAGTGGGGATGAGAGTGAAGGCTGTGCGGGGATAGTTGATTCAAAGGGCAGCGTAAACACGGAGGACGCAGGGCATGCTGAAAAATATTTGCTAATCGGGTGCACCTCACGTGAGGCACACGCTTCTAAGCCAAGCATGGCTACACAAAAGAAGACCGCAAGCACGAAGACAGCGACGAAAAAGAGCGCCGCGAAGAAGACGGCGAGCAAGACGACGGCAAACGCTAAAACCGCAAGCAACAAAACCGCAAGCAACAAAACCGCAAGCAACAAAACCGCAAAACACAAGACCGCAAGCAAGGGTGCAGCGAAGAAGACGGCTGCTAAAAAGACAGCGGCAAAGAAATCGCCTGCGAAGGGGAGCGGAAGTGTGGCCAAGGGCGTGAAGACCTCGGCTTCGACGGCGAAGAAGACTGGCGTGAAGCGCACCAATGTGACCAAGTATGAGCAGCACAAGACCGCTTCGGGCAAGATGGAACGCAAGCGGATGGACGATGGGCAAGCGAAGGCGAAGAAGGAGTCGCTGATCAAGCAGAAGCGCTCGACGGGCGAGGGACCGGCTTGCTGGCCGGGCTTTGAGCGCGTGCCGGGCAAGGAAGCGGGCACCAAGGGTAGCTGCAAGCCGAAGCCGAACCAGAGCAAGGGCGAGAAGAAGGAAGACGCACGTGAGGCAGCAGGGTCAAAGCTGCGCAAGGCGGGCGGCAACAAGGCGCGGGCGAACGCTTCGCGGTAAGGCCGTTATGCGCGTGTGTGCTGGTGTTGGAGCAGCGCGCAAAGAGGTGCGCCCTCATAGTACGGCGGTGAGGGCGCGGAGGGGTAGAGCGTCTACACTACGGGTTTGGCAGAGACGTTGAAGATAGGGGCGAAGTTGGCGCGGTAGGCGTAGATCAGCACAGCTTGGAGCACAAGGGAAGCGGCGGCGGGGCCGATGCCTTGGCCGCCGGCCATGAGCTGATGAAAGAGCACGGCACAGACG
>CAXTTZ010000068.1:0-13551 GCA_964247325.1 uncultured Acidobacteriaceae bacterium | reverse complement strand
GTAAGTGTGTGGGAGATTCGGTCATCGCCGGCAATCCAATCCTCGCTCCACCCCGTCCCCGAAGACCCTTCCCCACAAGAAGGGTCTTCGGAGTTTGAGGGAGAGGGAGACTTCGTAGGAAGTACTCTAAGATAGAGAGTTACTTTTCGCTCGATCCTTCCGCTAGACCTCTGGCCTTGAGTAAAGGACCCACGCTGGGTTCGGCCCCGAGCCAGCGGGTGTACATGGTTTTGAGATCTTCCGTGTTGCCCCGCGAGAGAACCATGCTCCGGAAGCGGTCGCCGTTGGCACGGGTAAGGCCGCCGTGGTCTTCGAACCACTGGTACGCGTCGTCGTCCAGCATTTCGCTCCATGCATAGGCGTAGTAGCTCGCAGCGTAGCCGTTGGCCCAAATGTGTAGGAAGTAGCTGGAACGGTAACGCGGCGGAACCTCTTTCAGGGCTATGTGGGTGCGTTCCAGAGCACTTTGCTCGAACTGGTCGACGTTTTGAAGCGGAGCATCAGCGGGCAGCATGTGCCATTGCAGGTCGAGCTCCTGCGCGGCAAGCGCCTCGGTGGACGCATAGCCTTTGTTGAACGTGGCGGCTTTTTTCAGCTTGGCGAATAGTTCATCGGGCATGGGCGCGCCCGTCTGGTAGTGATGGGCGAAGTGATGAAAGACCTGCGGTTGAGTGGCCCAGTGCTCGTTAAACTGCGACGGAAACTCGACAAAGTCGCGCGCCACCGAGGTGCCGGAGAGGCTAGGGTAGATCGTGTTGGCGAACATGCCGTGGAGCGCGTGGCCGAACTCATGGAACATCGTCGTGACATCTTCGAAACTGATAAGCGCGGGCTGGCCAGGCGCGGGTTTTTGGAAGTTCGCTACGTTGTAGATCACCGGACGCAGGCCGAGCAGCTTTGACTGCGGGACGAAGTTACTCATCCAGGCGCCACCGGCCTTGTTGTCGCGTTTGTAGTAGTCGAAGTACATGAGCGCGAGCGGCTTCGCGTCGGCATCAGTAACTTCGAAGACACATACGTCTGGCTGGTAGACCGGCAGGTCGTGCCGCTCTTTGAATGACAGGCCGTAGAGCTCATGTGCAGCGTAGAAGACGCCATCCTGCAAAACGCGGTTTAGCTCGAAGTACGGCTTGAGTTCCTGAAGATTGAGATCATATTTGGCTTTGCGAACCTGCTCGGCGTAGAAGTTCCAGTCCCAAGGTTCGAGCTGGAAGCCGCCGTGTTGAGCATCGATAACGGCCTGGATGTCGGCTGCCTCGCGGCGTGCCTTAGCCGTGGACGCCGGCACGAGCGCATCCATGAACTTCAGCGCGGCAGCCGGCGTTTTGGCCATTTGGTCTTGCAGTGCCCAGGAGGCGTAATTGGGAAACCCAAGCAGCTGCGCCTTTTGGGCACGCACCTGCGCGAGCCGCGCAATGGTTGCGCGGGTGTCATTGTCGCCGTTCTGTTCGGTGCGGGTCCAGCTGTGTTCGAAGAGTTCGTGCCGAGCAGCACGGTCTCTCATTTCGGCCAGAAGCGGCTGCTGCGTTGTGTTTTGCAGCGGCAGGACGTAGCCCGCGCGGTTGCGGCCCTTGGCAGCTTGCGTCGCAGCGTCGACTTGCGCTGCGCTCAGACCGGCGAGCTTGGTTTTATCGTCGGTAGTGTACGCGGCGGCTTTGGTCGCAGCGAGCAGCTTGTTGGTAAACGCGGTTTCGAGCACCGAGGCTTCTTCGTTCAGCTTTTTCAGTTTGGCTTTGTCGGCGTCGTTTAGCTCTGCGCCCGCGAGCACGAAGTGCTGGTAATTCCACTCGAGCAGCCGCAGCGACTCGGGGTCGAGCTGGAGGTGTTCGCGGCGGTTGTACAGCGCTTGCATGCGGATGAAGAGCTTGGGGTTCAGAAAGATGTAGTCGTTCTGCGCTGCCAGCTTAGGGGCTTCGTCCTCTTGAATTTTCTGCAAGGCCGGGTTGGTGTTGGCTTGCGCGACCGCGCCGAAGACCAGCATGACGCGCTGCAGCAGCTGCCCGGAGCGCTCGAGGGCGATCACCGTATTGGCGAAAGTCGGGGCTTCGGAGCTGTTCGCGATGGCGTCAATTTCTGAGCGCTGCTGCGCCATGCCGGCCTCGATGGCGGGCTGGTAGTCGCTGTCGTGGATGCGGTCAAAGGGCGGCGCTTGGAAGGGAAGCGGGCTCGGCGCAAAGAGCGGGCTGCTGGGGCCGAAGGACTGGGCGTTTGCGGGCGCTACCACAGCCATCGAGGCGGGTTCTGCGGCGTGGGCCGCGCTGGCTCCGGTGCCGGCTGCAGTGAGGGCAGCTACTCCTAGGGTTCCCATACCGATCCACCTGCGCCTGTTTTGAGTAACTTTTCCGGCCATCCGTACCGTGACTCCTTCGTCGGTCCGTCGCGATTGACTGTACCTTCATGGTACCGAAGTGGAGCCACAGTGCAGGCCTGTGGATGGACTGCTGGAGTGGATTTTTGCCACATGGCTCGTAAGCCCCCGTAGCATGGGAAAGGTGGATGAAGTTGGAGACCGGACGCTATGCCCGAAACGATTGATTGGCCGCCGCCTTCGCGCAAACGGCGCAACCTGCTGATTTTACTCGCGGCCTTGGCGGCCGTGGTACTCGGAGCGGGGCGGCTGCTGACGTACTACGTCGATGCGCTGTGGTTCGGCTCACTGGGGTACGGCGCGGTGTTTCGCAAGACGCTGGCGTTGCGCTGGGGGCTCTTTTTTGCGTTCGGTTTGCTGACGTTCGCGGTGTTGTATGGGGCGTTTCTGCTTTTGCGGCGTACCTATGCGGGGCAGGCGCCTGGGCGGCGATCACTGGTGGTGAATGGCCGGCCGGTGCAGCTGAATGTAGAGCCCTTGCTGCGCCCGGCGGCGCTGCTGGGATCGCTCCTGGTGGCTTTTCTCGTCGCGTCGAGCATGCTGGAGGAGTGGCCCGCCTTTGCGCGCTGGTTGTATGCCGGGCAGGGTGCAAGCCCGCTTACGGATCCCATCTTTGGCCGATTGGTAAGCTTTTACCTGCTCACCTTGCCGGCGCTGGAGATAATAGCCGATTGGCTGATCACCTTGGCCCTGCTGGTGCTAGGTACGGCGGTGGCGCTGTTGGTGCTAATGGGTGGCACGCCGGCCCCGGACGCCCGAAGGCTGCCTGCGGGCGGCTCGGCCCTGCGCGGCGTAGGGACAGCGTTGGCGGCCCTGCTCACGCTTTCGGCCTTGCGGCTCTACCTGAGCCGTTTCGACGAGCTTACCGCGGAGCACACCATCTTCTCCGGGGTCACCTACGCGGACACGCACATTCTGCTGCCGGGCTTGCTGTTGGTCTGCTTGGCGCTGCTGGGCGGGGCGGCGTTGGCGCTTGTGGGCGGTTGGAGACGGCCTGCGCGCAAGCGCTCGCTGGTGCTGGCGGTTATGCCGGCGGTGGTGTGCTTCTTCGGTCTGCAGATTGCGGTGTGGGCTGTGACCACGTTTGTGGTCAAGCCGAACGAACTGGTGAAGGAGCAGCCGTTCATCGGCAACAACATTGAGTTCACCCGGCGCGCCTATGGTCTGGACACGATCGACCTGCGGCCTTTTTCGGCGCAGACCACCGTTGCCGCGGCCGATGCGGCCGGCAATCAGCCGACGTTGGAGAACATTCGCCTATGGGACTGGCGTGCGCTACAGGACACCCTGCGGCAGATTCAGGAAATCCGTACCTACTACGATTTTCCGGACATCGACATCGACCGGTACGTGATCGACGGGCAGCTGCGGGAGGTGATGCTTGCCGCGCGCGAGCTGAATGTGGAGAAGCTGCCGGAAAGCAGCCAGAACTGGATCAACGAGCGGCTGATCTACACGCATGGCTACGGGCTAACGATGAATCCCGTCAACGGCTTCACGCCCGAAGGCCTGCCGACGCTCATCTTGAGCAACATGCCCGTGCAAAGCTCGGTGCGCAGCTTGGCGCTGACGCGACCGGAGGTGTATTTCGGCGAGCTGACCGATACCGATGTGTATGTGAAGACGCGGCAAAAGGAGTTCAACTATCCGCAGGGACAGGCCAACAGCCTAACATCGTACGACGGCACGGGCGGCATCGCGCTCGGCAACTGGCTGCACCGGACGCTGATTGCGCTGGACCGCGGCGACATCGGCAAGCTGCCGTTCAGCGATGACATCACGCCGGACAGCCGGCTGCTGATGCGGCGGAACATTCGCGAGCGTGCGGAGATTTTAGCGCCGTTTCTGACCTTTGACTCCGACCCTTACCTTGTGGTCGGCGAAGACGGCCGGCTGACGTGGATGATGGATGCCTATACGACCTCGGACGTGTACCCGGAGGCGCGTCATTACCCGCTCGGCGAGGGCGAGGTTAACTATCTGCGCAACAGCGTGAAGGTCACGATCGATGCGTATGACGGCTCGGCGAACTTCTATGTGTTCGACGCGCAGGATCCGCTGCTGGCCGCGTACCGGGGGGCGTTTCCGACGCTGTTTCGCGACGCCTCGGCCATGCCCGCGACACTGCGCCGGCACATCCGCTATCCGGAGAACCTGCTGCGTTTGCAGGCCGAGGCCTATGGGCTCTACCACATGACCAACCCGGAGATGTTCTTCAATCGCGAGGACTTGTGGACGCCGGCGACCGAGTCCGGACTGGACCAAAACGGCGAGCGCACCACACAGGAGATGGAGCCGAACTTCGTGCTTATGAAGCTGCCCGGCGAGGCGGGCATGGAGTTTGTGGACATTCTGCCGTTTACACCGGCTAACCGCAACAACCTGATCGGCTGGATCGCCGGCCGCAGCGACGGCGCGCAGTATGGCAAGGCCGTGGTCTATAACTTTCCTAAAACGCGGCTGGTCGATGGGCCGTTGCAGGTGGAGGCTCGCGTGGATCAGAACGCAGAGCTTTCCGGCCAGCTGACACTATGGAATCAGCAGGGATCACATGTGCGGCGCGGGAATCTGCTGGTCATTCCGACCGGCAGCGCGCTGCTCTATGCCGAGTCGATCTATCTGCAGGCCGATCGCAGCCCCATGCCGGAGCTGCGGCTGGTCGTGCTGGCGCTGCAGGACCGCCTTGCCTATGGCACGACGTTCGAGGCGGCCATGACGGCGCTGTTTGGCGGTGGGCCTTCGTCGACCACGGCTATCGCCCCGTCTTCGACGGCCGCGCCTGAGACCACCGTGGTCGCGGGCGCAGCGCAGCCCGCAAGCAGCGCAGCGCCGGATCGAGGTGCCATGATTCGCGAAGCCGCGCAGGACCTGAACGACTACCAACGGCTCACGGCCCAGGGTAAGTTGGGCGAGGCCGGCGCCAAGCTGGAGCGGTTAAAGCGTGCGCTGGATCAACTGAGTACGCAAGGGCGCTAGGCAGCGCTAGCTGTTTCATCAGCCGTGCCCTTCCTTATATATGTGGATAGCACTTAGTGCTTGATGAAGTAGAACAGCCAACTCGCCGTGATGACGCCGCCGGTGAACAGCACGAAGCAGAAAGCGCCGAAGCGGACCATCATTTTGGGCTCGGCACGCTGCGTGATGCCGAAGACGATCGAGGTGCAAAGCGCGAACAGAAGCGCGGCACTAAATTGGCTGAGCATGCTTAGGCGGCCTTTCGTCCGTTGGCGAGCGAGTGGGCGTCTACGGCCGCGATCAGGTTCAGCAGGCCGCACGCGACCAGGTATTTTGTACCATAATCGTTCAGCGTCGTCGCGGCGGAGCTTGCGCCCCAGCCGAAAAAGCGCGTCACCATATACAGCAGACCCATGCCGAGCTGCCCGACGAAGCCCAGGATGTCGAGCATTTCGCCCGTGTTGGGCGTGTACACCTTTCCGGTTAATCCCATGCCGAGGAGGTACATGGCCAAAATCGCGGCAAACAAAAGCAGCGCGCGAACCCATTTGCCCAGTAGCAGGTGACCGGCACCCGGGACCAGCCAGCCGAGCAGCAATACCAACGCCGGCAGCGAGGAGCGCTCCCCAGGGATGTGGCGGGCGATTTCGCGGTCCGTGTCGGTGGTCGTCGTGGCAGCCATCGCTCCTGATTTTAGCAGCGCTTCGTGCATCGCTCACGCGTTTGTGTCAGCCCAGATGCAACAGCTCCGTTTGTCGCGGCCCGGTTACGGCCGCACTGCCGGACCGCGTGATCATGTTGACCTCGCTGCGCACACCAAACTCGCCCGGCAGGTAGATTCCTGGCTCGACCGAAAAGCAGGTACTTGGCAAGATGAGGCGCTCGTCGTGGGTCTCGAGATTGTCCAGGTGCGCGCCGTTGCCGTGCAGCATAGCGGCGATGTTGTGCCCGGTGCGATGGGTGAACTGGGGTCCGAAGCCGGCTTGCCGAATGACCTCGCGTGCCGCGTCGTCAGCCTCCCAACCGGCAATCGGGCGGTTGGCGGCAAAGGCGGTCTCGATGCGCGCGATAGCGGCGTCGCGCGCGTCGCGTACGGTGCGGAACACGGTCTGTTCGCGCTCGGTCGGCTCGCGCCCGACTACGGCGGTCCAGGTGATGTCGTACCAGATTGCCTCGTCGTTAGTGGCAAGCTTGGCCCAGCAGTCGATCAGGAGGAAATCGCCCGCGCGAATCGGCTGCGAGCTTTGCGGGGTGGGATCGTAGTGCGAATCAGCCGAGTTGGCGTTGACGCTCACGTTTGGTCCATGGTCGGTCCACAGGCCGCTCCGTTCCATGCCCTCGCGCATGCGCTGCGTCAGGGCGAACTCGTCGGTTCCGCGGCCCGAGCGTACCTCTTCGCTGACAAACTGCCAGGCGGCGTCGAGCACGCGGTCGAGCCGCTGTTGTGCCTCGAAGTGCGTCGCCACTTGTGCGTCGGTCAGCACGGCCTCGAACTGACTGACGAGGTTGGCGGAGCTGACGACCTGCTTGCCGAAGCTGCGTACCAGCTCCACCGTGCCGGCGTCAGCCAGGGAGACATACATGATGGCGTTGCGCGGCGAATATTGCATCGCTACGGTGCCGGCGCCGCCGAGCATGGCTGCCAGGCCGGCCTCGAGCTCCTGCCAGGAGGAGTACTCGCGCTTCGCACCCGGCAGCGCATCCAGCTTGCCGGCCTCGATGCGGTGCACCAACTTGCGCGGCTCGCCATAGGCCGGCACGAGGTAGTACCACCGTCGCGAGGCAAACGCCTTTGGGTCGAGCCCAAGCACGCGGTAGGCGATCGGATCGCGATGATGGTGATCGTAAAAGAGCCAGCCGTCCACCTTTGCTTCACGAAGGGCGTCTTGGATGCGTTCGAGGTCCATGGTTGTATGGTACTGGTCAGGCTCAGGTACGCTGCCCCGGATGCTAGCTTGGCGCAAGTGTTTGCCCTTCGCACAGTTGGCGCTTATATGCTGTCTTCATGCTTTCGCAGCTATACACGGTTCTGCCCATCTGCTGGCCGAAGACTGCTTGCTGGGCGCATGATAGCTTCCACCTCCATTTTGGTCCTGGGCGAAGGGCACGTGGCTCCCTGGAGAAGGGTTTTTGTATGTATCGTCTTTTGTTTGCCGTTTCCCTGTTTCTGATAGGTCCTTTGGCGCTGGCGCAGGATGGCGTCGGCAACGTCGCTGCTAGCCATGCGACTTCCCAGACGCAAGAGATCTCAGCCCTGCGTGCGGAACTGGCGCGGCTTTCGGCGCGTTTGGACGTGCTGGAGCATAATGCGTCTGCACCTCCCCCTGCTGATGCGACGGACGTGGCAACGGTAGCGCCCTCTGTCGCTTCCGCTCCTTTGGTTACGCCCGCTGCCCCGGCCACCGCCGGTGTTGCTTCTGCGCCGGAACCGGCTGCGGCTGCGCCTCCACTGACAGCGCAGGCCACAGCCCAGGCGGCCTCGCCACCGCCGTCTTCAGGGGCCTCGCCCATTGCGACCGTTCTGCCGGCGAATCTGCCCGGCGGCGCTACGCTGAACTACACCTTTGACGGTTATTACGAGTACAACTCTAACGACCCGCCCGGCCGTGTGAACAATCTCCGCGCCTATGACGTGCTGAGCAATACCTTCAGCATCAACCAAGCCGACGTGATCTTTGCGCTGGACCCGAATGTGCAAGAAGGGCGGCGCTATGGGGTGCGCCTCGATCTGCAGTTCGGGCAGGCTACCGAGACCCTGCAAGGGAACTCCGCCAATGAGCCTCGCCCGGAGATCTACCGCAACATCTTTCAGGCGTACGGCACCTATGTGTTCCCGGTCGGCAAAGGGCTTAACGTTGATTTTGGCAAGTGGGCCAGCTCGATCGGGATCGAGGGCAACTACACCAAAGATCAGATCAACTACACGCGCTCCTTTTACTTCTACTTCCTGCCCTTTTACCATGCCGGGGTGCGCGCTTCGTATCGCGTGAATGACAAGCTGGCTCTGAACTACTGGGTCGTGAATGGCGCGAACCAGTCCGAACCCACAAATGGCTTCAAGGATGAGCTATTCGGCTTTGTGCTGACGCCGGCAAAAAGCGTGTCTTGGACGAGCAACTACTACCTCGGCCAGGAGCACCCGAACACCTCGCCGGCAACCAATTGCAATGGACCCGTGCAGCCCGGGCTTTGTGTGACGCCCATCAATCCAGCGCCGAACGGCAAACTGCATATCTTTGACAACTACGCCACGTGGCAGGTCACGCCGAAGTTCGCCCTGGCGGGCGAGGGAGACTACGTGATTCAGCGCGAGTGGGCGACGGCCGGCCCTGGGCAGTCGTCGGCGCCGGCTCACGTCAGCGGCGGCGCGGCGTACGCCCAGTACCAGCTCAACCCGAAGGCCACGCTTGGCGGACGTGCAGAATACCTTTCCGATCGTGGCGGCCTATTCAGCGCCACGACCCAGGCCCTCAAAGAGGTGACCGCGACCTACAAATACCAGCTCGCGGAAGGGCTCGACGCCTTTCTTGGGTACCGCCGCGATTGGAGCAATGTCCCCTTCTTCACCACGCACAATCTCCTTTCGCCCTCCAACCACCAAGACACAACCACCCTTGGCCTGGTCTGGTGGTATGGGGGCAAGCAAGGCGCCTGGTGAGCGAGGCAAAGCGTCAGACTATGGCTTCACCCCCGGTTGGTGCGGCCATGGCTGATGCCGCATGATGTGCTCGCGCCAGGAGGTATCGACCAACGGATCGTAGTCCGGAAGCTTGCCGTTGGTGGCCTGCTTCAACTCCTCCAACGGCGCCTTTGGGGTGCGGTCTGCGTAGAGCAGGCCGTTGACCTCCTGGTACGTATCGGTGAGCTGCGTATAGCAGAAGCCGGCCAACGCGGGAAGGCTGCGCACGGTCTCCAGCAAGGTCCGGTAACGCTCCAGGAAATCCGTCGAGGTTGGCGAGCGGGTGTACCCCCAGCTTTCTTTCTGATCGCCGCCGTACGCGATGCCGCCGAACTCGGTAATGATGATCGGCTGCAGCGGGGCAACCGCCTCGCCCGCTAAGGTGAGAATGCGACCGCCTGGACGCTCTCGCGTGAGGAGGCGCGCTTCGTCCAGCCCGTAACGTCGTCCCATGCGCGCCGGCTGGTCGTCATAATCGTGGATGCCAATGATGTCGGTGGCCACACTTTCCCAGCCATCATTTCCGATCACCGGACGGCTCGGATCGATGGCCTTGGTGAGGTGATACAGCGACTGCACATAGTGACGCTGTGCCGGGCTTTCCGGAAGATCCGGCACGCCCCAGCTTTCATTGAAAGGCACCCAGGCCACAATGCACGGGTGGCTGCGATCGCGCTCAAGCACCGCCAGCCACTCGCGCGTAAGCCGGTTGATGGCCTTGGTGGTGTAGCGGTAGGCGCTGGGCATCTCCTCCCAGACCAGCAGGCCCATGCGGTCGGCCCAGTACAAGAATCTCCGGCTTTCGATCTTTTGGTGCTTGCGCACGCCGTTGAATCCCATCGCCTTGACCAGCTCGATGTCCTTGCATAACGCTTCATCGTTCGGCGCCGTGGAGCCCGTCTCCGGCCAATAGCCCTGGTCCAGGACCAAGCGCAGATTCAAGGGCCGACCGTTCAGCACGAAGCGGTCTCCTTGCGTCGCCAACGAGCGCAGGGCCGTGTAGCTGCGCACCGCATCAAGAACCTCGCCGGCACTGTTGCGAAGCTCCAGCTCGGCTTCAATCAACGTGGGCGAGGCTGGGGACCAGAGCAGGGTATTGCGAAAATCGTCGATACCGGGGTCGGACAGTGCGATGCGCCGATGGACCTCGCCGGCAATCACGGCATAGGTGTCGCTTGCAAGCAGCTGTTTGCCGCTGCGCAACGTCACGCTGAGCTCCAGCTTCTGCTGCGACGGCTCAGCGACGCTTGTGTCTGCGGCAAGCGTGCCGTCGCTGGAGATCATGGCCTCTAGGCCGATCTCCCACCGCTTCAAGCTGCTCGACCAGTGCAGCGACTCAAGACGCGTGGCATGCACTACCTCCAGCCACACGGTTTGCCAGATGCCGGTCGTACGCGGATACCAGATGGAATGCGCTTCAAGCTTCCAATCCTGCTTGCCCCGTGGCTTGGCTAGATCGTTCGGATCGTCTTCGGCCCGCACCACCACCGTTTGCGTGCCGCCCTCCACCAATACGTCGGTAACATCGGCGGAGAAAGGGGTATACCCGCCCTCGTGTATGGCGACTTGCTTGCCGTTGACCCACACGGTAGCTCGCCAATCCACGGCTTCAAAGTGCATCAGGAGACGCTTGTTTGGCTCCAAGGAGGGCTGCTTCCACGTGCGCCGGTACCAGACTGCCTGATAAAAGCCCATGTCGCCGATGCCGCTCGCCGCCGTTTCCGGGCTGAACGGTACCTGGATGGTGCTCTCCCATTGCACCTCATCCGGGCGCTGAAAGAGGCGTGTGCGGCCCTTACAAAAGTCCCAAGCGCCATCCAAGCTCTGCCAGTTCTTGCGTTGCAACTGTGGACGAGGATAGGGCGTGTCGTCTTGATATCGTTTCTGATCCATGCAAAAAAGCCTACCTCCTTCTTGTACAGTTTGAATGGTTTGGATGATGCTCAAACGAAGATTAGGCGAAGAAAGGGCGGCGGCGCTATCCCCTGATTGGGCCATCTCCTACCCCTTTTGGGTCATTTGGGTTCATAGCGAACGGTCCCGCAACTTGCCGCGAAGGCGCAAGCTCTCCCGATGACGGTTATCGAGTAGGGGTCGCCCTTGGGTCAACAGGTCTTCGGCACATTGCACCGCTCGGCGCAATGCCTCGCCTGCAAGATGCCGCTCCGCGGGCCGAGCCAGATGGTGGTACCAAACATCGCCAAAAGCATGATCGAGGCAGATGCGCTTGAAGCAGTGATCCAGCCGGATCGGCCACCGCTCCGAGCTCGCTTTCGCGGGCAGCACCGTCTCCGTGAGGTGTTTGAAGTGCGCAATGAGCGCTTCCCGATCTTCGGCTATCTCCAACTCCACCATGCCGTCCCGCTCGAACCCGATCTCATAAACGAGAAAGGGCCGGGATGACTCCCGACCCCCCCTAGTTACAATGAGTTACGCCCCAGCACCCACCGGCTCGCGATCTTTGGCGGCCGCGAGCTCGGCCATTTGTTGACGCTTCTTTTCGGCGGTGTTTTGGCCCAGGTCGGCGGCCATCTTCTCGGTCGTAAAGGCCTCGATCATGTCGCCGACGCGGATGTCCTTGAAGCCGGCCAGGTCGATGCCGCACTCCATGCCCTGCCGGACATCGGCGACATCGTCCTTGAAGCGCTTGAGTGAGGCGATCTTGCCTTTCCAGACCTCCACCCCGTCACGCAGCACACGTACCTGCATGTCGCGCTTGATCTGCCCATCGCGCACCGTGCAGCCGGCAATCTGCCCGACCTTGGTGATCTTGAAGACGTTGAGCACCTCGGCGCGGCCCTCGTAGTTCTCGCGATACACCGCATCCAGCAGCCCGAGCATGGCATTGCGCATCTCGTCGCGAAGCTCGTAGATGATGGAATGCAGCCGGATCTCCACCTTTTCCTGATCGGCAAGATCCTGCGCTTTGCGCTCCGGCCGGACGTTGAACCCGATAATGACGGCGTTGGAGGCCGACGCCAGCAGCACGTCCGACTCCGTGATCGCGCCGACACCCGAATGCAGCACTTTGACGCGCACCTTTTCGGTAGAAAGCCGCTGCAGATCTTCGGCGATGACCTCCACCGAACCCTGCACGTCGCCCTTGACGATAAGGTTAAGGTCCTTGACGCCGGCCTGCTTGATCTGCTCAGCCAGGCCTTCGAGCGAAACACGCGAGCTCTTGGAAAGCTGCGCTTCGCGCTCTTTGAGGCTGCGGTATTTGGCGATCTCCTTGGCACGATCTCGGTCGGCCATCACCAGGAAGGTGTCGCCAGCATCCGGAATGCCTTCCAGGCCGAGAATTTCGACCGGCGTCGACGGACCCGCCTCGGGAACGGCGCGGCCGCGGTCATCGAACATGGCGCGGACCTTGCCGAAGGTATTGCCGACGATGAAGCTGTCGCCGGTGCGCAAGGTGCCGTTCTGCACCAAAACCGAGGCAACCACACCGCGGCCGCGGTCCAGTTTAGCTTCGATCACCGTGCCGACCGCCGGGCGCTCGGGCGTAGCTTTCTGCTCGTTGACATCGGCGACAAGGCAGATCATCTCTTCGAGCTGATCGAGGTGCTGCTTGCGCTTGGCCGACACTTGGACGAACTCGGTGTCGCCGCCCATGGAAGTAGCTTGCACCCCGCGCGCCGCGAGTTGGTTCATGACGCGCGTTGGGTCGGCTTCGGGCTTATCAATCTTGTTGACGGCAACAATGATCGGCACCTTGGCCGCCTTGGCGTGGTCGATGGCCTCGAGCGTCTGCGGCATCACGCCGTCATCAGCCGCGACCACGACCACGACGATGTCGGTGATCTTAGCGCCGCGGGCACGCATGCGGGTGAAGGCCTCGTGGCCCGGGGTATCAAGAAAGACGATCTCACGGCCAAAAGCCGGCGAATCGGGCTTGGCGACGTGGACCTTGTAGGCGCCGATGTGCTGCGTGATACCGCCGGCCTCGCCACCAGCAACGTCGGTGGACCGGATGGCGTCGAGCAGCGAGGTCTTGCCATGGTCCACGTGACCCATGACGGTGACCACCGGCGAACGTACCACTTCGACCATGTCCGAGGTGTCCTCGAGCAGACCTTCGATGGCCTCGTTTTCCAGCTGTTCTTCCACCGAGATGACCTGGGCGTCGGCGCCGAACTGCCGCGCGACCTCCTTCACCAACTCGTTATCAATGGACTGGTTCACGGTGACCATGACACCGCGCATGAGCAGCGTGGCGATCAGATCCTTGCCGCGCACGTCGAGCTTTTCTGCCAGATCCTTTACCGAAATGCCTTCAGTCACCGTGATGTGCTTGGTGATGGGCACCTCGCCCATGGGAATCTGCGCCGCACCGGAGCGCGGGTTATAGCCCTTGATGGCGACTTCCTTGTTCTTTTCGTAGCGGGGAGCACCGCCTGGGCCGCGCTTGGCTGCCCGCGCCGGGCGTGCCGGTGCGGGTGCTTCCGCAGGCGGTAACAGACCACCAGGGCCACCCATGCCGGGGCGTCCGCCCATGCCGGGCCGAGCGCCAAACCCTGGCCGCGGGCCGAAGCCGGGACGGCTGCCG
>CAXTTZ010000067.1:0-13624 GCA_964247325.1 uncultured Acidobacteriaceae bacterium | reverse complement strand
TCTTCGGCCGCACCAAGATCTACGAGGCCATCGTCAAGGGCGAGGCGGCGATCGAACCGGGCGTGCCCGAGTCGTTCAACGTGCTCATCCGCGAACTGCAATCGCTCTGCCTCGATGTCGAATTGGTCAAGGCCGCCGAAGCAGGTCCCACCGAAGGCGTGCCGGCCCTGCCCGAGCTCGCCGTCGCCGACTAACCTCCAACCTCGTCGTCATCCTGAGCCAAGCGAAGGATCTTTGTATTCGTTCCGGATGACGGTGAGGCCAAGGCTCAGCCCCACAAGCTTCAACAAGGCAAAGCGATGCGCCTTTTAAGTCACCGCCCTTAGCCGTACCGTCACCCGCAGCCCCACAGCTGCACTGGAGACTCAAAGCCTATGTTCCGTACCAGCCCATTTGAAATGGCCGGACCCATCACCGACTTCGACTCGATCAAGATCCAGCTTGCCTCGCCCGAAAAGATCCGCTCCTGGAGCTTCGGCGAGGTCACCAAGCCCGAAACGATCAACTACCGCACCTTTAAGCCCGAGCGCGATGGCCTTTTCTGCGCTCGCATCTTTGGCCCCATCACCGACTGGGAGTGCCTCTGCGGCAAGTACAAGCGCATGAAGCACCGCGGCGTCGTCTGCGATAAGTGCGGCGTCGAGGTCACCGTCTCCAAGGTTCGCCGCGAGCGCCTCGGCCACATCGAGCTCGCCAGCCCTTGCTCGCACGTCTGGTTCTTCAAGGGCCTGCCGTCGCGCATCGGCCACCTGCTCGACATCTCGCTCCGTGAGCTCGAAGCCGTGCTCTATTTCGAGAGCTATGTTGTCGTCGATCCAGGCGACGCCCCCGTTAAAGAGCGCGAGGTCATCAAGGACGAGAACCGCTTCCGCGAGCTCGATCAGCAGTACCGCGTCTCAGGCTTTAAGGCCATGATGGGCGCCGAAGCCATCAAGGAGCTGCTCAAGCGCGTCGAGATCAACGAGCTCGCCATCGAGCTCCGCGAGCGCATGAAGACCGAGACCTCGCTGCAAAAGAAGCTCAAATACTCCAAGCGCCTCAAGGTTGTCGAAGCCTTCCGCAAGTCCGACAACAAGCCGCAGTGGATGATTCTCGACGTGATTCCCGTGATCCCGCCCGAGCTGCGTCCGCTCGTCCCGCTCGACGGTGGCCGTTTCGCGACCTCCGATCTCAACGACCTGTACCGCCGCGTCATCAACCGCAACAACCGCCTCAAAAAGCTCATGGACCTCCATGCGCCCGAGGTGATTGTCCGCAACGAAAAGCGCATGCTCCAGGAGGCCGTCGACGCGCTGTTCGACAACGGTCGCCGGGGCCGCGTGCTCCGTGGCGCCAACAACCGCCCGCTCAAGTCGCTCTCCGACACCCTCAAGGGCAAGCAGGGCCGCTTCCGCCAAAACCTCCTCGGCAAGCGCGTTGACTACTCTGGCCGCTCCGTCATCGTTGTCGGCCCCGAGCTCAAGCTGCACCAGTGCGGCCTGCCCAAAAAGATGGCGCTTGAGCTCTTCAAACCCTTCATCTATCACCGCCTCGAGCAGACTGGCCACTGCACCACCATCAAGCAAGCCAAAGAGATGGTCGAGCAGCAAGAGTCCATTGTTTGGGACATCCTCGAAGAGGTCATCAAGGATCATCCCGTCCTGCTCAACCGCGCGCCCACCCTGCATCGCCTCGGCATCCAGGCCTTTGAGCCCGTGCTCGTCGAAGGCAAAGCCATCAAGATTCACCCGCTCGTCTGCACCGCCTTCAACGCGGACTTTGACGGCGATCAGATGGCCGTGCACATCCCGCTATCGCCCGAGGCCCAAATCGAAGCTTCGGTCCTCATGCTTGCCTCGCACAACATCCTGTCCCCGGCCTCCGGTCAGCCCATCACCGTACCCACCCAGGACCTCGTGCTCGGCCTCTACTACCTCACCAAGGGCCGCCCCGGCACCAAGGGCGAGGGCCGCGTCTTCGCCAACATCGAAGAGGTCCTCATGGCGCTCGAGGCCAAGCAGGTGGAAACGCTCACGCCGATCCGCCTCCGCCACACCGGCCTCGTGCTCGATATGACCACCGCCTACGATGATCAGGACATCCTGCACACCGAGCCGGTCGAGTTCCACAAGCAGTACATCAACACCACCGTCGGCCGCGCCATCCTCAACGATGCGCTTCCCGAGGGCATTCCCTACATCAACGGCCTGCTCAAGAAAAAGGGCATCGGCCAGCTCGTCAACTTCTGCTACCTCAACCTCGGCCTCGAGATCACGGTCAAAGCGCTCGACCGCATCAAGGAACTCGGCTTTCAGTACGCCACCAAGTCCGGCCTGTCCGTCGGTCTGGACGACATGGTCATCCCGGAGTCCAAGTACACCGTTGTGCGCGACGCTGAAAAGCAGGTCGTCACCATGCAGCAGCAGTACCTGGAAGGCTCGATCACCAACCTCGAGCGCTCCAACAAGGTCACGCAGCTCTGGTCCGGCGTCACCGACCGCGTTGCCGACGAGATGTTCAACAACATGAAGCGCGCGGACAAGGAAGGAGCCATGAACCCGATCTACATCATGGCCGACTCCGGCGCCCGCGGCTCCAAACAGCAAATCCGTCAGCTCTCCGGCATGCGCGGCCTCATGGCCAAGCCCTCCGGCGAGATCATCGAGTCGCCCATCAAAGCCAACTTCCGCGAAGGTCTCACCGTGCTCGAGTACTTCATCTCGACCCATGGCGCCCGCAAAGGTTTGGCCGATACCGCGCTCAAAACCGCCGACTCCGGCTATCTTACCCGCCGCCTCGTCGACGTGGCGCAAGACGTAATCATCTCCGAGCACGATTGCGGCACCGACCAGGGCATTTACACCATGCCCATCATCGAAGCCGGCGAGACCATCGAGCCCCTCCGCGACCGCATCATCGGCCGCGTCTCGCTCGAGCAGCTCAAAGACATCGATGGCAAGGTCATCGTCGACATCAACCAGGAGATTGACGAAGATCTCGCCTCCGCCGTGCAGGCTGCCGGCATCGAGCGCGTTAAAATTCGCTCGGTCCTCACCTGCGAGTCCAAGCGCGGCTGCTGCATCCTCTGCTATGGCCGCAACCTC
This sequence comes from uncultured Acidobacteriaceae bacterium, assembly GCA_964247325.1. Taxonomy (GTDB): domain Bacteria; phylum Acidobacteriota; class Terriglobia; order Terriglobales; family Acidobacteriaceae; genus Granulicella. Next base: position 10,541 of record CAXTTZ010000067.1, on the reverse strand, counting down.
GGCTCCGGCAAGATGGTCGAGATGGGTGAAGCCTGCGGCGTCATCGCGGCTCAGTCCATCGGCGAACCCGGCACCCAGCTCACCATGCGCACCTTCCACGTCGGCGGCACCGCCTCCCGTGTCAACGATGCGTCCAAGATCGAAGCCAAAAACAACGGCAAGATCCACTTCATCAACCTCGTCACTGTCCGCTCCAAGGAGGGTGGTCTGGTCGCCTTCAACCGCTCCGGCTCCATCGCCGTCATTGACGACAAGGGCCGCGAAAAAGAGCGCTACGCCATCGTCTACGGCGCCAAGCTCCGCGTCGAAGACGGCCAGGAGGTCAAGCTCGGCGACCTCATCGGCGAGTGGGATCCCTACACCTTCTCCATCCTCACCGAAATCGCCGGCACCGTGCAGTTCAAAGATCTGCAGGAAGGCCTCACCATCAACGAGGAGATCGACGAGGTCACCGGCCTCAGCCGCCTAGTCGTCGCCGATTCCCCCGACGAAAAGCGCCAACCCACCATCCTCATCAAGGACGGCGGCGTCACCAAGCGCTACCTCATGCCCTCCCGCGCCAACCTCATGGTGCAGGATGGCGACGAGGTCTCGCCCGGCGACGTGCTCGCCAAGATCCCGCGTGAGTCCAGCCGTACCAAGGACATCACCGGCGGTCTGCCCCGCGTCGTCGAGCTCTTTGAGGCCCGCAAACCCCGCGATCCGGCCATCATCGCCCGCATCGACGGCGTCGTCCGCTTCGGCGACGTCTCCAAGGGCCAGCGCAAGGTCTACGTCACCGCCGACAACGGCAACGAGGAAGAATACTCCGTCCCGCGCGGCGTCTACATCAACGTGCAGGAAGGCGAACGCGTCCGCGCCGGCGATGCCCTCATCGACGGTCCTCGCAACCCGCATGACATTCTCGATGTCCTCGGCGAGCGCCAACTTCAAATCTACCTCGTCGACCAGATTCAGGAGGTCTATCGTCTCCAGGGCGTGTCCATCTCGGACAAGCACATCGAGACCATCGTCCGCCAGATGCTGCGCTGGGTAAAGATCGACGACGTCGGCGACACCAACTTCTTGCTCGAACAGCAGATCGACCGCTTCCGCTTCAACGCGGAAAACCAGCGCGTCGTCGGCGAAGGCGGCCGTCCCGCCGTCGGTCGCCCCCTGCTGCTCGGCATCACCAAAGCGTCGCTCTCCACCGATAGCTTCATCTCGGCGGCGAGCTTCCAAGAGACCACCCGCGTGCTCACCGAAGCGTCGATCAATGGCGCCATCGACGGCCTCCGGGGCCTCAAGGAAAACGTCATCGTCGGCCGCCTCATCCCCGCCGGCACCGGCATGGAGTACTACCGCCAAGTCGCGCTCTCCCCAGAGCTAGAAGAAGCGGCAGCCCAAATCCAAGCCGAGGTCCAGGAAGCCCACGAAGCCGAAGAACGCGAACTCGAAGCCATGCGCATGGAAGGCGAACAAGAAGAACTCGCTGCCGAGTAAGCCCGAAAGGGCTTACTCCGGTAGCCCAGGGCTTCAGCCCTGGCGCCAGCACGCCACCTCTGCCCACATGCACTATAAGGCAACAACGAAAACGGGCGGACTCGAAAGAGTCCGCCCGTTTCCTTCGCCTTGCCTCTCCCTTTCTTGCTTGTCATTCCCGAAGGGAATCTGCTTTTGCTTTTGCCGCTCTCGTTGGACTCGCGAGCGGAACCTGCCCTCTAAATCTCTGCTCCCTTGCGTAGTGACCAGCGACGCTCTGTACACTAGAAGTAGAAAGAAAACAATGGACGGATCACCAACTGACCCAACCGGAAGTCCAACGCTAAGTCTCATAACGAGCGTACTTTAGCCCAAAAGTACCCCCGGGGGAGGGGTACCCTGGCGAGACGACCCTTCTCCGTGTAAGCTCGCCACATGCACCCTAGGCTGAAGGCTAAGCTTTGCAGTTCTCTGCCAACACTCGCGTTGCTAGCGTGCTCGACCGAGCTCGTCCTTGCCCAAGCAGCTTCGGCTGCCTCGCCCGAACAGCTCGTCTGGTCCGATGAGTTCTCCTCCCCCGGACCCACGCTCAACCCCGGGAACTGGACCTATGAAACCGGGGGCGGCGGCTGGGGCAACCACGAGCTCGAAACCTACTGCAGCCCCCAGACCACGCAAGCACCGTGCGACCCCGCGCAGCACCCTAACGCGTTTGTGGGCACAGACGGCTACCTCCACATCGTCGCTCGCCACGATGCGAAGTCCAATCAGTGGACCTCCGCCCGGCTCTCCACCAAAGGTCTGCAAAGCTTCCAATACGGCCGCGTCGAGGCGCGCATCCGCATTCCTGCCGGAGCCGGCGTATGGCCCGCCTTCTGGGCCCTAGGCACCAATATCGACGCACGCCCCTGGCCCGCCTGCGGCGAGCTCGACATTATGGAAAATGTCGGCAAGCTCCCAGCGCAGATCAACGGCTCGGTCCATGGCATCGGCTTCACAGGCACACCACTAACGACCATCTACAAATTACCCTCAGGCCAAGGCTTCGCCGCATCCTTTCACACCTATGGCATGCTGTGGTCCCCCAACAGCATCAGCTATTACGTCGACGACCCAGCACACCCCTACGCAATCTACACCCGGGCCAGCCTACCCCCAAACGCGGTGTGGCCCTTCGATGATGGACGCTATTTCCTCTTGCTAAACTTAGCCATCGGTGGCGACTGGCCTGGACCACCCAACACTTCTACCACATCAACGCCGGAGATGCTGGTGGACTACGTTCGGGTATACCAAGCAAGAGCGAGCCAACAGCCCTTATTACAACCGTAAGTACTTGCCGAAGGCCGAGTATGCCTCAATGCCCAGCAAGCACAATGAGATATGCTTTCCCTTATGCAACGGACTGCCCTGGTAACCGGAGCTTCGCGCGGCCTTGGGGCTGCCATGGCTGTTGCACTGGCCGAGGCGGGGTACCGCGTTGCCGTGAACTACCATTCCAGTCGGGAGCGCGCGGAGATGTTATGCCGTACGCTCGAAGAGCGTGGGTGCCAGGCCCAAGCCTTCGGGGCTGACGTGCGTGGCGAGCAGCAGGTAATACAGCTAGTTTCCCAGGTGGAGTCGGCCTTTGGCCCCGTAGAGGTTCTCGTAGTGAACGCAACAGGGCACCAGCCTATGCTTTCTCTGGAAGAACAAACCTGGCAGGCCTACCTGGACCAGCTTGAGTTTTTTGTGAAATCGCCGCTGCTGCTGACGCAAGCCGTCGTAAAAGGAATGAAGCAAAGGCGCTTTGGACGGATCATCCAGATTGGTAGCGAGGTCGTCGAGCTGGGCAATCCTAGATTTGCTAACTATGTTGCCGCTAAGGCTGCGCAGCTGGGACAGACCCGTTCTTGGGCGCGTGAACTCGGGCCGTATAACATCACAGTAAATCTTGTCGCCCCAGGTTGGATTCCCACCGAGCGTAGCGTGGAAGCCTCAGATCAGGAAAAAGAGGCTTACGCGCGACGTGTCCCTTTGGCCCGCATGGGAGACGCCGCGGAGGTAGGGAACGTTGTTGCCTTTCTTGCCAGTGACGCTGCGAGTTTCATCAACGGGCAAAAGCTTGCAGTGAATGGCGGCAACACGCTGGAGTAAGTTATTCTGCAACTCCGACATAGGCGCTATCTCCGGACACGTGGGTTTGTCGGCAAGCTAAGGTGCATTGTGGTGCCTTGCCCGAGTGTGCTTGTAGCCCAGATGCGGCCACCGTGCAGAGCTAGGATGCCCCGGCACATGGCCAGTCCAAGGCCGGTACCGCCGAGACTGCGCGAGTCAGAAGAATCCACTTGGCTAAACCGGTCAAAGATCGATTCGAGCTTATCATTGGGTATGCCAGGACCTTGGTCATGAATTTCAATCATTGCCTCGTCGGCACCTAGGTACTTCGCTTTAATTCGTACCGTTGCAGGGAGAGCCGCTGAATCAGCCGATTGGATCGCATTCGAGATCAGCTGAGAAAGCGCCCGAAAAAGAAGTTGTGGGTCAGCCCAGACCACCACGCCCTCGTCCTCGATGGCAAACTTCGGGTGAGCTTTGGTGTTCGAGCTTTTTAAGCTAGACGTTACTTTTTCGATAAGTTCCGTCATCGAACAGAAAGCAGGGTGGAACTCAGCTTGACCGGAGCTAATCCGCTGCCAATCCATGATGTCCGTAACAAGGTCAGCTAAACGGTCTGCGTTTTGAATCGCGATCTCCATCATCTGCTGAGACTTTTCTGGACGTTGTTCTAGCGTTCCGCCGGCAAGGAGCCCAAGGGCGGCACGTAAGCTCGTCAGGGGCGTGCGTAGTTCGTGGGACACCGTCGAGATAAACTCATCCTTCATTCGATCTAAGGTGGAGTGACGGTTTTTATCTGAGAACGCGACAACAACGCCGACGGCGCGTCCGCTTATAGGTACTGCTGTGTCGCAAGCCGGTTGAGGATACTCGATCTGCGGCAGGGCGACATACTCGACCGGAAACGAGGCTCCATCTTTGCGCCAAAACACCTCATGATCAACGCGTATGGAGGTTAGGTTGTGCGCGCTGTTGCGTATGGGGGAATCCTTCTCAAGGTATGGCGACCCGTCCATCTTTGTATGGTGCATCAATCGATGCATGTTACGGCCTAAGATCTCTTCAGGGCGATAGCCGAGCATCTTCGCAGCAGCATGGTTCACAATGGTCGCTTCCCCATCTAGGTCGATACCATAGATGCCTTCGCCCACGGCCTCAACCACAGGGCTCGACTGCTGAGCCGCAGCCTGGGCCTTGTCTTCGGGACACAGCCGACCGGCCCGGTTTGCGCCCAGAATGCTGACCGGTGTGCGGCACCGTTCGGGCATAGGGCAGGCAAGATCTTGCAGGCAGGCTACGCTCGGCCGGTGCCGGAACGGCTCAAGTTGGAGGACGCTCTCCCTCATGCCCCGCAGCATAGGGCAAACCCTCTAGGGAGCGCAGTCCCACTTTTGTCTTCACAGCGAACGAGAGTAATCGCCTAAACGTCACGTGCCCTTCGGTGTACAGCAGAAACGTCAGAAAACGGCAACCTGGCTGCAGGGCAGGTGTGCCATTTCAGGACACCGGAGCTACAACATTCGGTGTATCTCTTAGAAGCAAAAGTTTGGAGTTTTGAATGGACATCCTGCTGCGCTGACGCTGTTCTGCGAACATAAAACATCTGCAGGACGATTTCTCCCAAGTTATCCACGTCTTTCTTGCGCCCTCTAGGTTCAACGCCTTGCCGTTCGAGAAATGACGCGCCATACTCTCACCAGCCACACTTTTGCAAGTGTCATGCCGAATACCCGTGAGGACCCAAGCTTTGAGTGAGTATCGACGCGAGGACGTCTTACGAATCTTGCAATTGCCGGCTCGTCAGCTAGAGCTTTGGGAGCGAGTCGGGCTCATCGAGCCGGCGACAGAGTACGCCTTTGACGGCTTGGCGCGGCTGCGCAAACTGAAAGAGTTGGCCGCCACGCGTATCTCGGCCCAAAGTATCCGTCGCTCGGTGGAGGCCATGCAGCGAGTAGCTGGGTTTGCGCAGCCCCTTACCGGAGCGCTGCTTGCACCGGGCTGTACACGCGTTCTTTTCCGGCATGGCGGCGTTTTGCTCGACCCCTTCGACGGTCAGCTGCATTTTGATTTCGAAGCTTCGGTTGCTGGTGCGCTGGTCACGGTGCACCAGCGCCGGTTCACTCCGTCCGCAAAGGCCTTGCAGGTTCAGGAGCTCTTCCAGCGCGCCGTGCGCCTGGAGGAGCGGCCTGCTACGCTGGCAGAGGCCAAGCAGACTTATGGCCAGCTGCTTGAACTGGAGCCGATGCACGCTGCCAGTGCGATCAATCTGGGGACCATTTATTACAACGAGCGAGAGTTCCTTGCGGCCGAAAGGCTGTATCGCCGAGCGACAGAGGCCGACCCGGAGTACGCGCTCGCCTTCTTTGACCTGGGCAATGTGCTCGACGAGCAACTGCGCTTGGGCGAGGCTATCGAGGCCTACCAGCGCGCGCTCAAGCTGCTGCCGGAGTACGCCGATGCGCACTATAATTTGGCGCTGGCCTATGAACGGCTGGGCGAGTCGCGCCGGGCGCTGCGGCACTGGCTGGCCTACGCGCGGCTGGACCCGAGCGGGCCGTGGTTTAGCCATGCACGTTCGCAAGCCCGGCGCATTATGGCGGCGGAGCGCTTGACCATTGTCAGCCGCCATGGGCGCACCATGCGCATTGCAGGCTAGCCTTGGCCCTTGGTTCGCGCGTGGCCTTGTCAAACGGTACACTCCTGCCTGACACACCAACGCTCTTTGCCGGGAGTTTCTTCTGATGGCTGCACCCACCGTCTTTCGTCCTTTCGTGCCCGCTGGCGAAAGCCGCAAGGAGCTGTCCGTGCGCGCGCTGCTGCTGGGCAGCCTTTTTGGCGTGGTCTTTGGCGCGGTCACGGTGTATGTGGGCTTGCGCGCCGGCCTGACAGTGGCCGCCAGCATTCCGATCTCGGTGCTATCGATCTCCATCCTCCGCGCGTTTGGCCGGGCGTCCATCCTGGAGAACAACATCGTCCAAACCACAGGCAACGCCGGCCAGTCGATCGCCTCGGGCGTGATCTTTACACTGCCGGCGCTTATCTTTCTGGGCTTCGATCTTCAAAGCTTTCGCATCTTTATGTTGGCGCTCTTTGGCGGCTGGCTGGGCGTGCTGTTTATGATCCCGCTGCGGCGGCAGTTGATCGTCGAAGAGCACGGCACGCTGACGTACCCCGAAGGCACAGCGTGCGCCGATGTGCTGCAGGCCGGCGAGCGCGGCGGTTCGTTTGCTAGCCGGGTTTTTCTTGGGCTAGGGCTGGGAGGGCTGTACACGCTCTTGCAGAATGACAACCTGCTCGGTCTTTTTCCGCCAACGCCCAACTGGCAGCCGAACTTCGATCCACGTGGGCAGCAGATTCTGCGTGGTGCGGCGATCCGCGCCGATGTGACGCCGGAATACCTCGGGGTCGGCTACATCATCGGCATCCGTGTCGCGGCGATCATGCTGGCAGGCGGTGTATTTTCCTGGCTCGTGCTGATGCCGGCGATTGTGTTCTTCGGTAAGCATCTGCCTGGGCCGCTGTATCCGGGTACCGTGCCGATCAGCGAGATGAGTCCGAGCGACCTATGGAAGACCTACGTGCGACCGATGGGCGCGGGCGCCGTGGCTGCGAGCGGGCTGATCACGTTGCTGCGTACCGCGCCGACGATCTTCGGCGCGCTCACTGCGGGTTTTTCCGGAAAAGGCAAGCGACGGCCGGCCGGCATCGAACTCGCGGCCGATACAGCGGGCGAGCCGCTGGAGGACGCCCATCTCAGCGTGGCGAACATACCCATGGCCGAAGCCGTGGCAGCGTCCCGCGAACTACGGGGCGAGCGGTCAACGCCGCTGCGCACCGAGCATGATCTGCCTATGAGCGTGGTCGCTGGCGGCAGCCTCTTGCTTGTGCTGCTGATCATCTTGTTTTTGCAGTTCAAGCCTGTGCCGGGCGCGCAGGTCGGCCTGCTGGCGAATGCGGCGGCGGCCTTGCTGGTTGTAATCTTCGGCTTCTTATTTGTTACGGTCAGCGCGCGCATTGTGGGCATCGTTGGTTCAAGCGCCAGCCCGGTCAGTGGCATGACCATCGCGACGTTGATGGCGACCGCGGCAATTTTTCTCGTCAAGGGCTGGACCGCGCCGGCCTTTGGTGCCCTGGCGATCACGATCGGCGGCATGGTGTGCATCGCGGCTTCCAACGCCGGCGATACCTCGCAGGACCTGAAGACCGGCTACCTGATCGGGGCGACCCCGTGGAAGCAGCAGCTTGCGGTTATGGTCGGCGTCATCGTCAGTGTCTTCGCCATTGGGCCGACGCTGAGCGCCATGAACAAAGGGTTTGAGAGTTTCCAGCGCTTCCCGGTGCCGCGGGCGATCTCGCTGGCCGCCTTGCCCGACGGCGTGCAGAACCAGGGTGCCTTTCCCCGCGACAGTTTTGCGCTCACACCCCATTCACTGGCGAAAGCCGAGTCCGGCATGGCGCGTGAGACTGTATCCGATGCGCGGCGATTCGTTCTTCTTAATGCGATTGGCTCGTCGCAGCTCGAGGACGGCAAATATCTTTATGATCCGGCGACGGGGCGCATCGAGATCCAGTGGGTGCAGGGCATCGGCAGCGAAAGCGCCGCCGCCCCGCAAGGGCGACTGATGGCTACAGTAATCAACGGCATTCTTAGTCGCAAGCTGCCGTGGAGCTTGGTGCTGTTGGGTGTGGCGCTGGTCATCGGCATTGAACTGCTGGGCATCCGGTCGCTCACCTTTGCCGTGGGCGCGTACCTTTCTATCGGCACGACGCTGGCGATCTTTTGCGGCGGTGTGGTGCGCTGGATGGTGGACCGGGCAGCGCTGCGGGCCGGCGATGGCATCGCTACGGGCGTGGAAGGGGAGATCTCCTCGGGAAGCCTGTATGCTTCGGGGCTGATCGCGGCGGGCGGTATCATGGGGCTAGTGGGCGTGTGCGCCAAGATCTACCAGGATGTGTCGGGCCACGCAATTCCGCAGTTCTCACCGGGCAATCCGCTGTACAAGGATTGGGTGAGCGTGGTGATGTTTGGACTGCTTGCGTTTAGCCTGTACTACTTTGCGCGCAAGCCGGTCCGTGGTGAGGAACCGAAGAAGGATGAGGCGATGGATGCGTAAGGGAGCAGGGATGAGGGGTTGGTTGGCGGTGTGCGCGGTGCTGTGTTTTGCGTTGCCGCAAGCGCGGGCGGATGATGCCTCGCGTAAGGCGAAGGTGCAGCAGCTGTTCGCGGTGATGCGGTTGGATCACACGATGGATCAGCTCCTTAGCAGCATTCATAAGCAGACGGATACCTTTATGCGCTCGATGCCGGGCTCCGACCAGATGACGCCGGAGCAGCAGAAGATCGTGACTGAGTACCAGAACAAGGTGTCGGCTCTGGTGAATAGCTCGATGGGCTGGAAGTCGATCGAGCCGGACATGGTGAACCTGTATGCAAGCACGTATAGCGAACAGGAGATTGACGGCCTGATTTCGTTTTATAAGTCGCCTGTTGGGCAGGTCATGTTGGATAAAACGCCTGAGTTGAACGCGAAGAGCGTGGACTTAACCAAGCAGCGTGCGCAAGTGCTGCAGCCGCAACTGCGCGAGTTGATGCAACAGTTCTCGACGCAGTTTGCGGCGGCCTCCAAAGTACCGCCGCCGGTCTCGGGCCCGCCGGCAGCCAGCTCGCCGCATAAGTAGCGTGATGGTCACCCTTCTCACGCTGGCGCTGGATGAGGCCTCGCAGCAGCACTTTGAGTCGCTGCGGCAACAATACTTTCCAGCGGCGTTGAACCGTATTCCAGCACATCTGAGCTTATTTCACGCGCTGCCGGGCGATGGAGGTGTGCGCCAGGTGCTGGCCGAAGCCGCAGCAGCAATCGCACCGTTTCCGATGGTGGTCGATGGCGTGCGCTCCATGGGCAAGGGCGTGATGTATACGCTGGCCAGTGCGGAGCTCCTTGCGCTGCACCGGCGGCTGGCGGCGAGCTTTGCCGAGCACCTGACCCCCCAGGACCGGCAAGGCTTTCGGCCGCACATCGTAGTGCAGAACAAGGTGCAACCCGCAGAGGCTAAGCTGCTCCTGGCCCAGTTGCAGGCTGGGTTTCGGCGGCGCGAGGTGCGAGCAGAGGGGCTGCTGTGGTGGGAGTACCTAGGCGGCCCTTGGCGGTTGTTGGAGCGGTTTCCCTTCGGCGTGGTTTGACATCGCGAGTTCGCGGCTGATACAAACGTCGCGCGCTCGGGCAGTACTTCTTTCAGCGCACAGGCGGCTCCATGACCTCAAGATCCTCGCTCGTTTGGACGGTTGCTTTGCTCGGATGCGGCCTCGTAACCGCAGAAAGCTGGGAAGCGAAGGCACGAGCCCAATCGATTCAAGTGGCTCTTACCACGCCGGACCAGACGCAGCTGCTGACACCGCAAACGCCCCTGGCCTTTGCGGCGGGCACGGCCAACGGCACGGCGGCGATCAACATAGACGACACAGTCCGGTACCAGCGATTGGAGGGAGTCGGCGCCTCCTTTACGGACACCTCCGCGTATCTGGTGTGGAACAAGCTGACCCCGGCGCAGCGCGCGCAACTGATGACCGACCTCTTCGATCCAGCCGGTATTCACCTCAGCTTCTTGCGGCAGCCTATGGGGGCTACGGATTTGGCGCTGAGCAGCTACAGTTACGACGAGGTAGCCGCCGGTAACAAAGACCCGAACCTGTCGCAGTTTTCCATCGCACATGATCAGGCGTACATCCTGCCAACGCTGAAGGCGGCTCTGGCGGTCAACCCGCAGATCAAAGTGTTGGCGCTGCCGTGGTCGCCGCCGGCCTGGATGAAGACGAGCGGCTCGCTCAATGGCGGAACGCTCGACCCGGCGAACTTTCCGGCGCTGGCGCAGTACTTCACCAAGTTCGTGCAGGCGTACGAGGCCAACGGCGTGCCCGTGCAGTACGTGGCGGTGCAGAACGAGCCGCTATATCAGCAGACCGGCTATCCGACGATGTTTATGAC
>CAXTTZ010000066.1:0-13680 GCA_964247325.1 uncultured Acidobacteriaceae bacterium | reverse complement strand
ACAGGGCACCAGTACAGCGTGCGGCCGGCCAGGTCGCGATGCAGGATGGGCGTGCCGCATACCCAGCAGGGTTTACCGTGCCGGCGATAGGTGTAGTGCTCTTCGCCGCGCGGCGCCGGCTCTTGCTTGCTTGGCCGGTCCCCTCGCTTGGTGCAAACGATGCGCCGATCCACCATGCCCGCGCGCAGCAGCGGGATGGCGTCCTTCCAGATCGCCTTCAGTACCTTGGGATCCATCTCTGCACCGGCCGTGAACGGATTGACCCGGTGGCGAAACAGCAGCTCCGCGCGGTAGATATTGCCGACGCCCGAAAGCACCGCTTGATCCATGAGCAGTTCCGCGATGGGTTTTTTACCCTTCAACACGGCAGCGATGTAGTTCTGCGGATCATCGTGACCCGCGGGATCTTCGCCGAGCGGGTCGGGCCCAAGCCGCTCGAGCAGAGCCGCCCACTTGGCGCGGTCATACACGCTGCAGTCGGTCGGGCCGCGCAGCTCACACCACTCAACCTGCTCGGCGGGAAACGGCTGCGTTCCATCGTCATGCTGGCAGCGCAGGTTGTGCGGCTGCCCTTTGACGGACCGTGCTGGCCGCCCTGCTCCCGCACGCTGCAGCACGGCCCGCAGCTGTCCCTTGGGCTCCGGCAACGGGCCACAACCCTCGGTCCAATCACCGAAGCGGCCTAGATGCACATGCAACATCAGATCGTCGCCGAACTCATAGCCGAGGTGCTTGCCCACTGCATGCACCTGCCGGAGCTTTTTGCCGTCCACGAGATGCGCGTCGTGAAAACGGTGATTGGGCCCGGGAAGGACGTTTAGCTTACGCCCGACAAAAGCTGCATTGTGCCGCTCGGCCCAGCGATGTACCTCATTTCCTTCCGGCACCGATGGCCTCCAACTCTTCCTTGACGCGTTGCTCCACCTGCGCCGTTTGCGAACGCGCCGCCCGCAACTTGGCGCGCCGCTCCCGCCGCGCTTCAGTGCTCACCTCGAGCTCGTAACGGTAGTGCTCCAGGATGCGTTCCGGGGTCCAAAGCGACCAATGATTGGCGTTTTTGGCGTGCATGCGTTTGATCTGGATGTCGTCCATCATCCGCATGAGGCGGCGCAGGTCGCCGTAGTGATCACGATACGGGCTTTCCGCGCCCTCGATCATCGGCTGCAGATCCACATACACCGGCTGGGCGAACTCATAAAACGTGTGCCACACGTCGTACACATCGAGATGACCTTTTTTTACAAGCAGGCCGAGGTGGTCATAAAAATCCAGAACCTCGAAGGCACTGCCGGGCGGCTCGTGCGGGTCCAGCGATAGCAGCTGATCGTCCTCAGTTCTCGCCTTGGCCAACCGTTGCCGCGCGGAGACGAAGTTCTCACTTAGAAAAAAGCTCAACTGCTTTTCGAGGTTGTTGACCGAACGATACAAGCGTTCATGACGTAGCTGCAGCGCCGCATAGCCAATCGCGCCGGCGCTGGTGAGCACCAAAACCACGTTTGCCAGCGCTTGTACCTCTTCCCAATTCATCGCTTCCAGCCCATCGCTCCCCGTTCATGGCCAACCTGCCACTCTGCTTGCTTTGATGCGTCTGCTGCACTGCTCGCCGCGAGCGCCTGCCCCGGTGAGAAGCAGGCCTCGCGGCATGGCATTAGTTCCAAACCTGGCTTGCGCGGATTGCCTCGACGTTAAACGTCTGATCCGGCTCGGCCTTTTGCAGCTGTTGCATGAACTGCTGCGCTTCCGCCTCGCTCGCGAAGAGCCCCGAGGCATACACGCGCCCGCCGCGCATCGCATCGCAGCGCCAAAGCGTCTCGGACGTTCCTTCTGCGCCAAAGCCGAGGCCCCAGCGAATCGCTTGCGGCCACGCCTGATCCGTACCTTGCTTGAACGATTTCTCCACCATGATTCTGCCCTCCCCTTTCGACGCCCGCAGCCGCGGCTGCCTTGCCCTTAACTGCCTTTCACTCTTCTAAAGATTAGATTTCGTTGCGTTCCGAATGATGCAGCACGGTCGCAATCTGACACGCAAGATTTTGACCTTCTACAGCAAGGGGGAGAGGTCACCCTCTCCCCCTTTCGCGCTTGCTTGCAGCTCTACTTTCGAGCTCGGCCCCTGGCGGTCGAGCTTGGTCCCTGGCGGTCGAGCTCGGCTTTAGCGATCCGCGTCGACGTACTCGGCATCGATGACGCCTTCGTCCTTGGGCTGCCCCGCGCCATCGGCGCTGCCCGCACTGGCGCTGGCGCCATCGGTCGGCGGTACCCCTGCTCCGGTAGCCTGCGCCTTGTAGAGCGCCTCGGCCAGCTTGTGGCTTGCCGTGGTCAGCCGCTCGCGCGCCGCGGTCAGTTCGGTCGCGCTCGGGTCGCCGGTCAGGGTCGACTTGGCATCGGCCAGCGCCGACTCCACATCGCTCTTATCGGCAGCCTGCACCTTGTCGCCGCCGTCCTTGAGCATCTTCTCAACGTTGTAGACCATCGAGTCAAGCCCATTGCGCGCTTCGATCTTCTCCTTGGCCTCGCGGTCCTCGGCGGCGTGCGCCTCGGCTTCCTTGGCCATGCGCTCGACCTCCTCCTTGCTCAAACCCGAAGAGCTCGTGATGGTGATCTTCGCGTCCTTGCCCGTGGCGTTGTCCTTGGCCGTCACGTTCAAGATGCCGTTAGCGTCGATGTCGAAGGTGACCTCGATCTGCGGTACACCGCGCGGTGCCGGCATGATGCCGCCCAGCTTGAACTTGCCCAACGTGCGGTTCTGGCTCGCCATGGGCCGCTCGCCCTGCGTGATGTGCACCTCGACTTCGGTCTGGTTGTCGGCCGCAGTCGAGAAGGTTTCCGTCTTCTTGGTCGGGATGGTCGTGTTGCGCGGGATCATCGGCGTCGCTACCGAGCCCTGCGTTTCGATCGCCAGCGTCAGCGGGGTCACGTCGAGCAGCAGCAGATCCTTCACATCACCGGCAAGTACGCCCGCCTGCACCGCGGCGCCGATTGCCACGACCTCGTCCGGGTTGACGCCCTTGTGCGGCTCCTTGCCGAACAGGTCCTTGACCAGCTTTTGAATAGCGGGCATACGGGTCTGGCCACCGACCAGCACGACCTCGTCGATCTTGCTCGCGTCCACGCCCGCGTCCTTCATGGCCTGCTTGCAGGGTCCGACGGACTTTTCGAGCAGGTCTGCCACCAACTGCTCCAGCTTGGCGCGGCTCAGCGTGCGAACCAAGTGCTTGGGGCCGCTCGCATCGGCAGTGATGAAGGGCAGATTGATCTCCGTCTCCTGCGCGGTCGAAAGCTCGATCTTGGCGCGCTCGGCAGCGTCCTTCAAGCGCTGCAGGGCCATCTCGTTGCCCTTGGAGGTCAGGTCCAGACCGGACTCGTTCTTGAACTCAGAGATGAGCCACTTTACGATCCGGTCATCCAGGTTGTCGCCGCCAAGGTGCGTGTCGCCGTTGGTCGACTTCACCTCGATGACGCCATCGCCCACTTCAAGAATCGATACGTCGAACGTGCCGCCGCCGAAGTCGTATACGGCAATCGTCTCGTCCTTGCCCTTATCCAGGCCGTAGGCGAGCGCGGCCGCGGTCGGCTCGTTCACAATGCGCTTCACGTCGAGACCGGCGATCCGGCCGGCGTCCTTGGTCGCTTGGCGCTGCGCGTCGTTGAAGTATGCCGGTACCGTGATGACCGCCTCGGTGACGCTCGTGCCCAGGTAGTCTTCAGCGGCTTTCTTGAGCTTTTGCAGGATCATCGCCGAGATCTCAGGCGGGGTGTATTCCTTGCCCTGCGCCAGAATGGCCACGTTGTCGCCCTTCGAGACGACCTTGTACGGGACCATCTTCATCTCGTCGTTCACTTCGTTCGGCCGCCGGCCCATGAAGCGCTTCACCGAATAGATCGTGTTTTCGGGGTTTGTGATCGCTTGGCGCTTGGCCACCTGCCCCACCAGCCTCTCGCCATTCTTCGTGAACGCCACGATCGACGGCGTGGTGCGTCCGCCTTCCTCATTGGGGATGACTTTGGGTTCGCCACCCTCCATCACGGCCACGCAACTGTTCGTCGTGCCGAGATCGATACCGATAATCTTCGCCATGCTTGCTCCTTGTAGATACACCTTGCGGCTGGGCCGCTTGAACTTTCGACTCTCCCACTCTCGCATGTGAGTGAGTTACTGTCAATCAATATGATGCAATCATTAGTGACAAGTTGCACTTTGTATCCCCGTATTAGCAGCGAGCCCGAAATCTTGGGCACGATTTTTGGATACGACTTTTGAGGGATGGTCGCCGCTCGTGGTGCGCTGCCACAATGCCTCCATACCTCGGGCCTCCCCTGCGGTCCGAGCCGGAGCTTTATGCGCTTGGTAAACAGTTCCTTTGTGACGACCCTAGGTTTGGCGTTTATTTCCCTTGTTTCTTTGAACGGTTGCAGCGGCAATGGAGCGCTCACGCCTGGTGCGCCCGCTGCGCCGGCACTGGCTGCCGGGAATTGGCAAATCAGCTCGACCGACCCCGCTGCGGCACACCTTTCCGTGCTTTCCGGCAGCCTCAGCGGCAGTGCGGAAGCCTTGCACGGCGTGCTGCACCCGCAAGGAAAGGCAGCTTGCATCGCTGCGACGACTCTGGTCGAGGTGTCTGGCTCGGAGGACAGCTCCGGCGTCACTACCCTTCATGGTCAGCTCGGCGGCGGTGTGCTCACCCTTGGTGGAACCCTCGCCAAGGATGGGCGGTCTCTGACCGAGGCGACCTATACGGTCGCCGGAGGAACCTGCGCCTTTGCCAAACCGGCGACGGCCACCGCGCAGGCATATATGCCGATCTCGGGTAACTACCAGGGCAGCTTTGCCGATGCGGATGGGCAGGTGGGGCAGATTTACGCGACGCTCAATCAATCACCAGACGCCAATGGCGACGGCAACTACACGCTGACCGGAACGGCTACCCTGCCGAACAACCCGTACTTTCCGAACTCCGTTTCTATCTCCGCGACGCAGGTGTCCGGCGGCAACTTCACCTTCACCTATAGCGATAGCGGCAACAGTGTCACTGCTACAGGGACCTTTTCTAGCGATGCTGCCACGTTGACGGTCTCGAACTGGACCTCCAGCGGCAACGGCGGCCCAGACAGCGGCTCGGGGTCGATGACCCGCCAGTAGGGTCCTCGGAGATGGTTACCCGTTCAAGCCGAGGCAAGATGCTGCCGCTGTCGCCTTGATTTCATGGCCCGGCGCCCAGACGTTGACGGCGACAGCCACGCTGCCTACGCTTGAGCGGGTGACCAGCCAGCCGCCCCAGCCTGCCGCCGCTCCACGCGATCCTGCGCTGGACGGTTTGCGCGGCTTGGCCATGCTGCTGGTGTACCTCTTCCACTACGGTGGCGGCCTGCGTTCGCCTCACGCGCTGGTGCGGTCCTTTGGCTATCTCACGCAGGGCAGCTGGGTGGGCGTGCATGTTTTCTTTACGCTGTCCGGCTTTCTGATTACGGGCATTCTCGTCGACAGCCTCGGCCGGCCGCATGCCTTACGCCGCTTTTTTGTGCGCCGCGCCTTGCGGATTTATCCGGTGTACTTCGCGGCGGTACTCGCAGCGGCGCTGGCGGCCCTGCTCTTCGGCGCGACCGCGGGCGAGCTGCGCCCCTTGCTGCCCTACCTTGCCTTTCTGCAGAACCTGCCCCCGTTCGCCGCGGTGGCCGTGCAGCCCCCGCCTCCGCTGCCGCTATACCACCTTTGGACCGTAGCCGTGGAGGAGCAATTTTATCTTCTCTGGCCGTTTTTGCTCCTTGCGGCACGCACGCCTTGGCGCACTGCGCTGCTATGCTGTTTCATTTTTGTCCTGAGCTGCGGATTTCGTGCGGTCGTCTTTGCGCCACACCTACTGCCGGGTAGCCTGAGCGGCCAGATGTCCGGCGTTCCGCTGACCCGCATCGGCGGCTTCGCGTTAGGCGGGGCGCTGGCCGCCCTTCGCCGCTTGCCTTCCCCGGTGGCGGTTACAAAACCACTCGCGACGTGCCTCGGGCTAGGCAGCCTCGTTTGGTTTCTTACTGTAGGTTGGTGGGCGGGCAGTTTGCTTGCTGTAGGCAGCCGCAATCTGATCTTAGCCATGCCGGCTGTCGATCTCGGCTCCGCTGCGCTGTTGGCGCTTGCACTTGCTCCCGGAGCGCTCCGCAGCCTGCTTTCGGTTGCCCTGCTTCGCTGGTTCGGACGCATCAGCTACGGCTTCTATGTTCTCCACCTGCTGCTCGAACCGTTGTATAACCTGCTCGGCCGGCTGTTCACGCACTCCAGCACAAGCACGTTCTATCTCCTCTTCCGTTTGGGGGCTGCCCTGCCGCTCACCGCGCTTGCCGCTGCAGTATCCTACCGCTTCTTTGAACTGCCCTTCCTTCGCCGCAAGCGTAGCTATGAATAGCGGGGCGGCGATGCTGTTCCGCAACGAACGGGCAGGCCGAGACATCCAAGCTGCATACCGCATGCTCCCGTCCGTTTGAGCGGCGCACCGCTGGATCGGAGTCTTGTGCCCTATGGCCGCTGCTGCAGCCACCGCTGATCACGCCGTTGCCGCTGTTACCGCGGAAGCGCCACAGGAGGTCACCAAGGGCGTGAATCCTTGGCTGATCGCCCTGGCGGTCATGCTTGCAACCTTTATGGAGGTGCTTGACACCGCCATCGCCTCGGTCGCGCTTCCGTATATCGCGGGCTCGCTTTCGGCCTCCAACGACGAGGCGACCTGGGTGCTCACCAGCTATCTGGTCGCCAACGCCATCGTGCTTCCGGCCTCGAACTGGTTTTCGCTGCGCTTCGGCCGTAAGCGCTTTCTGATGACCTGCGTGACGATTTTTACAGCGGCCAGCTTCGCTTGCGGCGCTGCCCCGACGCTGGGGCTGATGCTGCTCGCGCGCGTGGTGCAGGGCGCCGGTGGCGGTGCCTTGCAGCCCCTTTCGAACGCTATTCTGCTGGAAAGCTTTCCGCCGGCCAAGCGCGGGCAGGCGTTGGCCGTCTTCGCGTTTGGCGTGGTGGTGGCCCCGGTGCTCGGCCCCACCCTGGGCGGTTGGCTAACTGACACCTACTCTTGGCGTTACGCGTTCTACATCAATATCCCGTTTGGCGCTTTGGCGCTCTATATGATCGGGCGCTTCGTCCACGATCCGCCGTACATCAGCACCGCCAAGGTTCCGCGTTTCGACAAAATCGGCTTCACCACGCTTTGCGTTTGGACCGGCTGCCTCCAGGTCATTCTCGACAAGGGGCAAGAAGACGACTGGTTCGGCGCCGTCTGGATCCGCTGGGCCACCTTCGCCCTGATCATTGCCTTTTTGTGGTTCATCTACCAATCCTGGTGGGGCAAGAATCCCCTGGTAAATCTCCGCGTGCTGAAGGACCGCAACTTCGCGCTGGGCTGCATCTTGATCTTTCTGTTCGGCATCGGCATTTACTCGACCATCACGGTATTGCCCCTGTTTTACCAAGAACTGCTCGGTTACACGGCCTTTACGGCCGGTCTAGCGGTAGCGCCGCGTGGCTTGGGGTCCATTCTAGGTATGCCGGTGATCGGCGTGCTGTCGAGCAAGGTCGACCCGCGCTACTTGCTCACCTTTGGCTTTTTGACCTTTGGCCTTACCACGCTTTACTTCGGCAACGTCACGCTGGGCGTCTCGCCGACCACCTTTCTTTTGCCGCTCATCATCACCGGCTTCGCACTCAGCTTTGTGTTTGTGCCGATCAACAGCGCCGCCTATGGCACGCTCAACAACCAGCAGATCGGCAACGCCACCGGCCTCTTTAACCTGATGCGCAACGTCGGTGGATCGATCGGCATCTCGATTGCGACGACCCTGCTGACGCGCCGCGCCGACTCGCACCAGAACGAGCTGACGAACTTTATCCCGCGTTCCGGCATTGCGTTTCAAAGCACCCTGCAGCAGACGCAAGGCGCGCTCACCGGTTTTTTTGGGCCGGCAAACGCGCGTGGTGCTGCCCAGCAGAACCTCTACGGCCAACTTTTGCAGCAAGCCTCGTTGTGGGCCTTTGTGGACGTGTTCCGGTGGCTGTCGATCCTGTGCTTTCTGTGCGTCATCGTGGTTTGGCTATTGCGTAAGGTGCGGCCGGGCAAAGGTCCGGCGGGCGCACACTAGCTAGCAGCAGGCGTGAGCTTGAGTTTGGTGAGAATCTCGTCCACTACTTCGTCCGGCGTGCGATCGTTGACCACCCGCACCGCTTCGGCGGGTACCTCCAGGGTGTCGAGCTGGCTTTGCAGCAGGGCTGGATTCATGAAGCTGTTCTGCCGTGCCGAAAGCCGCGCCGCGATCATCTCCTTGGAGCCGTCGAGCCACACAAAGGCCAGTTTGCCCGTAGGCAAGCCGGCTCCCAGGGTTTGCCGGTAACCCTCCTTCAGGGCCGAGCAGGCCAGAATGCCGAGTGTGCCCGCATCCGCCCAGCGCCGCAGAAGCTGGTTCAGCGTGGCCAGCCAAGGTGCCCGGTCCGCATCGGTGAGCGGCGTGCCGGCGTGCATCTTGGCCTTGTTCGCGTCGGAGTGGAAGTCGTCAGCGTCGGCAAAGGTAGCGCCGGTGCGCTTGGCCAATTGCTCCCCGATGGTGGTCTTGCCCGACCCGCTCACCCCCATGATGATGACGATGCCCGGTGACTGGTCTGCCATGCTGCTCCCCTGCAAAGGATTTTCGCGCTGCCCTGATCATCTTGGCAGCTGCAAGGCGCCCTGGTCTACTAAAGAAAGCCTTCACGCCCAAGGGAGAACCTTTTGCTCGCTTCGACCTCGCCATCTTTCCCCGGAACCGAACCACGAACTCTTTCTACCGAGCAGCTGCAGCAAGCGCTTGACGAGCTCGCGCCGCGCGTAGCGGTGTTCGACTGCGACGGTACGCTTTGGTCCGGAGATGCAGGCTCTGCCTTTATGCGCTGGACGCTGGAAACGGGCTTAGTCTCAATGAAATCGAAAGCCTGGCTCGACGACCGGTACGAGGGCTACAAGCGGGGCGAGGTCTCCGAGCTCGCCATCTGCGGCGATATGGTGCGGGTCTACGCGGGCTTGCGTGTGGAGGCGCTGCGCGAAGCCGCTGAGGTCTTTTTCCGCGAGCAGATTGAGCCTAACCTCTTTCCTGAGATGCTCGCTGTGGTTGAGCGTCTTCAGGCGCGCGGAACCGCGATCTGGGCGGTAAGCTCGACTAACGATTGGGTCATCGGGGAGGGTGTGCGCCGGTTTGCGATTCCGCCAGAGCGCGTGCTGGCGGCCCGCGTGGTTTGCGAGCAGGGCTTCGTCACGGACCGGGTAATTGAGGTGCCGACCGACCAGGGCAAGGTGACCGCGCTGCGGCGCGTGGGCGTCGAAGCGCCCGATGCCGTGTTCGGCAACTCGGTCCATGACGCGGCCATGCTGGCGATCGCGCGCTTTGCCGTGCCCACCAATCCTACCGCCGCACTCGCCGAACAAAGCGCACAGCGGGGTTGGGCGATCTTTCAGCCGCGCGCCGGAACCAACGACGCTCCGGGCAAAGAGGCATGAGTTGGCTTTGCCTCCGGTGCTGAACGGAAGCCGCAGCGCCGTCATACACTGAAGACGAGGTGAAGCAGCCCATACGCAAACTGGACGGAGCCGCCCGTGCCTCCACGCGCCCAGTCCGGCATGTGGTGGCAGGTTTGGTGCTGCGCGAAACCATCGGCGGTCGCGAGGTGCTTGTCTGCCAGCGCCGCCCCGACCAGCCCATGGGGCTGAAGTGGGAGTTTCCTGGCGGCAAGGTCGAAAACGGCGAGACAGCCGAAGAAGCGCTCGCCCGCGAACTGAATGAGGAACTCGGCATCCGGGCCATGGTGGGGACGCGGCTAACCACGGTGCGGCACAACTACCGCAACGGCGCGACCATCGAGATTCAGTTCTTCCGGGTCGACCGCTTTTCGGGCGAGCTGGAAAACCGCATCTTCCAGGCCATGCAGTGGACCCCGCTCAGCCGCCTGACCGAATTCGATTTCCTCGCCGCAGACCTTACGCTGATTCGCGATCTGGCAGAGGGCAAGCTGCTGTAGGCGGCACCTAGCTTTGGTCGTTGATGTGTTTGGACCGTTCTGTGTTCTTGCACAAACAGGAAGGGCACCCGTTGAACGCTTGGTTGATCGGCTCCATGAGCGCGTGTCCTTCCCAATACGTGGTACCACCTAGCTGGCTCAACCCTCGAAATCGATTCTAGCGACCCCCGCTAAGCTACCCGAAGAGCTGACCCACCAGCATGACAACGGTCAAGATCGTGGCCAAGATGGTTAGCCCCCAAGCGACCACGTTGTAGGCTCGCCGGTTTACCAAGGAGCCCATCAGGCTGGAGCGGTTGACCAGGATCAGCATAAAGACGAGCACAAATGGCAGCAGCACGCCGTTGAGTACCTGCGAAAGCACAGCCAAGCGCACCAGCGGCACGCGCGGCAGCAGAATCAGCGCGGCGCCGATGACGATCAGCGACGTGTACAGCCAATAGAACACGGGCGCTTCGCGAAACTTCTTGCTCAGCCCGGATTCAAAGCCGAGCGCCTCGCATACCGTGTACGACGTGGATAGCGGCAGGATGGAAGCCGCAAAGAGCGAGGCATTCAGGAGCCCAAAGGCGAAGAGCAGGTAGGCGTAGTCGCCGCCCAGGGGACGCAAGGAGGCGGCGGCATCGGCCGCGTCACCGATGGTATGGTGGCCGCTGGCAAACAGTGTCGCCGCGCAGGCGATCACGATAAAGGCCGCGACGATGACTGAAAACACCGACCCCACCACAGCGTCGGCCTGCGCGTAACGCAGCTCGCCCTTGACCGCGCCCTTATCGACCACCGAGGCTTGCAGATAAAACTGCTGCCACGGCGCCACCGTCGCGCCGATCATGCCGACCGATAGGAAAAGGTAGTTCTTGTTGCGCAGGTCAGCCATCCGGGGCAGGTGCAGCGTTTCGCGCACCGCAAAACTCCAGTTCGGGTGCGCCAGCGCCGCGGTAATGATGTAGGCCACGTACAAAAAGGACAGGAATACAAAGATCTTTTCCAGCTTTTTGTAGTCGCCGAAGACCACCATGCTCCACACCAACACGGCCGCGAGCGGCACGGTGATGTATTTGCTCAGGCCAAAGAGCTGCGTGCTGCTGGCCACGCCGGCGAACTCGCTCACCACATCGCCGAGGTTGCAAAAGACCAGCCCCGCCATCAGGATGGTGGTGGTGCGAAGCCCGAACTCTTCGCGGATGAGCTCGCTTAGCCCCTTGCCGGTTGTTACGCCCATGCGGGCAGAAATCTCCTGCGCAAAGGTCAGCATGATCGCCATGGGGATCATGGTCCACAGCAGGCCGTAGCCGAACTGCGCGCCCGCGGTGGCGTAGGTGTAAATGCCCCCGGCGTCGTTGTCGACGTTGGCGGTGATGAACCCTGGCCCCAAGACCGCGAAAAGAAGAAAGATTTGCGCGCGCCAGCGCCGCCAGCCGTTCATGCGCGCTGCCCCGCAAGGGGGGCGTTGCCGCGGGGCAGCGAACGGCAAATCGCGCTAGGAGCTTGCTTCCTCCGCCTGGACCGGCGAAGTGCTGTGGTCTTGGTGTCGCCGGTTCCCATGCCGCTCT
Organism: uncultured Acidobacteriaceae bacterium; assembly: GCA_964247325.1. GTDB lineage: Bacteria > Acidobacteriota > Terriglobia > Terriglobales > Acidobacteriaceae > Granulicella. The sequence goes on along the minus strand of CAXTTZ010000066.1, from coordinate 2,109 downwards.
TCCATGCGCGTTGAAATCTATATACCCTTCCCACTCTATCAAGCCGGGGTGATTTCTCGTTGCACAAGGCTGGGGAATCGCGCGGTTTGTGGTCAGTTCTGAACGTTACTAGGCGCGTGTTCCTCTAGGTGCGTCAGGATCTTGGCAACTTGCGCATCGTTATCGTAGCCGTCGCGCACAGCCCGCGCGTGGCCGGCGGCCGCGATGCGCTGCCGCGCCGCCTCGTTGGGCAAGTAGTGACTGACCTTGGCCGCGCATTCGTCAAGATCGGCAAAAAAGACGGCCTCTTGGTCTTCCACGAACCGCGCCACATGGCCCGGCGAGCGCTCGGCGAGCAAGAACCCCCCGCAACCCGCGATCTCGAAGCTCTTATGCGCAAATTCGTCCTCGTTTGAGTGCGTCAGGAAGCTCAGATTGACCTTGGATCGCCAAATCGCCTCTCGGTAGTGCCGGTGGTAGAGCCCACCGTCGCCACCATACAAAGCGAGCCCGCCCACGGCCGCCAGCGCCTTTTTCCATACACGATCTCCTGATACCACCACCGGCAAGTCATATGCTTTTGCCAGCTGCGTCAGGAAGCGGGCACGCTGGTCATAGGGCGTGCCAATAAAGCTCACCCCGCGGTTGCGGTCGCGGTCGCTCCAGCCGGGCGGCGGCGGGAAGTGGACGGTCGCCTCAAAGGCGGTTTGAATTTTGACCACATCGCGTGCGCCGGCCGCGCGGTATTGCAGTAGATTGCTGTCCCGCTGCACCGCGTGGAGGTCGAAGTGGGGCAGGCATCGGCGATACAGCCGCCAGCCGGGATCGCGCCGCGGCCCAAACGCGTTGTCGATCATATAGCTGACCGTGCGCACGCCCTTTGCGCGCAGCCGTTGCAACGTTTCTGGCTGCAGGAAAAGCAGCTTGTCCGCCCAAAACACCTCGGGGCGCTCCTCTTCGGCGAAGGCAAGTACGTCCTGGTTGAGCCGCTGGACCCAAGGCCCGATCTGCACGCGGTGCACCAGCTTGCGCACGAGCGGCTGGGAGGGTTCATACGCGTACGCGTTCAGCGGAATGACTTCGTGGCCGAGCCGCTCGAGCGCCCACAGGCGATACAGCGAAGAATCATTCGGCGACAAACCGGACGCGTACAGGATCTTCAACTTGTACCCCGCAGCACCGCCGCCCTAGCCTTCCCGCAACGCCGCGATTACCTGCTCCGCGTGGATCACCCCGGCGACCCGGCCCTCGGCATCGAGCACCGGCAGCGAACGGAGGTTGTACTTGTCAAAAAGCTCGGCGACTTCGTTCTCGTCCGCATCCAGGCCGCAGCTGACGGAACGGCCCTCGGGCACGAGCACTTGCACCGGGGTTGTGGGGTTGGCGAGCAGCAGCCGCGAGATCGTCACAACGCCTGCGAGCCGGTCGTCGGCGTGCAGAAGGTACACCTCAGTCACTGTATCGGGGTCACCCTCGAAGCTCCGCAGGGCCATCACGGCCTCCGCGACCGTGGCGTGCGCCGGAACGCAAAAGTAATCCGTCGTCATCCGGCCGGCAGCGGAATCGGCGGAGAACTCCAGCAGCTCCTCCACGTCCTGGCGTTCTTCGGGCTCCATCTCGTCGAGAATGGCCTCGGAGTGCTCTTCGGACAGCTCCGCGAGCACATCCGCCGCGGCGCCTGGGTCCATCTCTTCCAGGATGTCGGCGGCGCGCTCCGAGTCCATGTTTTGCAGAAGCTCTTTCTGCAGCCGCGGTTCGATCTCCTCCAGCGTTTCGGCCGCGGTCTCCTCGGGCAAGCTGGTAAAGACGGCTTCGCGCTCGGCCGGGCCCAGGTCTTCCAGGATCTCCGCGATGTCCGATGGGTGCAGCTTGGCCAACCGCTCCTGGCCGACCTTGAGCCGGACACGCCGCCGCGGGTCGCGTTCGATGAGGTCTACGCAACTCCAGGGAATGGTGTTGCCGTTCATGCGCTCGGAGATACCTAACACAGCGGGCTGTGGCAGCCCGTGGAGCAGACGGCGCGCGGCGCCGCGCACCCCCCCCTCGACCGCCGCAATGCGCAGCCCCCACCCCTGCGGCCCCTCCGCCGCGCGCGCCCCGGGGAGCTTGACGTCGTTTACGCGCACCCCC
>CAXTTZ010000065.1:718-13709 GCA_964247325.1 uncultured Acidobacteriaceae bacterium | reverse complement strand
CGCCCAACCCCACAAGGGCTGAAAGCCCGTCCCATCCCAACACACCGTCTAATCTGATAACAGCCATGGAACGCGCCCTCCGCAGCACCCGCATTACACTCGAAATGATCAAGTGGGAGCACTCGATCTTCGCATTGCCGTTCGCGCTCGCCGCCGCCGTGCTCGACGCGGGTGGCTGGCCCACGCTCCGCACCCTCTTCTGGATCATCGTCTGCATGGTCAGCGCCCGTTCCGCTGCCATGGCCTTCAACCGCTACGCCGATGCCGAGCTCGACGCCGCTAACCCCCGCACCGCCACCCGCGCCCTGCCCGCCGGGCAGCTCACCCGCAACTTCGTCCTGCTCTTTACCCTCGCCGCCGCTGCCCTGTTCATCTTCGGCACAGCCATGCTCAACCGCCTCACCCTCGAGCTTTCGCCCATCGCGCTCGCCGTCGTGCTTGGCTACAGCTACATGAAGCGCCTCACCCGCTGGTCGCACCTTGTACTAGGCCTAGCCTTGGGTATCGCCCCCGCCGCCGCTTGGATCGGCGTCCGCGGCAGCCTCGACCCGCGCATTCTCGTACTCACCGCCATCGTCCTGCTTTGGGTCGGCGGCTTCGACGTCCTTTACGCTTGCCAAGACTTCGAGCACGACCGCCGCGTCGGCCTACACAGCGTCCCCGCCGCCTTCGGCCTCCGCGGCGCCTTCGCCCTCGCCCGCACCATGCACCTGCTCACCGCCGTGCTCCTCTTCGTGCTTGTGCATCTTTTCGGCCTAGGTCTCCTCGCCCTAGTCGGCATGGCGCTGGTCATCCTTCTGCTCGCCTACGAGCACAGCATCATCAGCCCCTCCGACCTCCGCCGCATGAACGCCGCTTTCTTCACCCTTAACGGCATCATCTCCGTGGTCTTCTTCCTTGCCATCGCCACCGACATCCTCCACCGTCACCCCTAACCGCAACCCGCACCACAGCACCCGCAGTTGTCCGAAGCACCAACAAGTCACACTTCATCCCCGCTAACCCTTGACACCTCCGCTATACTCCTGACAAACAAAAAGGCCCGGCACAAACGCCGGGCTCTTCTATGCTGCACGCTCCAAATAGGGGATACTTCACAAAAGTCCCCACCTAACTTCAACAATGAACGTACTTTACAAGAAAGTACGGGGAGGGGGAGGGTACCTACCGCTTGAGGTCGTCCACCGCATTGCGAAGATGATCCTTCACATTCTGCGCCGTTAACGTCACCGACGACCGCGCATCATGTGCTTCATTGTCTGCGCTTGTACCCGCGTTGGAGAAGCTGCCCGCGCCCGTCGTGCTACTCGTCGTGCTGCCCGTCGACGAATCGTGCACCGCTTCTTTCACCGAGCCCCAAGCTTGCTCCCCATGGCCCTTCACCTCTTGCGTCGCGCCCCGGTTCGCTACCGACTGGTCGCCGGTCGCGTCCCCAAACGCCTGCTTCGCTTTGCCCGCCAACTCGTCAAACTTACCCTTGATGCTGCTATCACTCACGCTCATCACAAGCTCCTAACTGAAAAGAAGAGAAGGGAAATTATGCCCTTCGCCCTGTAAGAAAGTTGAAAACAATCGAAATCAACGCCAGCACAAGAAGGATGTGAATCAGCGCGCCACCTATGTGCAGCGCGAAGCCGCCCAGCCAAAGCACGACCAGCACAATACCAATGATCAAAAGCATAACGTTCTCCAGTACGAATTAGATTCCACGACGGCCCGAAAGCAAGTTAAAGATCAGCACAATCACTGCAAGCACCAGCAGGATGTGAATCCAGCCGCCCAAGGTGTACGAGCTGACTAGCCCGACGAGCCAAAGCACAAACAAAACTACCGTAATGGTCCAAAGCATGTCGCCCTCCTGAGTTCGTACGCACCCTTTCACGCCATCGATCAAGCACACAAGCGCCAGGCACAACGTATGGTAAGGTGCTCAACCAGGAAGCGAGGTTGCTCTTCCCATAGCCTTTATTCCGTTGTCGGGTTGTACGCTGTACAAGGGAGTTCATAAGCAACTTTGACCAGCCTGCAACGCATCGCCATCCAGGGTGAACGCGGCTCCAACAGCCATCTCATGGCACTCCGCCTGCTCGGCCCCACCATCGACCTTGTGCCCTGCAACCTCTCCGCGGACGTAATAGAGGCCGTTCTGTCAGCCAAGGCCGATGCCGCCGTCCTTCCCATTGAAAACAGCCTTCACGGCGCCGTCGCCGAACACTACGATCTGCTGCTCGAAGCTCCTCTACGCATCGAGGCCGAAGGCCAGCTCCGCATCGAGCACAACCTGATCGCTGCGCCCGGTGTCGCGCTTGCCGACCTCCGCACGATTCTCTCGCATCCGGTTGCGCTCTCGCAGTGCCGTCGCTTCCTGGCCGGCTTCCCGCAAGCCCGCGCGCTGCCGTTTTCTGACACGGCCGCGAGCGTACAGCACATCGTAGCCGCGAATCTGCGCGACAGCGCCGGTATCGCCCCACAGCTCGCCGCCGAGCTTTATGGCGGCACGATCCTGCTCCGCAATCTCGAGGACAACCCCGAGAACTTCACCCGCTTTCACCTGCTGCGCCGCGCCGACGCCCCCCCGCTGCCGCATCGCGGCACCCCCAACAAGCTTAGCCTCGCCTTCTCGGTCGAGCATCGCCCCGGCACCCTCGTCCACGCCCTCACCCGTCTCGCCGAGGCCGGCGCCGACCTCACCAAGATCGAGTCCCGCCCCGTCCCCGGTCGCCCCTGGGAGTACATTTTCTTCGTCGATCTTCGCTTCAACGAGAACTCCATCGCCGAGGCGGCCCTGCGCGCGCTGCAGCCCTGCTGCGGCATGGTGAAAGAGCTAGGCCGCTACATCGCAGCGTAGCCCAGCAGGGTCGGGAAGCGCCCGAGCAGTTCTTAGCCGCGATGCATGGAGTAGTAAAACGCGTAGCCGATCGCAGCCACGAGCAGCACTGTCAGCACGAGCATGCCAAAGATGAACCAAGCGGCGCGGCGGCGTGTGGCCTCGCTGGGCTGCGTAATGCCGAACGTATTGATGAACGCAGCCGCCAAGGCCTCGAGCAGGCGCATAAGGTCAGTGTACGTGCGAGCCGGCCACGGCCGAGCGCAGAAGGCCGAATCGTTGCTGCCCGAGTTGCATCCTATGTTCGTCTACTTGTCGCCGGTGAGGTTGCACCTTGAAGCCGGTTGCCGACGCGACTACAGTAGAAGAAGGCCTGTGCGCGCATCGCAGGCTTTGCGAAGGAGATTTCCATGGCGACTGCCGTTGTTCCCACCCCCGAGGTTGTTACCGGACCCGCGCCGGTGAAATCAAATCCGGTCAACCTGACCGATGCTGCTATTACCAAGGTGAAAGAAATTATGGCCACCCAGGACCCGCTACCCGCAGGTCTGCGCATCGGCGTGGTCGGCGGCGGCTGCTCCGGTTTCCAGTACTCGATGAGCTTTGAAAACGCTGCCGGCATGATGGATAAGGTCGTCCGCTTCGACGATCTCAAGGTCTTTGTCGATGCGACCAGCGCTATGTACCTGAACGGCTGCACGGTGGATTATGTCGAAACACTCGAGGCTGCCGGCTTTAAGTTCGACAATCCTCAGGTAAAGTCCACCTGCGGCTGCGGTTCCAGCTTCAGCGTGTAACGCTTTCGTTGTAGATCGTTTGCGAAAGCCTCGCTGCGGCGAGGCTTTATGCTGTTTTGGGGGACCGCTATGACAGATGAGGAGCTTTTCCGGAAACGCGATGAGGTCTGGTCTGAGTTCTGGTCTAAGGGCGAAGCAAGCTTTCCAGACCGCAAGATGCAGCGCGTTCCGCCCTACTTCTGGCGCGAAGCCGGTCCTTTCGATTGGACAGACTGTCCCGATGTGGAGGTGGTCGTCGGCAGACTGGGCGGCGTACCTACCTTATGCGATAGCCGCTTCTCTGCCGACAATCTGCTTGCTCTTTATGAGGGGGGCATGAGTACGGACGAAATCTTAGAATGCTATGAGCTGGACCCTGGCCGCGTGCGTCGTACGCTGGAGTTTGCTACGGCCAAAGGTCGAGGTTTGCAGGCAGCGTGAAGGTGTTGCTTGACCACAATTTGCCAAAGGACCTTGCTGCAAGTTTATCCGGCCACCTCGTATGGACGGCGCGGCAGAGGCGTGGGGATCTACTCGAGAACGGAAAGCTGCTTGCCGTAGCCCAGGCTGAGGGCTTCGACATACGTCTTACTGCAGACAAGAAGATGTACGCCCAGCAGAACCACACGAATCGTAAGATCAGCATCCTTCTGTTCGGTGATAACAAAATGAGCACGCTGGAGAAGTGCATCCTGGAGAAGTGCACGCTGGAGAAGTGCATCCTTGAGAAGTGCATCTCTGAAGTCGCAACAGCAATCCGAGGCGCAACGCCGGGCAGTTATCACGTGATCACCGTTCCGCTACCCCCGAAGACAAACAGGACAGCCACACGTCCAACCGGCAGCCATGACTGAATTTCTCATCCGCCTCGCCGACGAGCGTGGCCGCGTCCTCGAACAGACCCACGCCGCGGCGACGGCCGAGGAGTTGCGCGCGCGCTTCACGCAGGCCGGTTACCTGGTGTATTCGGTCAAGCCGCGCTCGACCTTTGCCGGTTCGGGCAAGAAAAAGGTCAAGCTGGATACCTTTCTGGTGTTTAACCAGCAGTTCTTGACCCTGATTCGCGCTGGTCTGCCCATCCTGGGCTCGATCGATCTGCTGGCCAAACGGCAAAAGGACCTTGCCTTCCGCGCGCAACTGGAGGACATCGCCGCCCGCGTGCGCACGGGCGAGTCACTTTCCGCGGCGTTTGAAGCCCAGGGCAACGCGCCGGTGGTCTACACCACGACGCTGCTGGCCGGTGAGCGCTCAGGCAATCTTGAGGAGGTGCTGCAGCGCTTCTTGGAGTTCCAGCGCGTTTCACTGACCTTCCGCAAAAAGCTTCGCGCGTCGCTGATCTATCCGGTTTTTCTGCTGATCATGATCTTTGCGCTCTTTATCTTTCTCATCACTTTTGTGGTGCCGCGCTTTGCCGATCTATACGGCCCTTCTGTTCGGTGATAACAAAATGAGCACGCTGGAGAAGTGCATCCTGGAGAAGTGCACGCTGGAGAAGTGCATCCTTGAGAAGTGCATCTCTGAAGTCGCAACAGCAATCCGAGGCGCAACGCCGGGCAGTTATCACGTGATCACCGTTCCGCTACCCCCGAAGACAAACAGGACAGCCACACGTCCAACCGGCAGCCATGACTGAATTTCTCATCCGCCTCGCCGACGAGCGTGGCCGCGTCCTCGAACAGACCCACGCCGCGGCGACGGCCGAGGAGTTGCGCGCGCGCTTCACGCAGGCCGGTTACCTGGTGTATTCGGTCAAGCCGCGCTCGACCTTTGCCGGTTCGGGCAAGAAAAAGGTCAAGCTGGATACCTTTCTGGTGTTTAACCAGCAGTTCTTGACCCTGATTCGCGCTGGTCTGCCCATCCTGGGCTCGATCGATCTGCTGGCCAAACGGCAAAAGGACCTTGCCTTCCGCGCGCAACTGGAGGACATCGCCGCCCGCGTGCGCACGGGCGAGTCACTTTCCGCGGCGTTTGAAGCCCAGGGCAACGCGCCGGTGGTCTACACCACGACGCTGCTGGCCGGTGAGCGCTCAGGCAATCTTGAGGAGGTGCTGCAGCGCTTCTTGGAGTTCCAGCGCGTTTCACTGACCTTCCGCAAAAAGCTTCGCGCGTCGCTGATCTATCCGGTTTTTCTGCTGATCATGATCTTTGCGCTCTTTATCTTTCTCATCACTTTTGTGGTGCCGCGCTTTGCCGATCTATACGGCCAACTCGGCACGCAGCTGCCGTCGCTGACGCTGTTTCTATTGGCGCTCGGCCAGCATGCGCAGCACGACGGCTGGTGGGTGGCGATTTTGCTGGCGGCAGCGCTGTACGGCGTGTACCGCTGGACCAAAACCGAGAGCGGGGCTTCCCTTGTGGACCGGGTCCGCATCGCGCTTCCGGGCCTCGGCTCGGTCTGGCTCAAATACCAGGTCGGGTTGTTTTCGCGCACGTTGTCTACCCTGCTCACCGGCGGTTTACCGCTGGTGCCGAGCTTGGAAACCGCCGCACGCTCGATCGAATCGCGCCAGATCGCCCGCGCGGTCGGCACGTCGGTCGAAGGCGTGCGCGAGGGCAAACGGTTGTCGCAGTCGCTCGAATCCACCAAGGTCTTCCCGGAGCTTTCGATCGAGATGGTCGAGGTTGGCGAGTCGACGGGCGCGCTGCCGCAGATGCTCAACTCTGTCGCCGAGTTCTTCGAAGAGGATGTGCAAACTTCGCTTGCCGCAATTATGAGCCTCATCGAGCCCGCCATCCTGATCGTTATGGGCATCGTCGTGGTCATCATCCTGATCGCGCTCTACCTACCGATCTTCAGCTTGAATGGGGTAGGGGGTGCGTAGTTTTAATGTGACCATGTTAAAGTGGTCACATAGAGGTGGGGCAATGAGGAGCATGGGTGCAGCAAAGGCCAAGGCGCATTTTCTTTCGCTGGTCGATGAGGTCCAAGCGAAACGGGAGCCGGTCCTGGTGACGAAAAATGGTCGCCCGGTGGCGCAAATTGTGCCACTCGCGATGGAGAAAGACGATCCGATCTTTGGGTTTTATAAGGGCAAGATCGAGATTGTCGGTGATATTAAAGCGCCCTTGTATACCGAGGGGGAGTACGAGCGTTTCTTTGAAGAGTCCGCGACCCAATGATTCTGGTGGACACCCAAGCGGTGGTGCGGCTCGCTCAGGCTCCGGATTTGCTTTCACCCAAGGCGCGGGATGCGATACGGCAGGCCCGTGCCGCGGGCGGCTTGGCTGTTTCGGATAAAACTTTGTGGGAGATCGCAATGCTGGTTTCACGGAAGCGGGTACAACTCAGCACGTCGCTCCGGGAATTCCTTGAGGAAATAGAGCGATTGTTTACCGTTCTTCCGATTACGGCGGCTGTGGCGGAAAGAGCCGTGATGTTCTCTGAAGCTTTCCCACAAGATCCATCGGATCGAATAATTGCGGCTACGGCGACCGTTCATGGCATCGCCCTGATTACATCCGACATAAAGATGCGTCGCTCAGGCGAAGTGCCCTGCATCTGGTAAACCACCGCAGCTTTTAGGAGTCCAACGCACATGGCCGCCACCGCCCCGCCCGTCGCCAACCTTTACTCCAACGACCAGCTCACCGAGCAGGAGCGCGCGCAGATGCTGGCGCGGCGCTACCATGCCGAGTTCGTTGACCTGAAGAACTTTAAGATCCAGCACGAGCTCTTCAAGACCGTGCCCGTGGACATGATGTTTCGCTACAACTTTGTGCCGCTGGAGCTTTCCGGTAATCGGCTGGCCATCGCGGTCGCCGACCCGTCGAAGCTAATGATGCTCGATGAGATCTCCGGCCTGCTCGGCACGCGCCTGGTCACGCGCGTGGCCACGCTGTCGCAGATCACAGACCTGCTGAAGAAGTCCGAGCAGTCGCAGCGCGTGCTCGACGAGGCGACCGAGGGTCTCGCCTTTGACGTGGTCGGTGCGGACGAAAACGCCGACGAGAACATCTCGATCGAGAAGCTTACCGGCGATGACGATATTTCCCCCATCATCCGGCTCGTGGATACCACGGTCTACACGGCGCTTGAGCGCCGCGCCTCCGATATCCACCTTGAAACCTACGACGATTCGCTGCAGGTAAAGTACCGCATCGACGGCGTGCTGCAGCAGGCCATGGCGCCCATCGCGCGCGAGCACCATCAGACCATCCTGAGCCGCATCAAGGTCATGAGCGAGCTCGACATCGCCGAACGCCGTGTGCCACAGGACGGTCGCTTCCGCGTGCGCTACAAGGGTCGGCTGATCGACTTCCGCGTCAGCATTATGCCGACTGTGCATGGCGAGAACGCCGTGCTGCGCGTGCTCGACAAGGAGTCGATGTCGGAGAAGTTCCGCAATCTTTCGCTCGATGTAGTCGGCTTCGGCGCTGAGGATCTGCGGCGCTTTCGGCGCTACATCAAAGAGCCCTACGGCATGGTGCTGGTCACCGGGCCGACGGGCTCGGGCAAGACCACGACCCTGTACGCCGCGCTCAACGAGATCAAAAGCGAAGAAGACAAGATCATCACGATTGAAGATCCGGTCGAGTACCAGATTCGTGGCATCACGCAGATTCCGGTGAACGAAAAGAAGGGGCTGACCTTTGCGCGCGGTCTGCGCTCCATTCTGCGCCACGATCCGGACAAAATCCTCGTCGGCGAGATCCGCGATTCCGAAACCGCGCAGATCGCGATCAACTCCGCACTCACGGGTCACCTCGTCTTTACGACCGTCCACGCCAACAACGTCGTCGACGTGCTAGGCCGCTTTTTGAACATGGGCGTTGAGCCGTACAACTTCGTTTCCGCGCTGAACTGCATTTTGGCGCAGCGGCTGGTGCGGCAGGTGTGCGATTTTTGCGCGGGCGAGGTCACCTACACGGACGGCGAGCTCGAAGCCAACGGGCTCGATCCGCTCGCGTGGCGCGGGTTCCGCTTCCGCGAGGGCGCGGGCTGCATCGAGTGCGGCGGCACAGGGTTCCGCGGCCGTTCCGCTATCCACGAGCTGCTGGAGCTCGACGACGAGGTGCGCGAGATGCTGCTCGAAAAACGCCCAGGCTCCGAAATTCGAAAAAAAGCGCGTGAAAAGGGCATGAACTTCCTACGCGATTCAGCCCTCGAGCGCGTGCGCGCCGGCATCACGACCCTACGCGAGATCAACAAGGTTACGTTTATCGAAGCGGGGCGGTAGAAACAGCGGTGGCCGGCTAGCATCGGTCCAGCCATCGCTGTCAGTTCCTTCTATGCAATCCCTTCTTTCTTTTATGGTCACCCCGTCTTTTTGTTGTCATCCCGCAGCGAAGGGATCTGCTGTTCGCCCGGAGTGCCTACAACCTCCAAGGAAAGCAGACCCTCCCCTTCGTTACAGGAGGCCAAGCAGAAAGGGTGATGAGGCGTTAGCCCGGCAATGTTTACGCCGAAGCGGAGCTTTGCACAAAGTAGCCGTTCACGCCTGTTGGGAAGAACCCGCCGGCAGTAGCGCCCACCTTGCTGCCGAAGGCGAGGTACAACACCTGCCCAGGCGTGCGCGTTGCGGGCAAGCCGTTGCTTTGATTGATGGACAGGTACTGCGATTGCGTACCGCTCGGCGGGGGTAGGATGTCGACGCCATCGAGCGGCGGCGCGGTGGGGATGTTGAGCCGGGCAATCTGGGTTCGGACAGTGGACACGTGCTCGGCCTCTGCGGTCAAAATGGCCGCGGCGTAGCCGATGATGGCTGGAGTGGAGAGCAGGGGAGCCGCGCCCGCGTAGGCCGATACGCCAATATCTTCAAAGATGCGCGACAGCTTCAAAAATTCATTCTGGCTGCCAAAGCCGAAGCCAAGCGCGGCAAGGTTGATGTTGGGCTTGGCGACGGCCGCGCTGCCGAGGGCGCTGCGCAGTAGCGTGACATGGGCGCGCTCGTCTTGGCCGATCTGCATGAGGATCTCCGGCGTGAAGACCAGGTTATTCGGGAAGCTGACCTTTTGGCCGCCCGTGGTCGCGCCGCCGCCGGCAGGATTGGCGCCATTCGCCACGCCGTTGGTGCCGATACCCTGCGCTTCGATCCCGGTGCCGAGCAGGCCGTAGGTGTAAAACTCGGCCTCCAGGTACTCGAGATTGAGGGCAAAGTTCAGCACTTCGACTTCGAGATTGGTTTGCGCTTCCGCGGGCACAGCGCCGGCCACCGACAACGTGCTGACGGCGGCGGTGGCAATGCCGATCTTTTTCAGAAAGCTGCGGCGGTTGGGGGAAGCATCGGTAAGTTCGTTGATGATCTTGTTAGGCATGGGATTCCTTAAACGTACTGTGGCTGTAAAGCGATGACGTGGAAGGCAGAGTTAGGCGTGGCGACGGCGCTGCACAACAGGAAGCGCCAGCAACGGTGTAACCAGGAGCAGCCAGGTGGAAGGCTCCGGTACGGGCGATACCGCAACGTTCACGGTGTAGTTGCCGTTGCGCTGCACGCAGGGAGCGACGTCGGCCTCCAAAAACTGCCCGCCCGACACGCCGCAGGCGGTACCGGTTGCGTTGGGATCGTTACCGAATTGGAAGCCCTCGCCTAGGTTGCCTACCGGGTAGTTTGGAAATTCGGTGAGTTGCAGGACGTAGTCGCCAGGGCCGAGCGTGGTGGAAAAGTAGGCGTCATTGCAAAGCCCCGTAGCCGCATCGGCAGCTGTGGAACCGCTGCAAACGCCGCCGGTACCGCCGCCCGCGAGGAACTGGTCGGTGGTGCCGTTGTACAGGCTGAGCACGGGCGCAAACCCGCCGTCGGCCGAGGTGGTGCCGTCCGCGTTGAGGCCGCCGGCGTAGGAAGTGGTGTTGAAGAGGTAGTTTTGCGCCGCAGTGCTTGAAAAGTCGTATTCAAACACCTGGTTATCGGCTGCAAAAGTACCGCTGAAGGTGCTATCTGCGCGCGCCATGACGGGCAGCGACGCGCAAAGAGCCAACAGAGTAAGGGAACGAGACAAGGGTTTGGCGTTCACCATGGAAGGTGCGTCTCCTAAAAATTAGGTTTTAAGGACGCCGAGGCAGGAGGAGTGGAGCTTGAAATCAGAACGGTGTTCTGGACCGGCCTTTTGCAACCAACTCTGAGAGGCTCTGTTTGCTACTGGCACGAACTATACGCCTCCATAGCCCAGCCAAGATGTCAATAGTACGAAAGTTCCCTATCTTTTCCGGCGGATGGTGGGTATTGCTGCTTTTATACCGTGGCGGGAGAGGGGGAGCGGTGCTGCGATCGAAAGTGGTAGGTAACCGGACCGAAGTGGAAACGTCCAAAGCGCAGTGAGGGCGTCTGCGCACGGTACTCTAGAGCTATGAATCTGCTTCCCAAAGCGTACGGAGGCCGCCCCCGCCTAGCGTGTGAGCTCACGCCGGATGGCGTGGTCGCGGCACGGTCGCCGCAGGCCGGCGCGCCTTTGGCCGCGGTGGCGCGCGCCGCGCTACGCGAAGGGGCGGTAATACCGAGCTTAAAGCCGGGCAATGTCGTCGATCGCGTCGCGGCCGTCGCGGCAATTCGTCGGACGCTGGAGAGCAATGGGTGCCGGCCGAATGCGCGCGGCGCCGACCTCACGCTTGTCATTCCGGATGCGGCCGTGCGTGTGCTCTTGGTGGACTTCGACGGGTTGCCCATCAAGCTCTCTGAAGCCTTGCCGCTGGTGCGGTTCCGGCTAAAGAAGCTGGTGCCCTTCGACGTCGACGACGCGATGGTCAGCTTTCAAATCTTGAGCACGAGCCGCAGCGGAGCGCGTGTGCTCGCGGTGGCCATTCCCCGCGATGTGCTGCGGGAATACGAGTCGGCCGCGCGCGAGGCGGGCTTCGAGCCCGGCGCCGTGTTGCCGAGCACGCTGGCCTCGCTGGCCGCGCTGCCAGAGGGCGAAAGCGCGGCGCTGGTCGTGAACGCGCACCCGCAAGGCGTGACGACAGCGATTGTGCGGGCCGGGGTTCCGCTGCTGCATCTGACGGTCGATCTGACCGAGCATACGCTGCCCACGCCTGCGAATCTGCCCCCTGCGCTCTTTGAGGGGACGGGACCGGATCATGGGGTGGAGCCGCTTTTGCCCTTGGTCGATCACGTTGCCACTGCCGAAGAGTGGGCCGCGCAGGAGCCCCTGCCCGAGTACGGTCGCAATCCGTATGCCGACCGGCTTTCGGCCGACGCGGCCGTGGAAGGCGAGGACGGCATTACAGGCATGCCGGTCCCGCGCGTATCTACTCATGCTGGCGTCTCCGGCAATGGGCAGGGAAGCGCCATGGGTGAGCCGGCGCCGCCGAGCCGTTCGCCTTACCTCGACCCTGCGCTGACCGCCGAGCTCGACGCGGAGCTCCATCAGGTGCTGCTGGAGGTGCCGCTCGCAGCAGGCGTGCACGCGTCGGCAACGCCCACGCAGGGCCAGAACGGACACCTTCCGCAGGTCATCGCGTCCGAGTCCGAGGAGCGTGAGCCGAGGGTGCATCTGCTGGCGCCGGAGCTGCAAGCGGAGGAGATCGCGCGCGCGGTTTCGGTGGCGGTGGCGTATTTTGAAGACTCGCTCGGCGCCCCGCCCGAGGTGGTGCTGAGCGCCGGCGCGCTGGGTGCGGAGGCTTTGGAGCGCACCTTGCGTGAGCAGGGTTTGGCGCAGGAGGACGGCTTGCGCGTTCGGGAGCTGGTGGACCCGGCGGTTCTAGCTACTGCTGCCATTTCCGCCACCGTGCCCCGCAGCGCCCTGGCCGGGGTAGTAGGAGCTTTGAACAGCTAACCATGCGTATCTCCGTCAATCTCGCGACGCGGCCGTTTGTGGAGCTACGGCCCTTTTTTCTGCGGCTCAGGCTGGTCATGGCCGCGTTGGTTCTCTTGGGGCTGGGCCTGGCTTTGGCTGCACATCGTTTGAGCGCCAAAGCCGCGAGGCAGCAGGCGGAGCTCGATCAGCTGCGCGACCAGACCCTTGCGGCGCAGCAAAGCAGGCTGCGCACCGAGCAGCGCATGCGCCAGCCGGCCAACGCGGAGGTGCTGGACCGGGCACATTTTTTGAACGCGCAATTTTTGCGCAAGAGTTTTTCGTGGACGGCGGTGATGATGGATTTGGAAAACGTGCTGCCGCCGGGGGTTCAGGTCACCTCCATCGAGCCCCAGGTGGCTGCCGACGGCAACGTGCTCATCCATCTGCGGGTTGCTGGTGAGCGCGACCATGCGGTGCAGCTGGTACGCAACCTGGAGCGCTCCCGTCGCTTCTTGCAGCCGCACTTGACGGGCGAGTCGGCCCAAACGCGCGACACCGGGTCGGCGAGCGGCCCCAATGGCGTTCGTCCTTTCCCGGGCGCCGCGCCGGGCTTTGGCGTCAATGGGCTGCCGGCTGCGCCCGCTGCGCCGGCAGGCGTGGAGTTTGACATCTTGGCGACCTATAACCCGCTGCCGGTCGATGCCCTGTATGTTGCCGGCCA
>CAXTTZ010000065.1:0-708 GCA_964247325.1 uncultured Acidobacteriaceae bacterium | reverse complement strand
GACCTGGCAGCGCCACCATGGCGACCGCCGCCGTACCGGGAGTAACGCCATGAGCACCGCTGTCGCTGTGCCGCCGCCGAACAGCGCTTCGGTCATGCGCCGTGTGCCGCGTCTCACGGCCCGCGCCCGGCAGCTCCTCACCGCGGTCAACCTCCATTTTGCTGGGGTTGCAGCGCTGTCGGTGTTGGTTCTGTACCTGTTGCTGCACCTGCTGTTTGTGTGGCAAGCGCTGAGCAGCAGCGGCCCCGAGGCCTTGGCGCAGCAGCGCACCCTGCTGCGTGCCGCGCAGATTGCCGCCAAGCCACTTCAGGGCATTGACGAAAAGCTGGCCACCTCCACGGCGCAGGCCGATGCCTTTTACGCGCAGCGCCTGCCTTACGCCTACTCGCAGGTGCTTACCGAATTAGGCTCTCTCACGGCGCGCAACAGCGTTCGCGTACCTCGCGTGCAGTACAACTATGGTCCCGTGCTCGTCGGCCCGTATGCATTGACAGAGATTCGCTTAGACGCGAGCGTGTCGGGCGACTACCGGCCCGTGGTTGGCTTTATCAATGCCGTGGAGCGCGACAAGCTTTTTTTCGTCATCACCGGGCTTACGCTCACCGGCCAGCAAACCGGGCAGGTAAACCTGCGGCTGCGCATGGTGACCTATCTGCGCGCGCCGCTGCCGGGCGAGGGCGCGGCCGAGCTGCCGCCGGCTTCCACTCC
>CAXTTZ010000064.1:0-13721 GCA_964247325.1 uncultured Acidobacteriaceae bacterium | reverse complement strand
GCACGGATACGTCGCTGATCGAGCGGTTTCTGTACCCGAAGTTCGGGCCGGGGCAGCTTTGGGAGCATGTGGCGGAGGAGATCACAGCGCGCGGCGGGGAGATTTGCAAAGGTTGGCGAGTGGATCGCGTGCGGTCCGAGAACGGGCGCGTGTTGGCGGTGGAGGCGGTGAATCCGGCCGGAGAGCGTCAGGTGTTTGCGGGGGAGTTCCTTTTTTCAACCATGCCTATGCAGGAATTGACGCGCGCGCTGGAGGCGGGGGGCGCGCTGGTGCCCGAGGCGGTGCGCGCGGTGAGCGAGGGACTGCAGTATCGGGACTTCATCACAATCGGGGTGCTGGCGAACCGGCTCGAGGTGGAAGAACGGGGTGGCGGGCTGATCCGGGATACGTGGATCTATGTCCAGGAGCCGGATGTGCTGCTGGGGCGGTTGCAGATCTTTAATAACTGGAGCCCATACATGGTGGGAGATCCGGGGAAGGTGTGGATCGGTTTGGAGTATTTTTGCTACGAATCAGACCCGCTGTGGGCGATGCCGGATGAGGCGCTGAAGCGATTTGCGACAGGGGAGCTGGAGAAGATCGGCATTCTGCGAACGGCCGAGGTGCTGGACGCGCATGTGGTGCGCGTGCCGAAGACGTATCCGGCGTACTTCGGGACGTATAGCCGGTTTGAGGAGCTACGGGAGTGGGTGGATGGTTTCGAGAACCTGTATTTGGTGGGCCGGAACGGGATGCACAAGTACAACAACCAGGATCACTCGATGCTGACGGCGATGACGGTGGTGGATGGAATTGTGGCAGGGTGGGTGGACAAAGCCGCGGTGTGGGCAATCAATACGGAGCAGGAGTACCACGAGGAAAACCACCGGAAAACGCGCGGGTAGCTGGCTGGGCGGTGAGTTTGGGTGGCGGACCTTTCCGTTCGCTGCGTGTTTTTCGCCGTTCGCTGTGAGAACGATGACAGCGCGAGGACCGCTCGCTAGGCTCAAAGAGGTAAACGGTGCGTATGCTTCTTTGCTTGGGGCAGCTGCATCGGATGAGAATTGGAAAAATAAGATTCGGCCCGGAATGTGTAGACAGGTTCAGGCTCGCAGACCAGGCTACTCGGCGCCATCCCCTAAATGGGGTATGGGCGACCACTCAGGAGATGCATCACCATGGGAAAAGCAACCAAGGTTCTCGAGAAGGGCGTTGTTCTCGGCGCGCGCTTCGGCTGGACAATCTTTAACAAGTTGAACAGCATTAGCCCGAACAAGAGCTTTACGCCGAAGTGGTCGGACAAGCCGCTGCTGAAGAGCTACCAGAAGGAAAAGCCGCCGCTGGGCTGGCCGCGCACAACCGACTCGCTCTGCCCGAAGTGCATTCCTGAGATTCGGCAGCAGATTGTGGACGGCAAGCTGCCCCACGAGATCTTGCTGAACGAGAAGGTCGGCGAGATTAAAGCGCAGATCATCGAGCGCGACGGGCAGATTTTGATGGTCAAGGATTGTCCGATTCACGGCCATTTTGAGGACGTGATGTCGATCGATCCGGCGATGATGCAGCACCTGGAAGAGGTTTTCCCGGGCCGTGATATTCGTGCGCACAATGACGAGGGCCTGCACAACCATGGCACGTCGACGGTGACCCATGGGCGCGGCTCGGTGCTGACGATCGATCTGACGAACCGCTGCAACATGATGTGCGACCCGTGCTTTATGGACGCCAACCAGGTCGGATTTGTACATGAGCTGACGTGGGACGAGATCAAGACGATGCTCGACAACGCGATCACGATCAAACCGCGGCGTCAGATGAGCGTGCAGTTTTCCGGCGGCGAGCCGACGCTGAGCCCGTACTTCCTGGATGCGGTCGCGTATGCACGCAAAGTGGGCTACAACTCGGTGCAGGCAGCGACGAACGGCATTGAGTTTGCAAAGTCGAAGGAGTTTTCCAAGGCCGCGGCGGAGGCGGGGTTACGCTATGCGTACCTGCAGTTTGATGGCATCGGCAACGCGGCGAACTCGCACCGCAAGGTCGGCAATGCGTTTGATGTAAAGCTGCAAGCGATCCACAATCTGCATGAGGCCGGTGTGGACATCGTGCCGGTGACCACGATCGTCAACGGCATCAACAACGAGCAGGTTGGGCGCATCATCCAGTTTGCGCTGGACAACCCGAAGAAGATCAACTTTCTTTCTTTCCAGCCGGTGAGCTTTACGGGCCGCGACGAGGCGGTGTCGGATGAGCGGCGGCAAGCGCAGCGGTATACGCTTTCGCACCTGGCGCATGACATTCGCAATCAGACAGGTTTGGGCGAAAGCACGCGCGATTGGTTCCCGATCAGCTTTATGTCGACGTTTTCGGACTGGGCGGACTTGGTACATGGGCCGGAGCATGATTGGGGTCAGCTGAGCTGCGGCTGCCATCCAAACTGCGGTATCGGCATGGCGCTGATGATCGATAAGCACACCAAGGAAGCCGTGCCGGTGACGGCGTTCCTGAAGGCCGACCAGTTGGCCAAGGACATCGCTCGCGTGAACGATGCGGCGCGCGGCAAGTTCATGACCATTGTGGGCGCGGCGCTGGCATTGATCCGGAACTATGAGCCCTCGAAAGCACCGACGCACTTCAGCATCTTCTCGTTGCTGGAGAAGTTTGATAAGTGCTTTGGCGCCACGAACCGCAGCTACGGTAAGGTGACGGCGGATCGTACCCAGGCCGACATTGAGAAGCGCCGCAACGATCGCTGGAACTTCTTGTTTATCGCGGGCATGTGGTTCCAGGATCTGTTCAACTACGACTTCCGCCGCACCGAACAGTGCATCATCCCGTATGCGACGCAGGAGGGCGAGATCAGCTTCTGCGCGTACAACACGGGTGTGGGCTGGCGCAACATCATCGAGAAGATGCACATGACCTCGACGCTGACCAAGTGGTACGAGGAGCATGGGCGGCATGAAATCTTTGCCGGCGGCAAGCAGGTCGCGATCGAGAAGCAAGAGAAGTACGATCTGGTGCTGAACGATGAGCATGTAAATGCTGCGGCGAACGATACCTTTGAGAAATCAGGTATCGCCAAGAACGCACGCGAGGAGAAGGTTCGCGCCCGCGATGCGAAGCTGAAGCAGGATGCCGAAAACGCTCGCATGGCCAAGCTATACCGCAAGGAAATCCTAAAGGAGCCCGAGATGCCGGGCGGCTTCGTAGCGCTGGGTGAGATTGGCGGCTTGGGCGGCATCAAAGCCGCGACGCCGGTCGCCAAAGCTCAGGTGGTAACGGAGATCGAAGAGCCGGTTGCTGGCGATTAGGATAGAACGACGCACTTTAGGAGGGCCGCCTGTGATGGGCGGCCCCTCCTTTCTGCGGCGTGAGGCGATGCAGTCACCGAGAGTAAGTAACGAGTGCTACGCAATGCTGTGGCGCGGTATTGCCCACGAAACATGGCGGCTTCCGCGGCACGGCGGCGCACCAAGCCCGGCATGACGTTGCCGTTCACGTGAATCCACGTGCCAAACTGGCTGGCTGTGCCTTCGAGGTTATTTGCATTGAGCTGAGTCAGAAGATTCGAGCGTAGAAAGCTACCGCGCCCGGCGTTGAAGCAAAAGTCGACCAAGGCATCGAAGTGATTTTGTTGAATGAAAATGCGTACCGCACGGTTGACGCAGCTGATAGCGTCGCGCAAATCAACCCGCAGCAGCGCTTCGGCTTCTAGTTCGGTGACGCGCCGCTCCGGTTGTACATCGCTTCCGGTATGGCCGTATCCGACCGTCCAGATACCACCCGAATCCTGGTAAGCCGAGAGTCGAAGCCCTTCGAAACGTTTGGTTAAGCCGAGCCCTTCGGGGCTGTAGGTGAATGCTTGCATAAAAACGCGCCTCCTCGCGCGCCAAAACGGGGTTGCATCCGTACGCAAAACACAGCGTCGAATAGTGGGTGGCTTGTGCGACCCACGTCGTAAAATGAAGAAGCACCGGCGTAGAAGCCATCGCGAAAATTCGCGAAAGATTGAGCGCCGCGCCACAAGAACGGAGTTTGAATCCTTTGGCTGCAGAAACCATTTACGACCTTGTCCTGATCGGCGGAGGCCCCGCGGGCTACACCTGCGCGATCCGGGCGGCACAACTCGGCCTTAAAGTCGCGCTTATCGAAAAAACGGACAAACTCGGCGGTACCTGCCTACATTGGGGCTGCATTCCGACCAAAAGCATGCTGTTCTCGGCCGAGATTTGGGATCACCTCAAGCATGCCGGCAGCTATGGCATCGATAATGTCGACGCACCCAAGGTGAATTGGGACAATGTCATCAAGCGCAAGAATGACATCACGATCAAGCACACCAAGGGTCTTGATTTCTTGATGAAGAAGAACAAGATTGCCGTGGTGCGCGGGCATGGCCGCCTGACTGGCCCAGCCAACGATGGCGTTTGGACTGTCGAGGTGACCGACGAGGACATCGGCAAGCCCCGCGATCTGCAGGCGGATGCCTTTACGCAGCAGACTAAGACCGAGGTGAAAGGCAAAAAGCTTGTGCTAGCTATGGGCTCGGACGCGCGCATGTTGCCGGGTTACCAGGCCGATGATGACATCATGACCAACATGCAGATTCTGACCTTGCCGCAGATGCCCAAGTCGATGATCGTGATTGGCTCCGGTGCGGTGGGCGTTGAGTTTGCGTCGGTAATGAATAGCTTTGGCGCCGAGGTCACGATTCTAGAAGCCCTGCCGCGCATCGTTCCCGTGGAGGATGAAGAGGTCTCCAAGGAGCTTGCGCGCCAGTACAAAAAGCGCGGCATTCAGATCAACACAAGCTGCAAAGTCGAGAAGATCGAAAAACTTGACGGCGGCATGCAGGTGACCTGGACCGATCCAGGTGGCAAGCAACAGACCAAGCGCGCCGAAAAGGTGCTTGTCGCCGTGGGCCGTGCGCCGCGCACCTACGATGCGGGCCTGGACAAGATTGGGTTGGAACTGGATCGCGGCTTCGTCCCGGTGAACGAGTGGATGGAGACCAAGATCCCGAACCTGTATGCCATCGGCGACATTGTTGCCGGGCTGCCGCAGCTTGCGCACGTTGGCGCCATGGCCGGGGTGGTAGTTGCGTCCAAGGCCGCCGGCAAGTATGCGCGCGCTGTGCGCAAAGATCGCGTACCGGGGTGCACCTACTGCGATCCGCAGATCGGCAGCGTGGGCCTGACCGAAGCGCAAGCCAAGGACAAGGGTTATCAGGTCAAGGTCGGCAAATTCCCGTTTGTCGGCAATTCGAAGGCCACGATCCTGGACTCGCATGACGGCTTCGTCAAGGTCGTCTCAGACGCCAAATACGGAGAGATCCTCGGCGTGCATATCATCGGGCCGTCCGCCACCGAGCTCATTAGTGAGTGCGTCACTGCCATCGAGCTTGAGGCTACCGTCGAAGAGATGATGTTCACCATCCACGCGCACCCAACACTCTACGAGTCGCTGCTGGATGGTTTTTCGAGCGTCGAAGGCATGGCTATTAACGTCTAGGCTTTATTAAAAGCACCGCAGATGTACGAAGTCGTTCTACCACTTCAAAGAAGGATGCAGCGATAAACCCGTCTTGCTTCGGGTGCGCCTCCCAGGGGTGTGCTCGAGGCGGACGCTCAAGAGCATCAAGCACGGATATTCCCGGCTACCCGCCAAGTTCGGGCAATGTCTTCGTGCAGGCCATGCTGGTTGAAAGCTGCTGTAGCTAATTCGCGTCGCTATGCCGCTAGAACAACGTCCTCCTTTTCCACCTTTCACGCACGAAACCGCTACGGAGAAAGTTCGCAAGGCCGAGGACGCCTGGAACACGCGCGACCCACACGCTGTAGCTCTCGCTTACACGCCCGATAGCCGCTGGCGCAACCGCTCCGAGTTCCTCCAGGGCCGCAAAGCGATCGCAGCCTTCTTGACCCGCAAGTGGCAGCGCGAACTGGACTACCGCCTCATCAAGGAGCTTTGGGCCTTTGCAGAAAACCGCATCGCCGTCCGTTTCGCCTACGAGTACCACGACGAGAGCGGCCATTGGTTCCGCGCCTACGGTAACGAAAACTGGGAGTTCGACCAGCACGGCCTCATGCGTCTGCGACTCGCCAGCATCAACGATCTACCCATTCCTACAGAGGATCGCCTTTTCCACTGGCCTCAGGGCCGCCGTCCCGACGATCATCCTACCCTGTCCGCCCTCGGACTATAGCCTCATGCAGGTCCTCCACCTCCTCGATCTCGGCCGTATCCCCTACACAGAAGGTCTGCGCCTCATGCGCGAGGTGGCCGACGCTCGCCGCGCAAACCGTATCGCCGACACGCTCCTCCTGCTCGAACATCCTCCGGTGCTCACCCTGGGCCGCAACGCGACCCGCGCTAACGTGCTCGCGTCCGACGATGTGCTCGCTCGCAAAGGCGTTGAAATCCACGAGATCAACCGCGGTGGCGACGTCACTTATCACGGCCCCGGCCAGCTCGTCGGCTACCCTATCTTCGACCTTCGCGGCGACCTTCCCGGCAAGCATGGCCCACACCTCGGCCCGGTCGACTTCGTCCGCCTTCTTGAAGAAGCTCTCATCCTCACCTGCAAGGACTTCGGCGTGCCGGCGCAGCGCATCTGTAAACGCACAGGCGTCTGGACCTACGCGGGCGGTTCCATTCCCGAAAAAAAACTCGCTGCTATCGGCATTCACGTCGCTCAAGCCATTACCACGCACGGCTTCGCGCTCAATGTCACCACCGACCTCCGCGACTTCGCCTGGATCGTCCCGTGCGGTATCAGCGACCGCGGGGTAACCTCCCTCGAGCTCGAAGCTGACCCTGTCGCCAAGCCCAGCATGGCGCGCCTCAGGGATGCCGTCGGCCGCAACTTCGGCCGCGTCTTTAATCGCCAAATTCTCGCCGCAGCCTCCCTGCCGGACCTCCTCTCGCTTTCCGGGGCCGTCGCCCCTTCGATCACCATCCGTTAACCGCCCATTGGGTGCAAGCCCGCTTCTATCTCCGTATAATCGCTAGTTGCCAAGCCAAGCTGCACGGAGAAAGCTGCGACCATGCCGACTGACGTCCTTATGCCCCAAATGGGCGAATCCATCACCGAAGGCACACTGACCAAATGGCTCAAAAAACCCGGCGATGCCGTTCAGCGTGACGAGCCCCTTTTCGAAATCTCCACCGACAAGGTCGATGCCGAAATCCCATCGCCCGTCAGCGGCACACTCGGTGAGATCAAAGTCACCGAAGGTGCCACCGTCGGCGTGAACACCATCGTCTGCATCGTGAGTGAAGGCTCCTCCGTCAGCAGCACGCCAGCTCAACCCTCCGCGCCTGAAACTGCCGCGCAATCGCTTCGCGTTGAGGACACCGTTACGCCCTCCGCAGAAGCGACCGCCATTCGCGACACCGCCATCAACGGTGGCACCTCGCAACCCGCCAGCGCCTCGCAACCTTCTGCACGTACTGCGGCCGCGGACCCCGGCACTGAAATCCTTATGCCGCAGATGGGCGAGTCCATCACCGAAGGCACGCTCACCAAATGGCTCAAGCGCATCGGCGACACTGTTCAGCGCGACGAGCCAATCTTTGAGATCTCCACCGACAAGGTCGACGCAGAGATTCCATCTCCCACCGCCGGCACGCTCACGGAGATCAAGGTTCCAGAAGGTTCCACGGTTTCGATCAACACCGTTGTAGCTGTCATCGGCAGCAGCAACGGCGCTCAAAAGCCGGCTTCGGCGGTACCCGCGCCCTCCGCGAAAGCCGAGACACAGGGCATGCCTGTGCAACCATCCACCTCCGCCTTCCAAGGCGAGCCGCTCCGCTCCTCCCCGCTTGTCCGCAAGATCGCTGCAGAAAACAACGTCGATCTTTCCGCCGTCCCCGGCACTGGCGCCTCCGGCCGCATCACCAAAGAGGACATCCTCGGCCATCTCGATAAGGGTGCGGCCACGCAACCGGCAGCCCCACAGGCCTCCACACCCCAGCCCGCCGCACAGTTCCAGGGCCAAACCAGCGCTGCCTCCCAACCCGCACCCGACGCTGCGACCCACGCCACTTACCAGCAGGCCCAGTCCGCGCCTTCCACGACGGCCCCAGCCAAGGCCGCGGCCGCGCCCACGCCGCAACCCGGTGAGCTCGTCCCTATGTCCAAGATGCGCGCCATCATCGCGCGCCGCATGGTCGAATCCAAACAGACCAGCGCCCATGTCCACACCGTCTTCAAGGTCGACATGACCCGCATCGCCCGTCTGCGCGAGAAAGAAAAGATCAAGTACGAGCAGCGTAATGGCGTCAAGCTCACCTACATGCCGTTCATCACCCGCGCTGCCGTGCAGGCCCTTCGCAAGCACGCCATCGTGAACGCGGCCACCGAGGGCGAAGCGATCCGCTATAACAAGCACATCAACATCGGCATCGCCGTCGCGCTCGAGTGGGGCCTCATTGTTCCCGTGCTCAAGCAAGCCGAAGAAAAATCCTTCCTCGGCATTGCCCGCGCCATTGTTGATCTGGCCGACCGCGCTCGTACCAAGAAACTCGCTCCCGACGACGTCGCCGGCGGCACCTTCACCCTCACCAACTCCGGCATCTTCGGCGAGCAATTCGGTACACCTATCATCGCGCAACCGCAATCCGCTATC
Organism: uncultured Acidobacteriaceae bacterium; assembly: GCA_964247325.1. Classification (GTDB taxonomy): domain Bacteria; phylum Acidobacteriota; class Terriglobia; order Terriglobales; family Acidobacteriaceae; genus Granulicella. The sequence goes on along the minus strand of CAXTTZ010000064.1, from coordinate 5,112 downwards.
CTCGGCATCGGCGGCCTCAACAAAGAACCCATGGTCCTCACCGATAAGGACGGCAACGACTCCATTGCTGTGCGCCACATCCAACGCTTCACCCTCGGCTTCGACCACCGCATCATTGATGGTTCCGACGCTGGCAAGTTCATGACCGACTTCAAGACCTACCTCGAAACCTGGTCCGAAGACATCGGCTAGTCAACTCGCACGAAAGACAAAGCGGCAGACCTACAAAAGGCTGCCGCTTGCTTGGCGTTCCGCGTAGTTCTCACTACCAGACATAGATCATATTAAACTGCCTTCTCTACGGTACTCGCTGCGGCATGTCCTCCGAGCAGAGCCGCCACCGGCCCGGCTAGAATACTAAAGACACTCTGGATCCAGTTGCCGATAACAGCCTCAGTGCTTCCTGTAACTCCCTTGCTCGACAAAATAGTATTCAAGGCAGGGGTAGCGGCTTCCACCGCAATAGCGGCTTTCTGCACACCCGTGAGCGTTGTTCCTGCCGCCAAAGAGGCCTGCGCTACTTGCTGCGCACCAATAATTGCGTTCAAAGCCACTTGGTACTCCGGCCCGGCAGGAGTTAGCGCTAGAACCGGTTCTGCCGCTATGGCAAAAGGTTCTGCCCTCACGAAAACTGCCTCAACCTTGTCGATAAAGCGTTCCACCAAATTCTCATTTTCACCTATGTTCGCTGTAGTTCCCATCGTTCCTCCTCGTGTTAGAACCTGTCATCACCTTTTGGGGCTGTCTACGTACCTTATCTTCTTGTTGTCATGCCGTAGCGCAGGGATCAGCTTTCCTCCGGTGTGCTGCCGAAATCTTGGGCAAATAGCAGATTCCTTCGCTTCAATCCACGAACTTACTCCTCCTTCGGAGAGATCGTGGTCGTGCCTCCGTCTTTATTAGTCACTTGCGTATGGTTCTGAGTAAGCAGCGCCAATCCAGCCGCATTGGTTGCTACGGCTATGGTCACCAAATCTCGAAATCCATAATGCTCGGCGAACGCACAAGCAACCAGCCCTAACCCAACCAGTAGCATCGGCGTCGTCTGCCGCATCTTTCCCGGGCTAACATACGTCATTCGTTCCGCCCTTCTAGTTATGCTTTCCAGCTAGAAACGCAATAGCTGCGTGCGCAAAGGTGAGCACTCCCCCAAACGCGCCGATCAAACCTTTCATCCTTTGCATATTGCGTTCATGGCACTCGACACGCCCCTCCAGTTGTGCCAACCGCCCCGGTTGGCCGATGCCCATCAATTGATGCATCTGCACCTTTAATCCACTAAGGTCCTCTAAGACCTTCTGTTCAAAATCCGTCATGACTCACCTCACTTTCTTGCTGTTCTTTCTAACTCACCGGCGCATGGACAAATAACGCGCTCGACCAACGCGAGTACACCGTCCGTATGCTTGCGTCATACATCCGCACGTAAAAGCGCTCCACCTGCGCAGTTCTTGGAATTGAAAAGCTCTGCACCGGGCTTCGCAGCACCAGATCCACCGCATCCGCACCCATGCCGAACCCGCCATCTCGCCGGCGCACCTCAAAGCCACCCCCCGCCGGGGCTGCCGTACCCGTGTCCACCTGCAGCGCCGCATTTGTCAGGTTGGTCACTGTGAGTTGCGGCAGGTTCGTCAGCACCTCTGCAGGCCCGCTCGTCGCGGTTGCGGGCAGCACGGCATCGCCAGCAATCTGCCCGCTTAGCCGTAGTCCTAGGCTATCCGCCCACTCCGTTGCCCAATCATTGGCAAAAGCAATGTGGTAGGTCACCACCTCTGGCGCTGCATGCTCGTCAGCCACCTCCACGCTTCGCACCATCAGTGCATGGCTTTGCCCCGCATGGGTGACCGCCAACACATCCCCCGGCCACATATCCTGAGCCGGGTTCACCGCCCGGTACTGCCCTGCCAGCGCCGCCGATCGCGCCGTCGCCATCGCCAACACCGCCTGCGCCGCACTCTCACAATCCGCACTCGACCGCGCCGGCGGGGCAATTACCTTTCCCATCCAGCGGCTCAGCCCCGGTACGCTCGTCCCTGCACCCGATGCGGCCTCAGCCATTACGCTAGCCGCGTCCGCCAGCCGCGCAACCGCCCGCTGCGGCACCCGATACTGCACAGTAACGCGTTCCCCGGCCGCAGGCACCCGCCCCGCAAAGAACGTCACCTTGCCTTGGCTGCCCAAAGCCGACCCGTTGCCTGCAGTCAACCCCGCCCCCACGGCAATCCCCGTGCCCGATCCCGTACCGCCAGCCGACCCATAGCTCACCTCGCAGTCCACTCCCTGCCCAGCCGCACCCACCAGCCGCGTCCCCTGTGTCCCATCCGGGTACGTACTCGACACCCACAAGCAATCCGGACGCGTCAACTGCAAGGAGCCGATCGAGCCATACAGATTCGTCGAGTTCACCGCCACAAAGCTGCATGTTTCTGGCGCTCCTGCGGCCGGTGCTCCCGCCTGCACCGTGTCGTACAGCACCGTAACCGCAGTATTTGAACTCGCAGCCTCATCCACCAGCTCAAACACCGCTTGCATCGATACCGTGCCAGCATCCGCAGCTCCAAATACCTTCACTGCTCCGTCCACTATGCAGAAGTACCGCTGCGTCCTCCGAAACATCTCAGGACTAAAAAGCCGTAAACGCAGCGTGTAGCTGTGTCCTTCAACCAGGGTGAACACACTGCCTGCCTCGGTCCCATTCAACATGGGCACCAGCTCCGTCACACTGCCCGTGGTGCTCCCACTTTGCCGCACCCGAAACCCCGCAAAACAGTTCGCCGGCGTTAACGAATCTCCATAAAACCCCGCCAACATGCCATCTGAGCCCGGCCCGAGTTGCACTCCGCCCAACTCCGTCATCAAGGTCCCGCCCATCTCGATGAGATTCAGTGCCGTCAACGTCGCTTGTACATTCGTGCCCGCACCGCCGTTCATGGTTAATCCGGCGCCCGTTAGCATTAAAGAACCATCGTCGTCCGCGACGTTCCATTGCCTAGAATCAATCGCCTTCCCATCAAAACGATCGTTCACCAGCGTCCGATTCGTGCCACGAAACACCGCCCGGCTCAGCTCAAAGACCGTCGTTGCCCCGTCACCTAGAAAGATCTCTTGCACATACGCCGCAGGCTCTTCCTCTCCGGAAAGGGTCACGTCGTTCGCCAGCTCGCGTGTATGCGCAAGCGCAAACGTCCGCACATCCAGCGTTCCATCTGCATCGCTGAATGTATGCGTCACCACTCCCGCCGGCTGCACCGACACTACTCCGTCCACCGCGCGGTATCCCGCGTAACTTGCACTCGCCGCCGCGCCGGCGTTTACGCTCCAAGCCTCGGCGGCCTGCACGGCGTAAATGCCCACGGCTCTCGTGCCTGTTCCTTCGCCTACTGCCTCGCCCGCCACGGTCAGCCCCGCAGTCCCGCTCGAACCTTGCACTCCTTGCACCAACTGCTTTACCAGCCCCGATCCACTTACCGCCAGCGCCACTCCATCTGCAAGTGGCGACCCGCCTGAACCCTGCTTATCCAGCATCCACTCATCGCTCACCGCTGAAATCCGCGCCCGGTACACCGGCCCGGTCACCCCCACGCCCGCATACACGGCCACAGGCTCGATCGCCAGGTAGCCCGTAAATAGCACTGTTCCCGCATCTGTGGTTATACAGACACGTCCCCGCCGCGACGGCACGGGCAACCCCGGCAAGCCCAGCACCAGCTCCGCCGTACACAGAGAAGGCTTATTCAGAGTGCGCTGTACCGTCACCGAACCCTCAGCCGCAACCGCCGCGGTGTAGTCCACCGCACCGCGCCCATCCTCGTTATCAATTGTGATCCGCACGCACCCTCCTTCGCCGGCTCTTAACGCGCCCGCGTCCACCGGCCTATCTTTCACACGGGTTAGGCCGCTTCTGTAACTCACAGCATGCATCCTTCGCAGGCAACACAAGCTATCTCAACTCGCCACATAACTCCGATAACAAACCACGTTCTCTCCATCCAAAGCATCGGTAACCGCCAGCGCCCGAAACGAGCCCGCCAATCGCAGCGCCTCGTACCCGCCCGGAGCCTTTGCGCTCTCCTCTGCAATCCCCGCCATCGTTTGCAGCCGCGGATAATGCCACACCACCCGCTCCCCCTGCTGCCCTTCGGTTACAAACAACCCTGACCACTCCTGAAAAAACCTCGATCCCTCGCGATCGCAAAAACCTACCACCGGACTCACCTTCATTGCTGCCGTTGGCGTCCCCGCCAGCAACGGCGATTCCAGCGTTAACGCCCCTCCATTTATCGCCGCCACGCGCCCCACGTTCAGCGTTACACGCCGTACATAATCCACATCGGCCAACGCCGTCCGTACATACGCTCCACTCACCCCAGACCCCACAAAACCCGTCGTACCCGGCAAGTAATCCACATCCACCGCCACCAGCCCACCCACAGCAAACCCTGCCGCTGATCCCGCATCTACCTGCAACACCGTAGGCGTCGACCCCGCCGTCACCGGCGTCGCCGGTACCGCCGCGCCGCCGACCCCCGCACCTGCCACACCCGTCGCCACCCGCAGCACGTTCATCTGCTGCGTCCCCGCTGCCAGCGCCAATTGCAGCTTGCCCCAGCTCGCAAACCCGAACCGCACTTGCGCCTCGATCTCGGTCCGTGCCTGCATCTGCGTTACCGCCGGCGTCCCCGCGCGCACCGCGGCCACCACCGTCCCACTGATCCGTGTAAATCCATGAATCCACCCCAAATCCACCCACGGTACCGGCGGCGACTCCAGCCCAAACCCAGCATTCTGCGCCGGATCAAAAAGGGTAGGCACTGCCGCTGTTCCCACCGCACGCGCCACCGGTGCAAAGTACGCTCTCACCCGCCCCGTTTGGGGGGCCATCCTCTCGGTCACCATCACAGCTCCCCCGCTTCCTGGTAGCTCATCACCTCAAGCCTTGCTGCGCGCGTCAGTCGATTGCGTTCCACCGTCAACGGCTCCACTACCACCGGTCCCCACCAGATCTGCGTTCCCGTCGCCACCGCCGCCCCGCCCGTCGCTAACGCAGAGTAGTCGCTTTTCGCCATACGCCAGGGTCTCTGCCCCACGGCCTCCAGGAACTCCGCATCCATC
>CAXTTZ010000063.1:0-14006 GCA_964247325.1 uncultured Acidobacteriaceae bacterium | reverse complement strand
AAAACAATCACCCAGCAAAGACTCTAACCAGATGCAAAGTCCCTAACAGCTTCTAGAAGTCTGGTCTTCCGGTTCGGCCGACGTGTAAAGACTCGGTTGAAACGGGGCCATCGTGAATGCGTCGTCGCGATGGCTGTTCCGCAGCCTAGGAGAACCTACACAGGGCTCGCCGGCGATGGAACGCAACCGCGCCAGCAGCAGCTCCAGCTTATCGGGCTCGGGGACTGCGCTTGGAACAAACCACGCTGGGCCGTTTGCGGCTGTGCCGGTTCAGCTTCAAGCGTGATGCCCACGATGCCGGCCTTGGGCGAATTGGCTTGCAAGGCCAAGTTGAGCCGTTTCAGCAGCACCTCCCGGTTCTGGGTGGGGGTGGCCGGCCGTACCGAAAGGGTATGCGGTTGACCGCGCTCCAGCTGCAAGCTGAGCTGCACGGCCCGCGGCGCATACGCACGCTCCTTCGCTTTGCGGAGAAGGGTGTCAAGCAGGGGCACAAGCACGAAGAGCAGCGAATCGAGCTGTTCCACAGGGGCCATCTAAGGCGGTTGTCGCGGAAGGCGTGAACTCCGGCTCCTCGGGAACGAGCAGACGACCCGCTTCCCCGAGAGCGAGTTGCTGCAAATGGCGTCCCTGCTGCCCCAGACGGCTGATAAGCGCCGTTTCAGGAAGCGAGGCCAGCTCGCCCAGGGTGCGGATACCCCAGCGCGCGAGAACCGCCAAGATCCTCAGTTCACAAGGGAGCAGAGCGGTGGGTAAAGGAGCTAACTTCTGGGGCAAGTTGTTGTGGTCGGCAGACACGACCCGCCGGCAGGCGCGTGCGAGCAGGAGCGCGGCTTCGGTGTTGGGCGCTGTACCAACACTGGCCGGAAATCCTGCCACCCTCATCTCTTGGTATAGCCTGCGGGCGTAGCTCTCAGCAGAACCGAAGAGTGTGCCGGTGCCCGCGCCGTCGAGCAGCAGCAACACGGAAAGGTTGCAACCTCCACCATAGGCGTTCGCTGGGGCGCTGATCGCCTCCACCCGAGGGGAGAAGCGCGCGGCTATCTCGAAGACACGTGTGAAAACGATACCTTCGCCGGCGATCTCGCGTGAGCGGCAAAAGACTCTACCGGCGGCCTCCGCTTGCACCTTGCTCATGCCGTGCGTGATGGCCAGGGCGCGTGCACTCTGGTTGAGAGAGATGACTGTTTCCTGGGGCGGCACACCTTCGACCACCGCCAGCGGCTCCGAGCGCAGCGCAGGCGAGCGATGAAGGCACCCCAAACGGGAAACTCTGGGACATGGACCGCAGCGAAGAACACGTTATCTTCCAACTGCTCCCATCCAGGCAGCGGTAGCTTGCCAGCTTGCAATTCGTCCCGGTGCCTTTTTGCCGAACGCCGGCCCCGTTCTTTGCCGGGCGACCTCGGCCGTGTGCACAGCTGCTGCAAGAACGCCTCGGATCGTAAGTGGACCTCCGGCAGAGCACTCCAGCACGCACGCGGCACTTGATCGGGCGCAGGGCTGTTGGGTGAGCAGGAGCAGCATGACATTACCCTCCTGTGCGGCGCGGCGAAATCGGAACCAGGTCGCTGAAGGGATCCGCAAGGTCTGCTCCGGGGCGACCGAGCCGAGATCGAGCACCATCACGCGAAAGCCTCCGGACTGCAGGATCTGGTCAGTTGCAAGTAGGGCACGGCCCAAGCGGTTCCACGGCTTTTGTTCAAGAGGTCTCGTACAAGGAGCTGTCGAGGGTAGCGAGGCGCGCTGCCGGGCAGCCTCCGCCGCCTGTCGGTCGAGCAGCCGTAGTGGGTCGGTCCCGTCCACCCTGCGCGGATTGAAGCGCTCCCACTCGATCTGGCCCTGGGAGGCCGTCGTCAAGCCGAGCGGCTGATTGGGATAGCCTGGCGTGCCTTCCATTTTCCGGTGGCGGCGCTCTTCCCTGGCGAAGAGCATGTATTCGAGCGCTGGAGCCACGCCCTTGGTCTCCATCCGTGGATGCGGGCCACAACCATACCCCTGTCCGGTCTCCCGCGGCCGGCCATAGGCCTCGGGCAGGGTGGATGTTCCGGGCTTGAGGTTCGGCGACTGGGAAAGCATAGGGGCTGCCAAGCGCACCCAAAGCAGGTGCTCCAGGCACACGCCGGCCGCCGCGGCGCTGTGCGGCGAAAGTGTGTCGCTCACGTCGACGTAGGCACAGGCTGCCTCACGGGAAACCTGTGCCAGCAGGGAAAGCGCAATGGAACTGCGCCCGGAGCCTTCCGGACCCGTCACTTCGCACACAGCACCGAGCGGCAGGCCGCCCCCGAGCAACGCGTCCAGCTGCAGGTTGCCGACTGGCTGGAGCCTAGAGGACTGCTGCGCCAAAGGCGAAAGTGCCCCGGGAATACGCCGGGCCAGCTTGGCTTCGATCTCCTGCCTGAGCACCGCACTGTGCACGTCCACCCCGCTTTCGCCTTTTGTTCTCTAGTGCATGCCGAGCATAGCCGATCCGGCTGCGGAAAAACTATCTTTCTACAACCTTTGTGGTAGAAGTTTTAGCAGAGTAAAACAGAGGTTTATCGCCATAGTCTCCTGGACGATTTGGCTGCTCACTAAGGGAACAGATCGTGCACGATGGAATGATCTACAGGTTTCGTCCGCGCTTCAATAATCAGAAATCGGCTTCTGGAAAGTGATCGGCCCGGCAGCTCGTGCTGGGCTTGGCACCCCGCTCAACCGGGACACGCGGACTCAGTTGAAGGCAGGCTGCTTGTCGCGAGGTTCACCTATCTGCTCAATCCTGTGACCTTCGCCGAAGACTACGCCATACCCCGGCTTGTGACCGCAGACCCTACACAGAATGTTCTAAATCTGACGGCTCACCCCCACTTGTTCTCCGCAGCAGGATGTGTGGGAGATGGTGGGGTACTCGCCGATGTTTGGCTGCGTCTTCGAGCAGTTCAGCCAAGCCAAATTCACCCTATTTCATGTGGAGTGGCCAGACCCAGCGCACGACAACACGATGGAGATTGAGAATCAGGACCTTTGGGGTGCGTAGGATCTAGTGCCGTCCACCCAAACCGTAACAGAGGAGGATGGCGTCGATGAGATGACCAGGTTCGTGCGGCGGTGACTCGCTCCTAAGTGCTTGGGCGACCTCTCAAACGTTCGGAGCTCGCGAAGATTTGACCTGAGTAGATCCTGGCTGTATTGTTTGGTGTCCGCATGGAGAGCTGACCTAGAAAGGAAGTAAAGCCGTATCTGAGCGATGTGATGAATTAAGATTAGATGCTTGTGTTAGTACATCTGCCGTTGTGTCGTACGTACAGCCGGCAAGTAAGCCAGAAGGCAGCGCTCCCCTGTTATGGACAGCATTGCAAGGAGGGATCGCTCGAGATCGCGGTACCCAGCGCTGGTGAGGTGCCCATCCCATAGCGAGGCCGGGTGGCGCACATAATTAGAAGCGACTTGCAGAAACGATGTTAGGACTTCAAAGAAGGGATTGTCGTCCAGAAGTCGTTCCACAGATGCCCAGCTAGCGATGCGTTGCACTCCAGGACCTCGCCAAGCAAATTTGCCAGCGCGGTAGCGCCTCCCCTGCATAGGTTGCGCCTCCCAGCACTTTCAGAGCTCGTCTTCGTCGAATCCATCCCAAATAAGCCGTCGCTCGAAAAAGCTGTTATTTCCGCGGGAAAGCTGCTCCTTCCACCGACGCCATCGTGCCTTGCGCATTGATCTTTGAGCAGCTGGACCTATCGTCTCTGCACGGCCTGTGCTTATCGAACTATCTGAGTGGTGGCGGAGCGTCGCCCTCGGCAGTCCAGGTTCATCCGTTCGCACGATTGCAGCTGTTAGCCATAAAAGGCGGCTGTTCGCTAGCCCCGCTTGATTGCTACTGGGCCAAGACGAGGGTGCTTGGAACGTGGGTGGCAACCGCAGATCGGCGTCACAGCCTAGGTCGCCTTGGAGCAAGACGTTTGAGGTTTTTGAGTTTATAGTAGAGCTTTGTTCGTTTTGCTCGAGGAGATGCGTCATGAGTAGTCCCATTCTGGAGGTCCATGACGTTTGCAAGAGCTACGATGCGGGACGCATTGAGGCTCTTCGTGGCGTCAGTCTGTCCATCGGAGCGGGCGAATACGTGACCATTAGCGGGCAGAGCGGCAGCGGGAAATCGACGCTTTTGCAGCTGCTGGGTGGACTGGATGTGCCGACCAGCGGCGAGGTGCTGTTCCACGGCGCACCGCTTGGTTCAGCAATCAGCCTGGACGCGTACCGAAGTGAGCAAATCGGTTTTGTCTTCCAATCCTTCTACCTCCTACCCACCTTGCGAGCCGGGGAAAACGTACAAGTTCCCATGTTGGCAAGGAGGGTCAGTACAGCAGAGCGGGCCGAACGGGCAGAAGCGTTGCTGCGGGAAGTGGGTTTAGAATCGCGTTCCCGCCAGTACCCAAACGAACTTTCCGGAGGAGAACGGCAACGTGTTGCGGTCGCGCGGGCGCTGGCGAACGAGCCTGCCATTCTGTTGGCGGATGAGCCGACAGGAAACTTAGACAGTATGAACTCTGCACGCTTGATCGAACTGCTGACCGGCATTCAGAAGGCACGCAAGATGACGCTGATTATCATTACTCATGACGAGGAGATTGCCCGGTCGGCACCACGTCACGTCCGTATTCATGATGGAAGGATTGCAGCATGAGGACGATCACTGTCATGACTCAACTTCTGCTCTTTGTACCGCTTGCACAAGCGGCTGACGTCGAAACAGTCATTGCGGGCGCGAAACAACGTATAGAGATGACAGACTCCCGTGCAACGGGGCGCCTCGTGCAAAACGACGCCAACGGAAATCGCTCCAGCAGCGTCTTCGTGGTGAAAACGCATTGGTTTCCGGGAGTGCTGCGAACGCTCTTAGAGATCACGCCTGCACAGACATCGGCGCAGAGAACAACGGTCTCACCCGGGCGGGACACTCGCATGAGCATCCTGTTCGAGATGCGGCCCAATGGACAGGATACCGTTCAAATTTTCCGTCCAAACGAGGCAAAAGGGACAACGTTGCCGTTCGCCGGCTGGAGCGAAGCTGTTGCTGGGAGTGCTTTGGACTACGAAGATTTCACCCCGGTGGAGTTCTTCTGGAGCAAACAGGCCCTCCTGAGGAGCGCCCAGCTCGGCACCCACGAGTGTGACGTACTCGAAAGCGAGGCTGGCGGTTACGAGCGCTCGCATTACAGCGAGGTTCAAACATGGGTGGACCGCACTACCGGTTACCCACTGTATGTCGAAAAGACGGTAAAGGACAAAGGCGCTGTCAAGGAGTTCACTTCACTTGGCCTCACGCAATCTGGTGGGGTCTGGGTTGCCAAACAGGTCGAGGTCAAGATCCGTGGCCGTGCCGGATCGACGCTTCTGATCTTCGAACGCGGAAGCACCAAGGCACATCTTACGGCGAAAGATTTTAGCCTGGAAGAGATCAAGAAGTTTGAGGATCGTCCCTAGCGAGGAACGCGATGCTTTGGTCGGGCGGCACAGAGCGCAGCGAAGCTGATAGCGCAACTAGGCTGACAGGCGCAGCTAGGCTGATTTTGTAGCGAAGCGCTCCTGTAGGAGGCGGCGCAGATACTTGCCGCTGTGATTTTCCGGCAGCTCTCCAGGCGCCACGATGTAGATGTGGCGAGGTGTCTTATACGCCGCGAGCCGGCTACGGCACCACTCGGCCAAGAAGTCCTCCGTGTCCGTGGCACCGGGCCGCAGTTCCACGGCGATTGCCGGAACTTCGCCCTTCTCCGGATGCGGCAGACCGAAGGCGACCGCTTTTGCAACAGAGGTGTGGGCCAGCATGGCTTCTTCGAGCTCACGCACATACACAGAGTAACCGCCCGCTTTGATGACTTCTTTGCTGCGGCCCACCAGCCGAATCAAGCCAAGATGGGTACGCGTGGCCAGGTCGCCGGTACGCAACCAGCCATCGCTGGTAAGCAGAGCGTGCAAGTGGCCGGCTTCGTTCCAATAGTGCGGCTTGAGGCCGCGCCGCCGAATTTGACACTCCCCCACGGTACCTGCTGCAACCGGGTGACCCTGCTCATCCACCACGCGAACGCGAAATGGCGGCACAGGCAGACACAGGTCACCGCTGCTGCGCAACCACGGCAGGGTAACGCCCATCATCGCCAGCCCTCCCAATTCCACCAGACCATAGCCATTCAGCACAATGGAGGGGATACGCCAGCGCCCGAAGGGGCGCGCGAAGGCGCCGAAGCGACGTAGGCGCAGGCGTACTTTGTTGGGCAGATGGTCACTGGCAGAAAGCCAAACCCGGATACTCCGCAGGCGCGCGGGATCCGGGTTGCTATTGAGCAGGCGCGTGAACATTGTGGGTACGCCTACAAAGGCAGTGACCTGGGCACGCTCGACAAGGTCCAGCGCCGCGTTCACGTCGAAACGCTGGAGAAAACAGCCGCGGATGCCGGCAATCAGGCCATAAAGCGCGATGCTGACGGCCATGATATGCGACCAGGGCAAGGCAATCAGCGCGAGATCGCGCGGACCTAGAAGAATGCCTGAAAGAAAGGTGGACGCGCGTGCACCTAACAAGGCGTTGCCGGAAAGGGCGGCGCCTTTGGGGAAGCCGCTGGTGCCCGAAGTATGAAAGATGGCGACCGTTGCGGTCGGGTCAATTGTGACCGGTGGAAAAACGTCGCCGGTCGCGGAGGCACGGAGAAAGCCGTCCATGAGTTCGGTGTCGTCTGCCTGAATCCACGTGTCGATGTTGAGCGCATCGCGATTGCCGATGCTGGCTTCAAAGACGGCCCGGTCGGTGACCATGATCCGGGTTCCGCTGTCGGCGAGGATGCGGCGAAGCTCCACCAAGGTGAGCTGCGGATTCAGGGGGACGGCAATGCCGCCAGCGCGAATAATGGCAAGAAACCAATGGAAGCATGCGCGCGTGTTGGTGCGGTAGACGGCAACGAGCTCACCCCTGCGCAGACCGACAGTCCGACGCAAAAATGCGTCTAGTGCGAGCACCTCCGCGTGGAGATCGGAAAGCCACAAAACGCCACTCTCGGTCACGGCTACTTCGCAGTTTTGCTTACGCCGAACCAGTTCGTCCACGAGATTGGCGACCGTGACTTCGGGGTCGCGCGCAAATTGAAAACGCTGCAGGAGATTCATGACACCGCGTCCGGCTTACGGCCCCACTCGCTGGCAACACAGTATTGGAAGAGACGGTCAAGGTAATCGAGCACGGGAGGCGGAACGATGCCGGCTGCGCCGAGAAGACGCTCGGCATTGCTTATGTCGAACTGCATGCGCATGGTGAAATAGTCGCGGTAAGCACGGCCATCCACCAGCACGCGCCGCTTGCGTCCCCACAGGGCAAGGTACAGCAGTGGTCGAATGACGGCAAAGAACAGGCGCGGCTCGATGAAGCGTGGTGCGGGGCCGTGGAAGTACTCCATGGCACGCAGGCCAACCTGTTGGATGGTGGCGCTAGCGCGTGGTCCCGCGCAGAGATGGACGGTGCAACCGAGGGCCCGTGGATCGAAGAGCAGTTGCGTCACAGCTCGCGCGACGTAGTCGACAGGGACAATGTCGAGCACCGCATCCGGGTAGCCGGGTACGGTGCGCCATAGGCCCCGTGCGTAGATCTTGAGTGGCCAGTACATCATCTTAAAGCTGGAGGTGACACCTGTTCTAGAATCGCCGACGATGATGCTTGGGCGAAGGATGACGCCGGGCAGAGACGCAAGGCGAGCCTTTACCAGGGTTTCGGCCTCCGCCTTGGTCTGCTCGTAGGTATTACGGTAACCCTGGCCCACGACCAGTTCATCTTCGCGTATCAGGCCGGAGCGCTCACCGGCGACATACGCCGTGCCGACATAAGCAAAGCTTCGCAGTCCGGGTGCCTCGCCGGCAAAGTCAAGAATACGCTGCGTGCCTTCCACGTTGATACGGCGTGCCTCGGCGAGGGTATGGTCGAAGCGCACGGTTGCGGCGGAGTGAATCACCCGGGTGACCTTGGCTGAGAGTTGCCTGTAAACCTCAGAACTCAGGCCGCAGTGTGGCTGGCTCACATCTCCCGAAAATGCATCCACGCGGGACTGATCGCCTGGAGCGATGAAAGCATCAGCCCGTTGTTGCGCCGATCTGCCAGGGGTTTCACGAATCAGCAGCGCCAGCCGGGCACCTGGCTGGCGCGCTAAAAGATCGCACACCAGCTGCATGCCTAGAAATCCGGTGGCGCCGGTGACAAGGATGAGTTCGTCGTTATTCATTTCGGACAGCACTTTCTCACATCAGATGCTGAATCATGGGTTTTGTGCTGAACTGATATTCTGGCCAAATGGCGGTTCACCTGATCCGCCATTTGGCCTCCGCTGGAGAGCGCTCCAACCCAGGATAAAGCTTCGGCGAGCTGCATGGTCCTGAGGGCGCCGCCACCAGGGCTGCGCCCCTCACCCGCACAGAACCAGGCGCAAGCCACCAGGAGTAAGCCCTAAAAGGATGTGTCCCAAAACCCTATGACCAAAGCATTATCGTTCACGGGATTTGTAGGTAGGAATCTTCTGCGTCGGCGTTTGCGAACTTTGCTCACGTTGGCTGGCATTGGTGTGGCCGTGGGGGCGTTCGTTGGTCTTGTAGGGTTTTCCAGCGCTTTTGAGCAGCAATGGATGCGTATTTACTCGAGCAGCGGCACCGACATTGCCGTGATTCGAGGGACGTTTCTGAACACGTCCATGGATGAGTCGACGACGGCAAAGCTACTTCAAGTGCCCGATGTTGCGCTGGCCTCGCCCACCATCTTCAACCTGATGGATCTTACGCCGGACATCAATGCGCTGGTGTACGGGTGGAAGGCAAATGCATTTCAGGGTGAATCACTGACGATCCTGAAAGGGCGCACTTTTCGCGATGGCGAAGCCGAGGTGATGCTTGGCGATTTGCTAGCGCAAAGTCTTGATAAGAAGCCGGGCGATTCGCTGGACATCCAGGGTAAGACCTTTCTGGTGACAGCGGTCTACCACGGTGCCTCCAGCCTGGAAGCCGCGGCAGTGATCATGCCCCTTGATCAGCTGCAACAGCTAAGCAGCCTCCAAGGCAAAGTGTCGACCGTGGATGTGCGGCTGCGGCCAGCACCGCGCGGAACCTCAGCGGAGGTTTACCTTAAGCAGGCTCAGGCGCAGATCGAAGCCGCTCTGCCGGGCATGCGGGCAGTTCCGGCGGCCGAGCGGGCCAGTGACAATCAGTTCGTGCGACTTGCCCATGCTTCGGCCTTGGGCACATCGCTGCTCGCCCTTGCGATCGGAGTGCTGGGCATTGCGAACACGATGGCCATGTCCGTGTTTGAACGTACACGCGAGATCGGCACGTTGCGCGCCCTGGGCTGGAGCCGGTGGCAGATCCTCGCGCACATCGAGATCGAAGCCGTTGCGCTTGGGTTTGGAGGGGGGCTTGTAGGCATCATTCTAGGCTGGTTTGCCCTCAGAGCGCTCACGGCCCTCCCTCAGACCGCGAGTCTTGTCTCGGCGTCGCTCCCATGGCAACTGCTTGCGGAAGCCGTTGGTGTTGCGATGCTTGCCGGGTTGCTTGCCGGGGCCCTGCCAGCATGGCGTGCGGGGCAACTTTCCCCAGTAGACGCACTCAGACACGATTAGCCCTAGTTCAGAACAGGCGAGTGCTCACAGGTACGAGAAAGATGAAAGGGTCGCAATGGCACGTTTTGGTGTGTTCTGCTTTCCCGGCACCGGTCACCTCCATCCCATGTTTGCGCTGCTGCGGTGTTTGCAGCGAAGAGGGCATGAGGTGGTGATGTTTGGGATTGCGGACACAGCGTCTGCGGTACGGGCAGCCGGTATCGAGTTCATTGCCATTGGCGCGCAGGACTTTCCGGCCGGCACTCTTCGAGGACTGGACCAACAACTGGCGAAGCTGAGAGGATTTGCGGCTCTGCGCTTCACCCTTACACGGGTAAAGCGTTCCATGCGTATGGTGCTGCGGGAGGGACCTGAGGTCGTGCGAGCGGCTAAGGTGGACGCACTGTTGGTAGATGAAGCGGATTTCGCCGGAACCGTTGCTGATCTCTTAGGGCTTCGCTGGATATCCATCGCCCTGATTCCCCCGTTGCTTCTTGACGACCGCTTTCCACCGTTCTGGTTCGGCTGGCAGGCAGGGCAGAGCTGGGGAAGCCGCATGCGCAATCGCCTTGGCAGCCGTTTGCTCTTGCGGATCGCTGCTCCCATCTTTCGTGAGGTGAATGCACAGCGTAATGCGTGGGGGCTAAAGCGTTTCGAGCATCCTATGGAGGGACTTTCACCTCTTGCGCAGATCACCCAGCTCCCGGAGGCGCTCGAGTTCAAGGTGCCCGGAAGCAAGCCGCCGGGTCTCTACTATGCTGGTCCTTTCCTTTACCGAAACCGTCCTCTTGCCGAGGACTTTCCCTGGCACGCGCTTGACGGACGTCCGCTCATCTATGCGTCGTTCGGCACGCTCCAGAATGGATCAGAAGCTCTCTTTCGAACTGTTGCCGAGGCCTGTGCGGTACTTGGAACGCAGCTGGTGCTCACCACGGGCAATGGCCTAAATCCGTCTCAGCTTGGTACGCTGCATGGCGATCCCTTGGTGGTGCGCTTTGCGCCTCAGCTCGAACTTCTTCAGCGGGCAACTCTGGTGATCACCCATGCCGGTCTGAATACCGTGCTGGAGTCAATCTCCTGCGGGGTGCCGCTCGTGGCTATACCACTTGCAAACGACCAGCCAGGGGTGGCGTCAAGACTTAAGGCAGCAGGAGCCTGCGTTGTCCTTCCTCCGGGCAGACTGACCGTCAAGCGGCTTCGACGAGCTGTTCAGATCGTGCTGCGCAATCCCACATTTCGTGAATCGGCCCAGAGGCTCCAAGCAGCTTTTGCACAGCTCGAAGGACCGGAGCGGGCCGCAAAGAAGATCGAGGAAGTGTTGGAGCTCCGTTTTGACAAAACAGGAACGCACGGCTAGGGTGTATCGACAGATCGCTTTGTCATGCCTCCGCACCGCAGGACAGAAGAACCGTCCTGCTCCGGTCAAAATCACGCTGCTTCGGACTTTGCAGGAGCAGCAAAGATGCTTGTGATGGGTAGGACGACACACCCCAGGATTCATGAGCGTAACTCGGCCATGCATTCCGTCCCCTGGCAATCTAATCGGCCGAAACGCCCTTGTTTAACAGATCTTCACTGAGACCTCTGCTTCGAGCAGCTTCGACCATCTGGCGAATCGTATCCACGACCAGCTGCGGCTCATCCAGATGCAGCCAGTGCCCGCTCCGGTGAGCGATGAGCTGTCTAGCCTCTGGTCCAATCTTCTGTAGATCAGCCCGCGAAATCGCTTTCTCGATCCCAGGCGTCATCAAGACTACGGGCAGGCCCACAATCGGAGCTGCATCCAGCATTTCTGTTACCGTAGCTGGAACACTCTGGATGTGCGCCGTCATTCCACGAAAATAGGCTGGGCTCGACCAGTGCGCCGCAACAATCGGCCACACTGCCGAAGGCATCTTGTTCAACTCGGTCGTTACCCGGTCCAGCACGTTGTGCCCGCCGGTGGCGCGTGTAAAGAATCTTGTAAAAGTGCCTGAACGACGAAAGAAGGACCTCGTTGTAAGTCGTGCCAAACCCAAATAGGCGACCAGCACCCCCCAGCGCGTAAGCTGTACGCCGCGATTGATTAACTCTCGTTGTGATTCGTCGACGGGCGGCCACTCACTAGTCCGCATGGCGTCCACAAGGACGACACCCAGAACTTCGTCGGGGTAATGGGCGGCAAAGTACCGGACCACAAGCCCACCGAAGGAATGCCCCACCAGCACATATGGAGGGGCGATGCCGCTTACCTGCAGCATCTCTCGCAATTCGCGCACAACGTTAGAAGGAATTCGTTCAGAACTTGCACACGAACTCCATCCCAGTCCTAACCTGTCGTAAGAGACAGTGTGCGCAAACTGGCTTACTACTTTTTGAACACCGGCCCAGTTTTGACTTGTAGCTCCGATGCCTGCTTCGAAGATCACCGTTGGGCTCAGCCCGTCGCCCATCTCCATCATGAAAAGTGAGCGGCCATTGCCGATCTTCACCTGCCGGCCCAGGCCGATGAAGGACTTACGGTCGCGCCATGCTCCGATCCGTTGGTAGAAGATCCCAAGTATGGGTAGTGCAGGAAGCAAGAGCAAGAGCCACAACCAGCGATGCATGTACTACTCTCCTAAGAGTTGTCGAATTTCCAGCTCGCAAGCTAGATTTGCAAAATAGGACGGCGTGTACCCTAACGTGAACGTACGACGTGATCAGTCGTGGCCTCATCGCCCCACGATCAGGTGTGATGCAGCACACACCCGCAACTACAGCCGAAGCGCAGACTTCGTTGTACACCCGAGCACGTTTCCAGGAACCTGAGGCGCTAAGGAAACTAATCACTCATTCCGAGTGGCGTCAACCCAATCTGATGTGTCGCTCAATCCTCACAGCTCGCAGCTTGCGTTCATGAAACGAACCTAGACCTCCTCAGCCCTACAGTGAGTGCAAATGGACTTTTCTCGTTTCCAATTGTTCCACAGGTCGCCTTTGGTCGGCCTAGTAGTCAGCGATTCGACTTTGATCACTGTGACGCCACGTCAACCCGCGGGTGTGTTGCGTAGGGTTGGTCCGCTTCGCCCATCAACTTGTAAAGGTTGTCCTTGGTACAGAGGATAGAAGAATCCAAGCTACTCGCTCATCTCACGCGCAGCTCTTTTTAACGAGACGCCTCGGCCGAGCAGGTGAATGTTCCTGCGGCTCACCTCCTGCTTACGCGTAAGTGTCGTCAAAAGCGGAGTGTGATCCTGAACGTGGACGCTGATGTGTACTGATCCCCAACGAACCGAGTCTAGAAGGGGGACCCTGTAGAGCCATGAAGGAAACCATAAAACGGCGCTTGATTGACTTCCGGGCCAAACGCCCTTTCTCACGACCTAGCCGAAATAGCGCAAGGGGTCTTCGCGGGTGACCTCAGCGACCGTGTTGCGCCGCAAACGGGTTTCCACCCAGCGAAGATCCGAGCGGTAGCATGACCACGTGACCTCCGTTCTGGTCGCTTTGACCTGCTCAAGGAATTTTGAGAAGGCGGTGGCAAGTGAAAGGTGCTCCGGCTCGATACGCTCGTTTCGGGCTCGGGCTCCGGTCCACTGAACCATCGAGCACGCCTACCTGCTTACGCCAAGCGTCAAAGGCTTCTCGGACCGAGGTGCCGACCGGGGTGCTGGTGGCGCTTGCCGCCTTCCCGCCTTCCCGCCACTCCACATAAAAGGTGCCCTTGGTTCCCTGAATGAACTTGCCGTTGACCAGCACCGTGGCAGGTTTAGAGACCCCGCCTACTTAAGCATGGGGAAGAATTGCCATCTGCCTCCGTATACGAGATACTTCTTTAGGTCCGCTTTTGCAGCCATGCTTACGATCCAATAAGGGTTTGACCAGGAGTCCCGCCGAGGTTGCCAAACTGGCTAGAACATGGTCTCTGGATAGTATTTTCGATGGTAAGGCGATTCTGTAGCCCTAAACTGTGGCAAACAAAAAGCGGGAGTAGTTCAGTGGCAGAACGTCAGCTTCCCAAGCTGAATGTCGCCGGTTCGATCCCGGTCTCCCGCTCCAAATGCGTTGCCACCCGCATTCTTCCAGCGTAAGCCCCGCTTTAGCCTCCTCAAACAATTTCAATTTCGCGGTTGCTTTTCTTCCTAGGCGCGGTCCATAGTGTGCGCATACGGTGCCGCGCCCGGCGCAGGCCACCGATGCCCGTCCCTGTTCGCTTTGTTGGCCGCTGTTGCCCTGCGCTTGTTGGTTGCGAAAAAATCTGCACCAGTGTAGGGAAGCGGCTGCTCCCCCGAGCGGCGACCAGGCCTGGCAGCAGAAAACCTTGCCCGAAAGGCTTTCTTGCATGACATTCGTTTCTGCCCTTGCATCCCAACTCCGTCCCCCTTTCCGCTCCTCGCGCCGCGCCTGGCTGCCCTTGCTGGCGGCCGGCGTGCTCAGCGCGGCCGTAGCCCC
>CAXTTZ010000062.1:0-14055 GCA_964247325.1 uncultured Acidobacteriaceae bacterium | reverse complement strand
AGCGCCGCCCGCGCCGAACGGGCCCGTGGCCGAGCTGGAAACGCCGGACGCGCATAAGTGGGGCACCACGGGGCTAGTGGTGCGCGACCGTGCCGGGCACATTGCGGCGGGGACGACCACGGGTGGCACGCAAGGGAAACGCTTTGGGCGCGTGGGCGATACACCGATCCTCGGGGCAGGAACGTATGCCGCGGATGCGTCGTGCGGGGTGTCGGCCACGGGGACGGGCGAGTACTTCGTCCGGCTGACGGTGGCGCGGACGATCTGCGCGCTGGTGCAGTACCGGGGTATGGCGCTCCAGGCCGCCGTAGATGAGGTACTAGGCAAAGAGTTGGGCGCGCTGCATGGGGACGGTGGGGTGATTGCGCTAACGCCCGGCGGCGAGCTGGCTTGGGGATTCAATACGCCGGGGATGTTTCGGGCGCACCTGGTGGAGGGTGGTGCGGTGGAGACCGGGATCTATAAGGATGAGCCGTAGGCGAGTGAGTGCCTTCCACTTGGGAAATGCTTGGAATATTGTGGGTTACTGAACCAGTCTGCCCCTGTTGAAAGTGGGCTGCGATATACTCCCGGATATGGCAACAGGGCTTGGCGCTACCACGGTTCAGTTCGATGATTTGACCTTTCTGGCGTTTGCAACGGAGTTCTCTGTCTTCGCTATCGGTACCAATGATTTTGGTATCCCGGCCCTCGGCAGCACGGCTTATGCTACTCAGGTGAGTGTGGATATGCACGACAACCTAAATATACCGTTTAGCACGGTGCAGAAACTTTTTGACCACGCCCATAGTTTGACGCGGGACAAGATAAAAACCTGCAAGCTGACGTTCTGGAAGGACGATCAACGGAGGGATGCTTTGTCTACATTTACGTTTGACGGGTGGATTTCACACTTTTCTATTCTCAGCGGTAGCGAAAGCAATCACTTACTTGTAATTAAAATTCAGCCTCAGCCGGGCACAAAACAGTTTACAGAGATTGCACATGGAAATTGAGGTACCGTGATGTTATTCGCTAAAAGCGCGTTAACCTTAACTTTGAGTTTACTGCAATCTGGAGCTGGCTTACGAAGTGACCTAGGCGTTCGCTCACCTTTTAAAGGCGCAGGTCTATCAGGTCAGGATTGCAAAGATAGCCTTCGCATATATGCACACTACCTTGATTTTAACGCTGATGAAACTGCCTGCAGACATGTAACTTACATCCCGATTGAAAAGCAGCCTAACGTTCTCTGGACATACAAGCTCCAAGGCGTAGCTAGCGACAGTTGTCCTTCTCGCGTGTTGCGTCTCTGGGCGCCCCAATTCGGGGACACAGCTTGGCACGTGGAGACGTGGAAAGCGGTAGCTGCCTGGCGTAAGAAAACTAGCGGTAACGTCAGTTTGTGTTTGATGGAGTGAAATTCAGATTCAATTGCAACCGGGCACAAAGCAATTTACGGAATACAGCATGGTAATTAGTGCAGCTTTGATTGGAACTCCAGATATGCTCATCCGCTCTCTTTTGCTCATGAGTGCCCTGATGGTTCAGGCACAAACCGATCTGACCGGACGATCACCTTTTAGCGGAAAGGGTCTAACAGGAACAGGGCGCGCTTGCAACGGTGATATCCGAATCTACCCTGACTATCTTGATTACAGCACGTCCTACTCCGAGTGTAACCACATGCCATATCGTACCTTGCCTTCCGATCACGATCACAAATGGGTTTACGAGCTCGTGAAACCCGTAAAGCGATGTGGCATCCGCATTCTGGTGGTGCTTGCCCCGGCTAAACCCGAGAACGGGTTCTGGAGAGTAGTAATGTATCCTTCTCTAGACACATATCGCAAGAAAGATTTGGATCGGACCGATAGCTGTCCCATGTATTGAAGTTTCTGTGAGGCATTCATGGCATTCCACTCATTTGACCAGAAAGATTTTGATCGCTGGAAGAATGGTATATTCCATTCGAGTTTGGACCAAGCCTGGAATGTTTATGATCCTATCATCCGTTCTGCGGTGAACATCTTCGCCCGTTTTAACGGAGGACGGGGATCGTACATTCCACCTACATGGCAGTTGATCAAAGCTGTGATATGGGTAGAAAGCGGCGGACCATACTACAGTCCACAGGCTTGGAAAAGCCTACCCATGCAGATTGGGGTTATCATCGGCGGTCAAGCAGACCCAGGCATCAAGGACTTGATCAAACCGACCACCTCTGTTTCGCTTGTGACTCCTCCCGATGTCTTACGGCGCTTCACTTCAGTTGGCATCCGAGGGAGCGCCGAACTGAACATTCTTGCGGGTCTGGCGTTACTACACAGCAAATTTGCCATACTTTTGAAGGTGTCACCATGGCCCACATTCGGAGACGCAGCGCAAGAGATGGGTTTAGGTTTAGCGCAAGTTGGCCAAGCACTGACGATGGTGCAGGAAGGTTTGTCGCATGATTCGAGGCGTGTGTACTCGGGATCAAGGCCGGTTCACCCTGGATTTGGCTCCCATCGACGTTCTAGTCCTGCTATAGGGAAAACCACGAGAGAGATATCGCGCCCACCGACGAATCGGGTTGTGGCTTGGCGGGCGTTTAATCCTGTGAGCTTGTATCAACAGTATAACGTTGGCGACGCCGCTTATATACCTAAGTTGGAGTACTGCCTCGAGCTGTTTCGCGAGCGTGGTTAGCCGCGGAGCTCAGCAACGTAGAGTTTCACAAAAGGTGCCGGAGATCGCTGAAGTGAGCGAGTTCGAGCAGGGTGCGATCGGCGGGGGCGGAGTGAAGTTGGTCGTGTTCGAGCGCCCAGGTGATCGGGTGGGGGAGAAAGATGGCGTTGAGGCCAGCGGCGAGGGCGGGGTTGATGTCGGAGCGGGGTGAGTTGCCGATCATCCAGGTCGTGGCAGGGTCGCAGGCGTAGTGGACGAGGAGGCTGCGGTAGGTCCCTTCGTCTTTTTCGGTGGGCACTTCGACGCCGGAGAAGAGCGGGCCGAGGCCGGAGCGGGCGAGCTTGCCGGTTTGCTCGTCGCGGTCGCCCTTGGTGACGAGCACGAGGCGGTGACGGGTGGCGAGGTCGTGTAGGGTGGGTTCGACCTCATTGCGTAGCTCGATATCTTGCTCGAGGATGGCTTCTGCGAAGGAGGCGATGCGGGCCTGTTGTACGGCGGTCGCGGATGCGCCAGAAAGCTGCTCGAAGCAGCGGAGGAGCGAGCGGCGAAAGCTTTGGGTGCCGTAGCCGAAAGCGGCGATGGTTTGGCGCTCGCAGGCGTCCAGGTGCGCGCGGACCTCGGCGGGGGTATGGCTGCGGTGGTCGAGAAAAGAGGTAAAGGAGGCAATGGCCTGTTCGAAGTAGAGATTGTTCTCCCAAAGTGTGTCATCGGCGTCGAAAAAGAGGGTTTGGCCGGGCGCGCGCCGAGAGTAAAGAGCAGAGAGGGCAACCGGGGGGTGCATGCGGCCATTGTACGAAGGCAGGTGGGTGGAGGGCAGGGCGGAGGCGGAAAACGGCTGCCGGGGAGGCTAGGCGGTGTGGTACAGTCGAACCTGCCGCAACACCGGGAGAGATGGCCGAGTGGCTGAAGGCGCACGCTTGGAAAGCGTGTATACCGCAAGGTATCCAGGGTTCGAATCCCTGTCTCTCCGCCAGCCTTTTTTGAGCACAACGGGCCCTGTGGGTTGAGCACGTTTCGGCGCAGAGCGAGAACTCCCCGATGGTGGAAACTGCTGCACCCGCGCACGCGATGTTGCGCGAGATCTTTGAACAGCCCGCGGCGTTGCGGGCGACCATTGAGCGCTACCGGCCGGGCAGCGAGGGCGCGCGCGCGGTGTTTGAGCCGATCACCGAGATGCTGCGGCAGTGCGAGCGGCTGGTGATTGCGGCCAGCGGTTCGAGCCGGCATGCGGGCTTGGCGGGCGAGATCATGCTGGAAGACCTGGCTGGTATCGCGGTCGATGTGGAGTACGCGAGCGAGTACATGTACCGCTCGACGCACACGCTGCTGCACCCGGGGCTGCTGGTGATCTCGCAGTCGGGCGAGACGGCCGACACGCTGGGGGCGCTGCGGGCGGGCAAGGGGCGCGGGTTGCCGACGCTCGCTATCACCAACAATGCTGGGTCGACGATGGCGCGGGAGGCGGCGGTGTCGTTGCCGACGCTGGCGGGCAAGGAACTGGCGATTCCAGCGACGAAAAGTTTTACGACGCAGTTGGCGGTGCTGTACGGGTTGTCGCTGTTTTTGGCGCAGCTGCGCGGACGCATGACGCCCAAGGCCGCCGAAACGCACGGGCGCCGGCTGGCCGAGCTACCGGGGCTGCTCGAGGGCGCGCTGCCGGGTTGGCAGGCGACGATCGAGCGCTTGACGCCGAGCTTGGAGGGCGCGAAGACGCTGCTATACCTGGGCCGGGGCGTGCACTACGCGATGGCGCGGGAGGGCGCGCTGAAGCTGAAGGAGTCGGCCTATGTGAGCGCGGAGGGGTACCCGGCGGGCGAGCTGAAGCATGGGCCCAACGCGCTGGTGGGCAAAGAGGCGGTGGTAGTAGTGCTGGCGACGGTCGATCGCGAGGACCCGGACTCGCAGCTGCGCTATGAGAAGGTGTTGGACTTGGTGCGTTCCTTGCGGGCGCAGGGCGCGCGGCTGTTGACCGTGGCGACCGAGGGCGACCGGGTGATGGAAGAGGCCAGCGAAGCGTGTGTGTTTGTGCCGCCGACGGCAGACCTGCTCGCGCCGATGCTGGAGGTAGTGCCATTGCAGCTTTTGGCGTACAGCATGGCGGTCGCGCGGGGAATCGATGTGGACCGGCCGCGGAACTTGGTGAAGGCGGTGGTGGCCGAATAGGAGCGACCCCGGTGCAGGCCTGGAGGCGCTTCGCGATGGGGTTGGCGGTCCGCTGCGCTTGTGAGGTGGGCCGGACCTGATCCTCTAGAAGCTTCGACACCGAAAAAGCGAGCCCTCAACCCACGCCGAGGTATACTAGGCTTTGTGACGACACTGCTGCAATCCCCGGTCGAGGTGCCCCAGGGAGAGATCTCCCGGAGCGAAAAACGTGTTTTGCTGTTGAAGCCGCGTGGCTTTTGCGCGGGGGTGGTGCGGGCCATCGACATCGTGCGGATCGCGCTGGACACCTTTGGGGCGCCGATCTACGTGCGCAAGGAGATCGTGCACAACAGCTATGTGGTCAATGATTTGGCTCAAAAGGGCGCAATCTTTGTCAACGAGTTAGACGAGGTGCCGGCGGGGGCGCGGGTGATCTATTCTGCGCATGGAGTCTCGCCGGCGGTGCGGGCACGGGCCAAAGATCGTGGGCTCAAGGTGATCGACGCGACCTGCCCGTTGGTGACCAAGGTGCATGTGGAGGCGATCAAGTTTGCCAAGCAGGGGTATTCGCTGATTTTGGTGGGGCATCGCGACCACGAAGAGGTAGAAGGCACGCAGGGCGAAGCGCCCGAGGTGACCCAGGTAGTTTCGACGCCCGAGGAGGTCGCGGCGCTCGAGGTGCCGGACCCAAATAAGGTGGCGTACCTAACCCAGACGACCTTGTCCTTGGACGAGGCAGGGACGATGATTCGGGCGCTCAAGGAGCGGTTTCCGCAGATCGCCGGACCGCATGCGCAAGACATCTGTTATGCGACTGAGAACCGGCAAACAGCGGTCAAGAATGTGGCGCACGGGGCCGATCTGGTGCTGGTAGTGGGGTCCCGAAACAGTTCCAATTCGAACCGCCTGGTGGAGGTTTCGCACAACCTTGGTACGGTGTCATACCTGATTGACAAGGCTGAGGATATCCGGCCGGAGTGGCTCCATGGGGTCGGTACGGTGGCGATCACGGCGGGGGCCTCAGCACCGGAGATTTTGGTGCAGCAAGTGGTGGATTTCTTGCAGGGCAAAGGGTACAGCTCGGTCGAAGAGGTTGAAGTGATGCCGGAAAATGTGCGCTTCGGGTTGCCGCCCGAGATTGTGCAGGCCATTGCTTCGGCGCCGCCGCTGCAGCCTGCGGTGTAGCGCTTCAGGTGAGCGCAGACGAGGCCGGCTGAAATCTTTTTATTCCCTGTTTACGAGAGTGCATGAGCGCAACGAGTGTAAATCCGCAAGGAACGACCCAGCCCCGGTTTGGCCGGCTCGATCTCCGGATGGAACGCGTCAAAGAGGCCATTGACAAGTCGGTCGAGTGGCTGATGGTCCAGCAGGACGAGGACGGCTACTGGTGCGGCGAGTTGGAAGCGGACTCGATGCTCGAGGCCGATTACATCTTTATGCACACACTGCTGGGCACGGGCGACCCCGGCAAGATGCAGCGGTGCATCAATGAGATCTTGCGGCACCAGAATGCCGATGGCGGCTGGAGCCTGTATCCAGGTGGGCCTTCCAACGTGAGCTACGGCGTGAAGTGCTACCTGGCGCTGAAGTTGATGGGCTGGAAGGCAGACGACCCGGTGATGGCCAAGGCGCGGGAGAATGTGCTGTCGTTAGGCGGCGTGGTGGAGTGCAATACCTTCACCAAGATGTATCTGTGCGCGCTGGGGCAGTACGACTACGATGCAGTGCCAGCAGTGCCGCCGGAGATCGTGCTTTTTCCTAACTGGTTTTACTTCAACATCTACGAGATCAGCGCCTGGTCGCGAGCGATTCTGGTACCGCTTTCGATTGTGTACGCCAAAAAGCCGTTTCGGAAGATCCCGCCCGAGCAGGACATCCATGAGCTGTTTGTGGGTGGGCGAGAAAACGCCGACCTTCATCTGCGCTGGGATACCAAGCACCTCGTCTCATGGCGGAACTTCTTTCTTTTTTGCGACCGGGTGGCGCACTGGGCCGAGCGGGTGCACATCCGGCCGTTACGCAAGATGGCGCTGAAGAAGGCAGAGCGGTGGATGCTGGATCACTTTGAGCGCTCGGACGGTCTGGGAGCGATCTATCCGGCGATGTTGAACGCCATCATCGCTCTACGCTACCTGGGCTACTCGCATGATGACCCGCAGATGATTCGGGCGATGTGCGAGCTGGAGCGGTTGGGAATAGACCAGCCGGAGGGAACAGCCGACTACCCGACGCCGACCTTTCGCATGCAACCGTGCTTTTCGCCGGTGTGGGACACGGCGCAGGTGCTTTCGACCCTGGGCGAGGTGGGCCTGCCGCGGACGGACCCGAGACTGGTCAAAGCAGCCGATTGGCTGCTGTCCAAGGAGATCCGGTACAAGGGCGATTGGTCGCATAACGTAAAGGATGTGGACCCGAGCTGCTGGTGTTTTTTCTTCAACAATGACCACCAACCGGACGTGGACGATACGGGCGAGGTGCTGCTGGCGCTGCGGTCGGTGGACAATCCGCGGGAGCGCTACCAGCACGAGGTCGCGCAGCGCGCCGTGGCGTGGGTGTTTGCGATGCAGTGCAAGAACGGGGGCTGGGCCTCGTTCGATAAAGACAATACAAAGAAGATGTTTGAGTCGATTCCGTTTGCCGATCACAACGCGATGATCGATCCGCCGACGGTGGACATCACCGGGCGGATCCTGGAGATGCTGGCCGGCTACGGATACACGCGCGCCGATAAGCGGGTGGAAAAAGCGGTGCAGTTTATCTTGCGTAACCAGGAGCCGGACGGCTCGTGGTTTGGGCGCTGGGGCGTGAATTATCTGTACGGCACCTTTTTAGTGCTGCGCGGCCTGCAAGCGATGGAGTATTCGCACCTGGAGCCAGCCGTGCAGCAGGCCGCGGAGTGGATCCGGATGGTGCAGAACCCGGACGGCGGCTGGGGCGAAAGCTGCGGGACCTACGACGATCCGGCGCAGCGCGGGGTGGGGCCGTCGACGCCCTCGCAGACGGCCTGGGCGCTGCTGGGTTTGTTGGCGGCCAACGACACACGCTCCGATTCGGTGGCCAAGGGCGTGCGTTGGCTGACCGAGCGGCAGCACGAGGACGGCAGCTGGGATGAGTTGGTGCCGGGACGCAATGGCGAAAGCTACTACACCGGCACGGGCTTTCCGCGGGTGTTTTACCTGGGCTATCACCTGTATAAGCAGTATTTTCCGCTGTTGGCGCTGGCGAGCTACCGCAAAGCGCTGGAGCACGGCGAAGCGTGAAGCGCAGACCGGCTTCGGCACATCTGAGAGTTACGAATCTAGGCCCCACAGCGTTATCGATTTAGCAATAAGAAGGAGCACCAAACGATGCCAGTACCCGTTTCGCAAGCATGGACCGTGGCCAGCTACGTGCTGAAGCAGAAGATGAGCGGGCGCAAGCGGTACCCGTTGGTGCTGATGCTGGAGCCGCTGTTTCGCTGCAACTTGGCGTGTGCGGGGTGCGGCAAGATTCAATATCCGGCGCACATCCTAAAGGCGGAGCTGACTCCGGAGCAGTGCTTCCAGGCGGTGGAAGAGTGCGGGACGCCGATGGTGGCCATTCCAGGGGGCGAACCGCTGCTACACCCGCAGATGCCGGAGATTGTGGCCGGCCTGGTAGCGCGCAAGAAGTATGTATACATGTGTACGAACGCGTTGCTGTTAAAGGAAAAGCTGCACCTTTTCAAACCGTCGAAGTATCTGTCGTTTTCGGTGCATGTGGATGGACAAAAGGAGCACCATGACTTTTCGGTGTGCCGCGAGGGCGGGCACGATATCGCGATGGAGGGCGTGCGGGCAGCGGTGGCAGCGGGTTTTCGCGTGACCACCAACACGACGCTCTTTGACGGCGCGGACCCGAACTCGGTGCGCAGGCACTTCGATGAGTTGATGGAGGCCGGCGTGGAGTCGATGATGGTTTCGCCGGGCTACACGTATGACAAGGCGCCCGACCAGAACCACTTCTTGGGCCGGGCTAAGAGCCGGAGGCTGTTCCGGGCGCTGCTGTCGAACCGGAAGAAGAGCTGGCGGTTCAATGCGTCGCCGATGTTTATGGAGTTCCTGATGGGGCACAAGGAGCTGCGCTGCACGCCGTGGGGGATGCCGACGTACTCGATCTTTGGGTGGCAAAAACCATGCTATCTGCTTCAGGACGGCTATGCGGATACCTTCCAGGAGTTGATGGACGAGGTGGAGTGGTCGAACTACGGGACCGAAAGCGGGAATCCGCGCTGCGCCAACTGCATGGTGCATTCAGGCTATGAGGCTTCGGGGGTGAACTACACGTTCAGCTCGCTTACGGGGCTGCTGCAGACGGCGAAGGCGATCTTCAACGGCAGCTACAAGGATGAGGGCGCGCAGACGATCTTGAACGAGTGGAAGCCCGAGGGGCACCGTCCGCTGGTGCAGATTGAGACGGGCGTGGCGGCCGGGCAGACGGCTGCGATGGCGGCGACGCCGGTGGAGAGTTTCCGCAGCACAGTGAGGAGCTAAGGATGGCTACCCTGGGTCAGGAGCACAACAAGGCCGAGCAGCTGGAGCATGCCAGCCCCGACGACTTGGAGCACGCGGCGGGACGCGACCGCGAAAATCTCGAGGGCTGGATTCCGGAGCTGGCGAGCGAGGCCGAGGTGCGCGAGGCGCTGGAAAAGGCATTTGACTACCGGGGCGATGTGACGCTAACGCGCCGCGACGGCAGCGTGGTGGACGGCTATCTCTACGACCGGCGCACAGGGCCGACGTTAGCGACCTCGGTGGTGCGGGTAATTCCGACACCGGCCAAGGGAGCGAGCTCGGTGGTGCAGCGGCTCAATATCGCGTATAGCGATGTAGCGGCGCTGAAGTTTTCAGGGCGGGATACGGCGGCGGGCAAGAGCTTCGAGGCCTGGGTGAAGCGGTACTTGGAGAAGAAAGCGGCGGGGGAGAAGGATATTAGGATTGAGGCGGAGAAACTGGACTGACTCAAAGAGGGTAGGAGGACGTATGACTCCGTATGTTGCGTTGACGTTCCATAACGGCAAGCTTGAAGTTCCCGAGGAGCTTCAGCACGGCTGGCAGCTACGTGAAGGTAGCGAGCTTCGCGTCGTGTCTTCGCGCCCTGGTCAGATTGTGCTTGAGTTGTTCAGCGCTGCCGTTGCTGAAGCAACGGCAGCTTGGGATTCCCTAGGTGGTTCAGTTCCTGACCTGCGGACGCCCGAGTGGCAAGCCCAAGCCACTGCTCGCAAGGACCGAGCGGCGAAGAGGTTGGAAGAGCTTTATGCCTCGAAAGCGGCAACGAATACGGAGTTGCGTCAGGCAGAACGGGAGTGGGAGTTTGCCGATGACGATCTTGACTTCGGTCCCTTTCCGCAGCGCTGACATTTTTGTTTTGGATTCGTGGCCCTTCGTCGAGCGGTTGCTCCGTTCTGCTTCCCTGCCGCGCATGGATGAGCTGATCGAGCAGGCAGCCAAGGCAAAAGCGACTCTGCTTCTAAGTGAGATGAACCTTGGAGAGATCTTCTACCTTGTTGCGAAACATAGCGGGGAGATGGAAGCAGAATCTGTGCTGCGAACCATGCAGCGTCTGCCAATATCGATTGTTTCCATCTCTGCTGGTGAGGTGTTAAGAGCGGCTCGACTAAAAGCGCGAAGCA
The DNA here is from genome assembly GCA_964247325.1 of uncultured Acidobacteriaceae bacterium. Taxonomy (GTDB): domain Bacteria; phylum Acidobacteriota; class Terriglobia; order Terriglobales; family Acidobacteriaceae; genus Granulicella. The sequence continues at coordinate 3,614 of CAXTTZ010000062.1, read as the reverse complement.
CATTGTCGTATGCGGACTGCTTTTGTGCAGCCCTGGCCATAGAGCACAAAGCCGTTGTGCTCACGGGTGATCCCGACTTTCTACCATTGGAAAGGGCCGGGCTTTTGCGTATGGAGTGGATAGGCAGATGAGACTCTTCCTTACCGGGGCGACGGGGTTTGTGGGGGCGCACGTAGCGCGGCAGGCGGCGGAGGCGGGTGCTGACCTGCGCCTGCTGGTGCGGGCGGCGTCGAACCGGGCGTATCTGCCGACCGGGGCGGAGCTGGTTGAAGGGGATTTGCGGGAGCCGGAGGCGTTTGCAGGGGCCTTGCGCGGCTGCGATGCGCTGCTGCATGTGGCGGCGGATTATCGGTTGTGGGTGCCTGATCCGGAGGAGATGTACAAGGCCAATGTGGAGGGGACGCGGACGCTACTGCGGCTGACGCGCGAGGCGGGCGTAGCGCGGGTGGTGTACACGTCGAGCGTAGCCACTATGGGGTTTCGCGCGGACGGGACGGTGGTCGACGAGGACACGCCAGTAAGCGAAGCGGACATGATCGGGCATTACAAGCGCTCGAAGTGGCTGGCGGAACAAGTTGCTTTTGAGGCGGCGCGGGCAGGGCAGCACGTGATGATCCTGAACCCGACTACGCCCGTGGGCGCGATGGACGTGAAGCCGACGCCGACGGGACACATCGTGGTGGATTTTCTGAACCGGAACTTTCCGGCGTTTGTGAAGACGGGATTGAACTTGGTTGATGTGCGCGAAGTGGCGCGGATGCACTTGCGGGCGCTAGAGGCGGGCCGGCCAGGGGAGCGCTACATCCTCGGCGGCGAGGACCTTACGCTGAAGCAGATTTTGGACAAGCTGGCGGGCATCACGGGGCTACCTTCGCCGAAGGTGCAGGTGCCGCATGCGGTGGCGGCTGCTTTCGCGTTTTTTGACGAGACGATCACCGGCAAGCTGCGCGGCAAGGAACCACGGGCGACGGTGGAGGCGGTGCGCATGGGGCGCAAGATGATGTTTGCGTGCTCGAGCAAGGCAGAGCGGGAGCTTGGGCTGCGTATGCTGCCCGTGGAAGAGGCCTTGCGCGAGGCGTGCCGTTGGTTTGTGGAGCAGGGGTATGCCCCGGTACCGCCTAAGGCACTGGCGTGAGCGTCGGTGAGGATAGGGCTGCGGACACGGCCGCGGGCAAAATTACATTTTTAGCCGCGTTACCGCGGGAGATTCGCGGGTTGGTACGCGGCTCGAATCCGGATGCCGTGCTGCTGGAGCGCGGGATCCACCTTTATCGGCTGCCTTGGGCGACGGTGGTGGCGGCCGGGATGGGTGCGGCGCGAGTTTCGCTGGCGTTCGAGGCGGCATTGGCTGTAGGCGTGCCCTCGGAGGTGGTATCGCTGGGGCTGGCGGGAGCCTGCATGGCTGAGTTGACGGCGGGCGCGGTAGTGGAACCGGCGCTGGTGGTGGAGGCGCGTACCGGCGAGCGCTTTGGGACGCAGGCCGTCGCGCAAGGGCCTGTCCTGGCCACCGTGGAGGCGGTTGCGGGCGTACAGGAGAAGGCGCGGCTAGCGGCGGCATATGGGGCGGCGCTGGTGGACATGGAAGCTGCGACCGTGGCGCGCTTAGCTGGCGCGCACGGCTTGCGGTTCCGGGCGGTGAAGGGGATTTCGGACCCACATGACTTCGAGATGGCGTCTTTAGGGCGATTTGCGTCGCCTCATGGGCACTTCCGGACGGCTGCCTTTGCACTGCACACGGCACTGCGGCCGCACCATTGGCAAGGAGCGGCGCAGTTGGGGCGCGGCAGCCAGCGGGCATTGGAAGCTTTGCACGCGCGCTTGCGGGCGCTCGGACCGGCGTGAGGGCAAGAGTTAGCGTCCAACCGTGCTGAGGTGAAGGCGTGGCGTGGTTTGCGTTTTTGATTGCACTTTTGGCCGGCGGAGCGAACCCGGTACAGTCGGCAGCGCACGGACAGCTGAATAAGCAGCTGGGGCAGCCGGTGTGGGCGGGCGTGTTGGTGTATGCGATCGGTTTCGCGAGCATGTTGGTGGTGCAAGCGTTCACGCGGGAGCCGGTGCCGCTGGGCAATGTCAGCCATGTGAGTTGGTGGGCTTGGACCGGCGGTTTGATCAGCATCGCCTCGACGCTGGCGGCGCTGATGCTGGTGCAAAAATTGGGGTCGGGTATCTTCACCAGCGTCAGTGTGACGGCGTCGCTGGTGGTGTCGTTGCTGCTGGATCAGTTTGGATGGATGGGACTGAAGCAGCATCCGGTATCGGCGGGACGGCTGATTGGGATGGCGCTGCTGGTGGGTGGCGTTTGGCTGGTGGGCAAGTCATAGACAGGTCGAGCTAGGTAGACTGGAAGAGCCTATGACGGAAGCTCTTCCACGCTCGATGCAAGCGGCGGTATACCGCGCGCCGGACCAAATTGTTACCGAAACCGTGTCTGTGCCGGAGATTGGGCGCGGTGAGGTGTTGGTGCGCATCGATACGTGTGGGATCTGCGGCACGGATTTGAAGAAGATCCACACCGGCTCACATGCGGCTCCGCGGGTCTTCGGGCACGAGATGGCAGGGGTAATCGCGGCGGTTGGCGAGGGCGTGCGAGGGTTTAGGGTAGGAGACCGCGTGATGGCGTTCCACCACATTCCGTGCGGGCTGTGTTTTTACTGCCGCAAGCGGACCTTTGCGCAGTGTGAGCAGTACAAGAAGGTGGGCACGACGGCGGGGGTAGGAGCGCCGGCAGGGGGTGGGTTCGCCGAGTATATACGGGTGATGGACTGGATTGTGGGCGATGGGGTGACGCCGGCGGGTTTGATCCATGTGCCGGCAGACATTCCGCTGGAGCAGGCGGCTTGGATTGAGCCTGTCAATACATGCTTCAAGGCGGTGCAGCTGCTAGGGTTGGAGCCGGATGACACGGTATTGGTCATCGGGCAGGGGAGTATTGGGATCCTGCTGGCAGCGTTGGCGCGGCAGACAGGGGCGACGGTGCTGACCTCAGATATGTACCCGGAGCGGCACCGGGTAGCGGCACAGTTTGGGTTGGAGCACCCGTTGGACGCGCGGGGTGACGTGGTGGGGGCGTGCAGGGCGGCGACCGAAGGGCGCGGCGCGGATGTGGCATTGGTGGCCGTGGGGTCGGATGCGCTGATTGGGCAGGCAATGGAGGCGATTCGTCCGGGCGGGCGCGTAATGCTGTTTGCCTCAACGCAGCACGGGACGGCGGCGTTTGATCCGGCGGCGGTGTGCATGGATGAGAAGACCCTGATGGGGTCGTACTCGGCTTCGGTGGCGATTCAGGCAGAGGGGATTGCGCTGGTGTTTGAGGGCTATCGGACGGGGAAGTTGGATCTGACGAAGTTGATCTCGCACCGGTTTGGGTTGGCGGAGGCGGCGGAGGCGGTGCGTTTGGCGTCGCATCCGCAGCCGGACTCGATGAAGGTAGTGTTGAAGCCTTAGGGATGGGCTCTCAGCGACGGTGGCGGAGGATAAGGAGGCCGGTAAGAAAAAGGGTGGTGGCGGTGCCGCCGAGCAGGAGAATGGCGGGGCGGTAGGCGGCTTGGACCTGGGGGGGGGTGGCTCGGGTGGAGTCGAGGCACTGGGCGCAGCCTTGGGCTTGGGCTGGGAAG
>CAXTTZ010000061.1:0-14153 GCA_964247325.1 uncultured Acidobacteriaceae bacterium | reverse complement strand
CCCGACACCCTCGCCGGCCAGTTGCAAGCTTCCTGGCAGGGCCAACACCTCACCTTTCCCGCCGTCGCCCCCGGCAGCAACCTTTCCACCCTCGGCCTACTGCTCGACCGCGGCGCCGACGCAGTCCGCAACGACGTCCTCCTTGACGGCCAATCCGCCGACGCCACCTTTCATCTCCGAAGCCCCAATGACGGTTGGCCCTCCACCGCCGAATTGCACGTCGCCGTCGAACTCGCCGCCCGCAACGTCAATCTCACCCTCACGGTGCACAACACAGGCGCCAGCCCCATGCCCGTCGGCCTCGGCTGGCTTCCCTTTTTTGCCCTCCCAAGCCATAATCGTGCCGCCGCACTGCTCACGCTGCCCGCCGAGGAGCGCCTTGAGCTCACACGCGCTACACGCTTGCCGACTAGCCGCCTGCTCCCAGTGGCCAAGACTACCCTTGACTTTACGCGCCGTTCCGGCTCTCCCCTAGGCACGGCCGCACTGGACGAGACCTTCACACACTTCCAAACCGCCGTTCTCGCCCCCAGCCCCGTCCTCGAGCTGCGCGACACCGCCTTCGGCTACGGCCTGCGCCTGATGCCCTTAACTGCCAATCTCAAAGCGCTCCGCATCCTCGCGCCAGCCGGTCAGCCTTGGGTCGCCCTCGGGCCACAGACCAACTTTGATGACCCCCTTGGCCCACAGTGGGGCTCCGCCGGCGACGGTCTGCTCACGCTCAAGCCCGGCGACACCTTGCAAGCCAAGATGCGTTTAGAAATCTTCACCTTTCCGCCCTACCCTACGCCACGGTGAAGACCGTATTGCCGCCGTTTGACCCTCCCCCGCCGCCCTCCGTATGCTGGAAAGGTCATGGGTGCGCCTTTGCCCATCGCAGAGCGCACGCGGCCCTTCCACCTCCACCCCATCCATGAATCCAATCTTCGCAAAGAGAACCCACGTTGACCTCCCCTGATCTTCAAACCGACCCGCAAATCGATCCGCAAGCCGAGCTTCAAAGCGTGCCCGCCTTCGATGCCTCGCCCGAGGCGACTGTCGCCGCCGAGCCCTCCACTGCACCCGCCGAGCTCGCCCCTGCTGCCCCGGAACCGCATCTTCACCACCACGCCGCGCCGTCGCTCCATCCCGAGCTCGTCCGCACCATCGAGGTTGAAGCCTCAGCCGAACAGGTCAACAAGGCCTTCCAGCAGATCGTGCGCCGCTACGCTAAGCAGGCCCGCATCCCTGGCTTCCGGGCCGGCAAGGTACCCGAGTCGCTCATTCGCTCGCGTTTTGCCAAAGATCTGCGTCAAGAGGTGCTTGATTCGCTCGTCTCCGAGCGCTTCCGCAACGCCCTGGAACAGCAAACCTTGCAGCCCGTCTCGCAGCCCCAGGTCTCCGAGCTGCAGCTCGCCGAAGGGCAGCCGCTCCGCTTCAAGGCCACCTTCGAAGTCATGCCCGAGCTCAACATCGAAGGCTACGACACCGTGACCGTGCAGCGTCCCGACACCGCCGTCACCGACGAAGAGTACGACGTCGAGCTCAACAGCGTGCTCGAGCATCACGCCACCGTCGAGCCCGTCGAGGAGCAGCGTCCGCTCGCCGATGGTGATTGGGCCGAGATCAGCTTCGTCGGCAAGATGCACCCGGCCGCCCCCGCCGCAGAAGGCGCAACCGAAGCCGAGCAGCCTGCGGCCCAGACCGAGCCCGAGCAGCCCGAAATCAAAGGCGACGACATCCTTCTCGAAGTCGGCGGCAAGAACACCCTGCCCGCCTTTTCCGACGTCCTACGCGGTGCCACCGCCGGCCAAGAGCTCACGCTCGAGGTCGACTACCCCGCCGATTTCGGCGATGCCCGCCTTGCCGGCAAAACCGTCAGCTACAACATCACCGTCAAAGCCATCAAGCGAAAGATCTTCCCCGAGCGCAACGACGACTTCGCCAAGCAGCTCGGCAACTACGAAAGCTGGGGCGAGTTCGAGTCCAAGCTGCGCGTGCGCCTCGCCGACCGCAAAAAGGACGCGCTAGAAACCGAGTCGCGCGACGCCATGCTCGATCAGCTCATCAGCCGCTTCGAGTTTCCTGTCCCCGAAACCTTTGTGCAGCAGCAGATCGACGCTCGCCTCGAACGCGGCCTGCGCGCCCTTGCCCAACAGGGTATGACCGAGGACGCCATGCGCCAGCTCGACTTCGCCCAGCTGCGCGCCGCCCAGCGCGACCAGGCCGTCAGCGAGGTGCGCGCCTCGCTCATCCTCGATCGCATCGCCGACCAGGAGAACATCACCGTCGCCGAAGACGAGCTCGAACGCGAACTGCTCATGCTCTCCCTTCAAGCCCGCGAGCCGGTCGACTCGCTCCGCAAGCGCCTCCAGGAGGACGGCTCGCTCGGGCGCATCCGCGAGCAGATGCGCCGCGAAAAAACCGGCATCGCCCTTTATGAGCGCCTCGCCGCCGAACCCGTCGCAGCGTAACGCCTCATAGCCAAGCGCCCGCGGCGGCACGCGGCCCAACCCCATGGCGCGGCACCTTGCCGCGCATGCCCAACAGGGTGCGACGGTCTCTTCTCCGAGCGCGCCCACACAGAAAGAAGGAGCTATGGGACTTATACCGATGGTGCTCGAGCAGACGAGCCGGGGCGAACGCTCCTACGACATCTACAGCCGTCTGCTGCGCGACAACATCATCTTTCTCGGCACCCCGATTGACGACAACATCGCCAATCTCATCATCGCGCAGCTGCTCTTCCTCTCCGGCGAAGACCCGGAAAAGGATATCCAGCTCTACATCAACTCGCCCGGCGGCTCTATCTCCGCCGGCCTCGCCATCTACGACACCATGGCCTACATTAAAAACGACGTCCAAACCCTGTGTATCGGCCAAGCGGCCAGCATGGGCGCGTTTTTGCTCATGGCCGGCAAAAAGGGCAAGCGTTTCGCTCTGCCCAACTCCCGTATCCTCATCCATCAGCCCTCCATGGGCGGGCTCGGCGGTCAAGCCACCGACATCGACATCCATGCGCGCGAAATCCTGCGTATCCGCGAGCTCACCAACAAACTCATGAGCCAAAGCACCGGCCAACCGCTCGACCGTATCGAGCGCGACGTGGAGCGCGACTTCATCATGACCGCGCACCAGGCCAAGGACTACGGCATCGTCGATGACATTATCGACCGCCCACGTACGTAACCTCAGCCCTGTCACAAAACGAGGCGTCGAGCCCTCTCGACGCCTCCTCTTCTGCCCACTCGTACCCATTCGAGTATTACTATCTGCTAGCGCGACAGGCCCAAAGGCCGCCAGTCCCGGTGTAGACTAGGCACTGTCCCGTGTGCAGCAGCTGATCACGGCAAGGAGTCGCACCTGGCGATGAAAACCACTCGGGGTCCTGAAGAATCATTACGTTGCTCGTTCTGCCACAAATCTCAGGACACCGTCGCGAAGCTCATCTCTTCCCCCTCGGACTATCCCCGCGCCTACATCTGCGATGAGTGCGTTGCCGTCTGCAACACGATCCTCGAAGATGATAAGGGCGGTGAAGCCCAGGCCGGCGCCGCCCCGCAGCACCTGCCCAAGCCCGCCGAGGTGAAAGCCTTTCTCGACGAATACATCATCGGCCAGGACGTCACCAAGAAGAAGCTCGCGGTCGCCGTTTATAACCACTACAAGCGCATCCAGATGAACCGCATGCGCGGCAACGACGTCGAGCTCGCGAAATCCAACATCCTGCTCGTCGGCCCCACCGGCTCCGGCAAAACGCTCATGGCGCAGACCCTCGCCAAGATGCTCGACGTCCCCTTCGCCATCGTCGACGCGACCACGCTCACCGAGGCCGGCTATGTCGGCGAAGACGTCGAAAACATTATCCTTAAGCTCCTCCAGGCCGCCGATAATGACGTCGCCCGCGCTCAGGCCGGCATCATCTACATCGACGAGATCGACAAAATCGGCCGCAAAGACGAGAACCCCTCCATCACGCGCGACGTCTCCGGCGAGGGTGTGCAGCAGGCCCTACTCAAGCTGCTTGAAGGAACCGTCGCCAACGTCCCGCCGCAGGGCGGACGCAAGCACCCGCATCAAGAGTTCACCATCGTCGACACGACCAACATCCTGTTCATCTGCGGCGGCGCTTTTGTCGGCCTCGAAAAGATCGTCGGTCGCCGTATTGGCAAAAAGGCTCTGGGTTTTAAAGCCATCGCTGACGCCGACGCCAAGGCTGGCGTCACCCCCATCCGCTCGCAGCGCGATACCGAACTCCTTCGCCAAGCCGAGCCTCAGGATCTGCTCAAGTACGGCCTCATCCCCGAGTTCGTCGGTCGCCTCCCCGTCCTTGGCATCCTCGATGAGCTCGACGAAGCCGCACTCATCGACATCCTTACCCGCCCCCGCAACGCTCTGCTCAAGCAGTACGCCCGCCTCTTCGACTATGAGGGTGTCAAGGTCTCCTGGACCGAAGGCGCTACCAAGGAGATTGCCCGCGAAGCCCTCGAGCGCAAGGTCGGCGCCCGCGGCCTTCGCATGATCCTTGAAGAGCTGATGCTCGACCTGATGTATCAAGTGCCCGGCAACAAGAAAATCAAAGAACTGGTCATCACCGAGGAAATGGTCAAGAGTCGCGACCTCACGCTCCCGATGCTGCTCGAAAAAGCCGGCTAACTCCTCCATACCTTCACCCAAACGAACAGCCACGGCTGTTCGTTCGTCTTTGCAGCCGCAGCCGCTAGCACATTTCCATACGCGTACAATCACCGGAAGCCGTGCCTGCATCATCTCCACCGCATGCACGTCTAATCGGGAGGCCCATAATGACTGACGATCGCGAACTGAAAAACGGTACACAGCGCAAACTCCCGATGATGCCCATCCGCGAGATGGTAATCTTTCCGCAGATGATGGCCCCCTTTGTAGTCGGCCGTGAATCCTCCGTCCGCGCGCTCGAAGAAGCGCTTAACGGGGACCGCAAAATCTTCCTCGCCACCCAGCACGACGCTTCAGTCGACGAACCCACCGCTGCCGATATCTACTCGGTCGGCACCATCGGCAACATCGTGCAGTCCGTCCGCCTCTCCGACGGCAACATCCGCGTGCTCGTTGAAGGGGTCGAGCGCGCCCGCGCCGTCGAGGTAAATGATGTTGATGGCTTCTTCGTTGCCACCGTGCGCACCTCGGCAAACGACCTGCAGGCCACCCAGCAGACCGAGCAGCTCGTCACCCGCGTCCACCAGCTGTACGAGCAGTACTCCAAGCTGCAGCAGTCGCTCAACCAGGAGGCCGCCGCTGCCCTGCGCACCGACGAGCCGGCCAAGCTCGCCGATATGATCGCGGCCAACCTCCCGCTCTCCATAGAAGAAAAGCAGCAGCTTCTCGAAGTCTTCGAGCCCGAGCTTCGTCTCTCCAAAGTCGCCGACACCCTCGACATCGCCATCGAGAAGCTGAACATGGATCGCACCATCCAGTCGCGCGTGAAACGTCAAATGGAGCGCGCCCAGAAGGAGTACTACCTTAACGAAAAGATCAAGGCCATTCAAAAGGAGCTTGGCCGCGGCGAAAAGAGCGAGTTCGATGAGCTCAAGAAGAAGATCGAAGAAGCTGGCATGCCCAAGGACGTCCAGGATAAGGCCACCCAGGAGCTCAAAAAGCTCGAAGCCATGCCGCCTATGTCCGCCGAGTCTACCGTCAGCCGCAATTACCTCGACTGGCTGCTCGCGGTGCCGTGGCGCAAGCGCTCCAAAGAAATCCGCTCGCTCGAAAATGCTGAGCAGGTCCTCAACGAGGACCACTACGGCCTTCCCAAAATCAAAGAGCGCATCCTTGAGTTTCTCGCGGTACGCCAGCTCGTTAAAAACCCGAAGGGCTCCATCCTCTGCTTCGTCGGGCCTCCAGGCGTCGGCAAAACCTCGCTCGGCATGTCCATCGCCAAAGCTACCGGCCGCAAGTTCGTCCGCATGTCGCTCGGCGGAGTTCGCGACGAGGCCGAGATCCGCGGCCACCGCCGCACCTACATCGGAGCCCTTCCCGGCCAGATTATCCAGTCGATGAAGAAAGCCGGCACAAAAAACCCGGTCATCATGCTCGACGAGATCGACAAGATGGCTTCCGACTTCCGCGGCGACCCTGCTTCGGCCTTGCTCGAAGTCCTCGACCCCGAGCAGAACAACACATTCCAGGATCACTATCTCGACGTCGAATACGACCTCTCGCAGGTCCTCTTCGTCGCCACGGCCAACGTGCTGCACACCATCCCGGCGCCGCTGCAGGACCGCATGGAGATCCTCCGGCTTTCCGGTTACACCGAAGCCGAAAAGCTGGAGATTGCCAAGCAGTACCTACTCAAAAAGCAGCTCGAAGGCACCGGCCTCACCCCCGAGCAGCTCACCGTAACCGAAGACGCTCTGCGCGGCATCATCCGCGGCTACACCCGCGAGTCTGGCGTCCGCAATCTCGAGCGCGAGATCGGCAACGTTTGCCGCAAGATTGCCCGCCGCGTCGTATCTAACCCCGAGCACAAAGAGGCCGTCACCGCCGAAAATCTTACAGACATCCTCGGCGTCTCCAAGTTCCGCGATTCGCAGGTGCACGACAAAAACGAGATCGGCCTTGTCACCGGCTTGGCTTGGACCGAGATGGGCGGCTCCATCCTCCAGACCGAGGTTCAGGTCGTCGATGGCAAGGGCAAAATGACCGCTACCGGCCAGCTCGGCGACGTCATGCAGGAGTCCGCGCAGGCGGCGCTCACCTACATCCGTTCGCGGGCGCACCACCTCGGCCTCCCGCGCGATTTTTACAAAAACATCGATATTCACATCCACGTGCCCGAAGGCGCCATTCCCAAGGACGGACCCTCCGCCGGCATCACGCTCGCTACCGCCCTCGCTTCAGCGCTCACCAAGGTCGAGGTTCGCCGCGACATCGCCATGACCGGCGAAATCACCCTTCGCGGCAAGGTTCTGCCCATCGGCGGCCTCAAAGAAAAGCTGCTCGCCGCCCACCGCGCCGGCATCTTCGAAGCCGTCCTGCCGGCCGACAACCAGCGCGATCTAGCTGATCTTCCCGACCTGATTAAGACCTCGATGAAGCTACACTTCGTCGAAAACATGGACCAAGTGCTCGAGATTGCCCTAGCCCGCGCCCTCCCCGAACTTGCTGAGGAGACCCCCGAGGCGCTCGCCCACATGCCACCCCCAACCGCCGAGGTCGCCACCCACAACGTCCACGCCCAATAGCGGCATGGCAGCAGCAAAAAGGCCCGGCTAAGCCGGGCCCTTTCTTTTCGCCGTCCGGTTTACAAGACCTACACAGCGCGCCCACCCCGTAGGAAGTGAAAGATCAACGAGATCACCGCAAGAATGATCAAGATATGGATCAGGAACCCGGCTGCGTGAAACACAAAAAAGCCGCCGGCCCACAAAATCAGCAGCACCACCGCAAGAATGATCAACATAAGCCCTCCACGCAACGAACACGCGCCAGACGTAAGAGCCTTTGCCGAGCCACACCGTTGCTTGTGGCTCCAAACTTTTGACATAACGCCGGCCCCGGATAACACCGGCCCAACCTCCTCGCATCCATCCACCAGCTCATTTGCACGGAGGCTGTTGTGGAACTGATCGTCATCATTGTCTTGCTCTTGCTGCTCTTCGGGTCCTTCCCTGTTCTACCCTACTCGCGCAACTGGGGGTATGCTCCCAGCGGTACGCTCGGCACCATTCTGCTCATCGTCGTCATCCTGTATCTTCTAAAAATCTTCTAAACGTCTTATTTCGGGCGGCATCGCGTAGCATGGGAGAGCGCTCCGCGCTTTCCTCATATGCCCACATTCGCCATGCCCGCCGCGCTTCATCTCAGCGACCTCGCCCCCGGCAACATCCAGTCTGAAATTCGCGCTATGACCGTCGCCTGCGCCGCTGTCGGCGGCATCAACATGGCCCAAGGCGTCTGCGACACCGACGTCCCACACCCCGTTGCTGCCGCCGCCCTCCAAGCCATCCAGGCCGGCCAGAACACTTATACCCGCCTCGACGGCATCGAGCAGCTTCGCCAAGGCATCGCCCAAAAACTAGCTGCCTTCAACCACCTGCATGTCGACCCCGATACCCAGGTCCTTGTCACCTCCGGCGCTACCGGCGCCATGCACGCCGCGCTCATGGCCCTGCTCAACCCCGGCGACGAGTGCGTCGTCTTCGAACCCTTCTACGGCTACCACGTCAGCACCCTGCTCGCCCAGCGCATCAGCCCTGTCATTGTGCCGCTTTCTGGCCCCGACTGGGCGCTCGACCCCGACCGCCTCCGCGCCGCGGTCACCCCACGCACCCGCGCGCTCCTGCTGAACACACCCGCCAATCCTTCCGGCAAGGTCTTTACCCTCGCCGAGCTCGAACAGCTCGCCGCCCTCGCCCTCGAGCACGATCTCTTCGTGCTCACCGACGAGATGTACGAGTACTTCGTCTACGACGGCCAGCAGCACCGCTCCATCGCCACCCTCCCCGGCATGGCCGAGCGCACCATCACCATCTCCGGCCTATCCAAAACCTTCTCCGTCACCGGCTGGCGCCTCGGCTACCTCGCCGACGCCACACACGTCCCCGGCACGGACGCCAAAGCCAAAGCCCGCACCCTACTCGCGGCCACCGGCATCGCCGCCGTAGCCGGCTCTGCCTTCTTCCAAACCGACGCCGTCGGCCATAACCCCGGCGACAACCTCCTACGCTTCTGCTTCGCTAAAAAAGAGGGGGAACTCACCCAAGCCTGCCAACGCCTAGACGCCTACCGCTTACTCTCATAAGGTACAGCCATGATTTTAAGGTACAGCCATGATTTGCAAGTGGTTCTGTGACTGCAAGCAGACCGGCATCACTCTATATACCGAGAGTCTAGTTTCCGAGGTCCATTTTCATGAATTGCTTCTGGTCCAACTTCGGCACCAAGGATATCGCCAGTACATGGTTCGCTCCGCTACCGCTTGAAATGTGCCATGAACTGACCCAGCCTTCAAAGAACATCGTTAGGTGCACGTCTGTGTGCGACTGATCCTTCCAGAACTCAAGCTTGATGTCCCTAATCTTCGTCCGATCAACCCGATTGCACAGGTCGAACAGTTTGTTGATGCTGTCGAACAGCTTCGGATCTGACTGATCATTCAAATCGATCTGGAAGGAAATATTCGCCTCCACGGAGCCCATCATTGGCATGCCGACATGCTCCGTCGGCAGCGCCGCGATCCCGGCATGGGCGGAATACGCATCAACCCTAATTTCACCCACCGTCACCGTAACATTGCTACGATTTCCATTTGCCATCGTTCAGACCTCCCGTAGAGCTGTTACATCTGTCGCAGCCCGCACCCTTCCAGGCTCCGCAAATGATTGTACCCTGCCCGATGCTAAAATCGCGCCAAGGACTTCCACGCGCTCATGCCGGACTTCAGCATCTTCAGTCCCTATGCCAATCTCCCGGGTGATCCATGTAATTGGATCCACGAGCCACCGGTGCTCTCCGGTCTTGTCGGTTGGCAGCAGCCGAATCACCCCAAAGATGTCCTATTGATCCAGCGCGTTATCAACATCGTTATCGATGATGGTTATCTTGAGCCGCAGTCCCTTACTCGTGTGCAAGAGCACGGCTCCTGGGACGAGAGTTTGGACGAAGCGCTCGGCAAGATCGAAGCCCGCTATCTTTCCGGCATGGCCGACTCTTCCGGCAAGAGAACCCTCGACAACGGTAGCCCGCTCTTCCTGTTCCTCGTGCAACTTGCTGGGGCTAACGCAAACCTCAACACCCAATACCCTTCATTGATGTACCCGCTGGCGCATGTCATGCTGCCCGGAGCAACAGCCGCTCGGAACCTTTCCATCTATCTTTCCTACATCTTGCGGGCGCTCGCACTGAACGGACTCGCGGACACGCAGATGGTACTAATGGCACTTGCGACGATACGGGCAGAAGCCGCCGACGCAGCCCCGGTATCGGAACGCATATCGCTATTCAATTCTTCTCCTTCGGCCCTACATCACGCTCCGGGTAGCCATGCGTTCGATCTATACGATAACCGTACGGACCTTGGCAACAGCGGTTATCCGGACGGCCCAAACTTTAGGGGACGTGGTTTTATCCAACTCACCGGTAGAGCAAATTACACGAAGTATGCCAATTCATTCCATTGGCCTCTCATCGAGAAGCCGGATACGGCAAACGATCCCTGGGTCGCAGCCATGCTTCTGAGCAGGTTTCTCAAGAATCACGAGTTGACAATACGAAATGCCCTCCATCGGGGTGACATGAGGACCGCTCGACGCGCTGTGAATGGCGGTTCACACGGCATCGCACACTTTAGGCAGGCAATGCTAGTCGGTCGTGCCTTCTTGCAGCGTCACCTCGGTGACGATATAGTCACACATATTGCAGCGTTGGCGACCGCAGGAGGCAAGTAGTGAGAATTTTCTATCTGTTACTTGATTGGACCTTTCCCAGGGTAAGATTCCGCTTAGTTTGCACTCTCGTTGTTATGGTTGTTGCCTCATCGCCCATCTACGCAGCTGGCCCTAACCTTTGCCGTAAGGGTGAAGATTCGCTTTTTTCCTGCCTACTCGAGAACAAAAAGTTTGTTGCTGTTTGCGCACCGTACGATGCAGCTAAAAATCAGGACACTGCAGTCGTGTATCGGTACGGCACGCCGGATCACATCGAACTCACTCTGCCCGAAGACTCCACTCAATTTCGCAAAGTCACACACGTCGACGAATCAGTAAGCAACAAAGCAATGGAAGATGACGAGTACGTTCGCTTCACCGATCTCCATTTTAGCTATATAACGTATAACGCTTTCGGCAACGGTTTTGATTTTTCCGGCCTAGCCGTTTTCGACGGACAGAAGTTGGTTAGCAACAAGCATTGTCTTTCTCGGGACAACGACACCGGCATAGAATTAAATTTTGTTTTGGGCATTGGAGTACTGCCAGAGGTAACAGCCGATCCCTGGAGCTTTTGGCGGCAAATTTTGCCGAGTAATTCGGTAGTTCGAAGACACAAACCCACACCCGGACCCGACACCTGGCCACACAGTTCCACAACCCTCCCTAATAGCACATTCTCAAAAGCTGTAGGGAGTCACAGGTGAAGACACTGCATCAAATACTTAATCTGAGACCTGCCGCAGCAAAAAGAAAATCCGGTTGGGTTCTCTCCACCATGTTCATTACCTTGCTTCCCGCTTGGGCCGAAGACCCCAGCCTTTGCCGACAGACTGAAAATACGCTCTTCTCCTGCTCGCTCCCTAATAAAAAGTTAGTTGCTGTTTGCGCACCTGACGATGCAGTTAAGAATGACTATGCAGCAGTCATTTACCGATACGGCACACTGAATCACATCGAGCTCACCCTTCCCGAAGACCCGTCTCAATTCCGCAAAGTCGCACACGTCGACGAAACTGTAAACAAGAAGGCGATGGACGATGGCCAGTATCTACGCTTTACAAATCACCAGTTCAGCTATATCACGTATGATATGAGCGGCAAGGGTTTTGAGTTCTCCGGCCTTGCTGTTTTTGACAAACAAAGATTGTTGACGAACATGCATTGTGCTTCTGAGAACACCGGCATCGGCATGGGATTGAACTCTCTTTTGCATATTGGAGTACCCGAAGAAGAGACTTCCACATCTTGGCCTCTGTGGCTTCAGTTACTGCCCAGCAATTCGGTCAGCCATTCGCGCAAACCATGAAGACCATCCTTACTTGGCTCGCTTGCACGTCTGCGCTCTTGCTTGCACTTCCTGCCTTTGCCGCCGGCTTTGGCCTCCGCCATCGGGATGAGTGGCCTTCTTTACTTGTCCGTTAGAGAACAACAAGCTCGCGGCGATGTGTGGAAGTGAGACTGATGGATCGAGGATTTATCGTTATGGTACGCCAGACCGCATTGAACTCTCCTTGACTGAGGACCGCAACCAGTTCCGTCAAACTGTCCGCTATCACGATTGGTCGACCGACGATGAGACAGAGGGCGTCCAATACAAGCGCTTCATTAATAAGCAGTTCAGCTACATCCTTTACACCACTTGGAGCGATTGTTTCGCCATCCACGGACTCGCTGTTTTCGAGCAGCAGAAACTCCTCAATAACTGGCATTGCACGTCCAGTTACAATAATTCGGGTGTAGGCATGAAGCCTGACGTTGCACCGAAGGAAGTCGATGCGCAAGCATGGCTGTTTTGGAATAATATTCTGCCCGCAGACTCAGACATGCCCATCCACCATCCGTCTGAACGTCAGCATTTTAGACCATCATCTTCGAACGCAAGCATGCATAGTGTGAACTGAAGCTACAAGGGGGCACTCAGAATCAAGCACCCCTTTGCTCTTCCTATTGCTGTCTCTAACACCCGCCCGCAATACTCGGTATCAGCATCACCTCATCTCCATCCGCAAACGGATGCGCCTCGCCCCCTAGAAACCGAATGTCCTCATCATTTACATACACATTGATAAACCGCCGCAACTTCCCCGCCTCATCTTTCACATTCTGCGCCAAGGCAGGGTAGCGCGTGTCGATCTCTGCTAGCAATCCTTGTAAGTTCGCAGCCTCGGACGCGAAGCTCTTCTGCCCTTCCGTATGCCGCGCCAGCGCGGTCGGTAACGTCACCTTTACGCTCAACGCACACCTCCCACCAGCTCCAACTCATCCGCGCCCACACCTACCAACCCGTTATCCACCGCACGGATATACGCGTCGAAGTCGGCCAGCTTGGGCCGCACTGGCACCGCTGTTTCGAATCGCCCTGTCAGCACATCGGTCGTCTTCAGCCCATTGCCGGTAATGCACAGCACCGTGGTCTCATTCTTGCCAATCCGCCCGTCCGCATACAGCCGCGCCGCTACCGCCGTGGTCACGCCGCCCGCGGTCTCGGTGAAGATGCCCTCGGTCTCGGCCAGCTCCTGAATACCCGCCACCAGCTCCACATCGCTCACATCCTCGGCAAACCCGCCCGACTCGGCAATCATCTTCGCGGCCATGGGCCCATCCGCCGGGTTGCCGATCGCCAGCGAGCGCGCAATCGTGTTCGGCCGCTGCGGCTCAATGTAGTCCCAACCCTGCTGCACCGCATGCGCGATCGGCGAGCAGCCCGTCGCCTGCGCCCCAAAAAATCGCACCGGCTTGTCCTCTACCAGCCCCAGCGTTGCCAACTCTTTAAAGGCCTTCCGGATCTTCCGGATCAGCGACCCCCCCGCCATCGGCACCACGACGTTGTCCGGCAGCCGCCACCCCAACTGCTCCGCGATCTCATACCCCACGGTCTTCGACCCTTCCGCGTAGTACGGCCGCAGGTTCACATTCACAAAACCCCACTTGTATTCATCCGCAATCAGCGTGCAAAGCCGGTTCACATGGTCATAGTTGCCATCGATCCGCACCAGCCGCGCGCCGTACACCTGCGTCCCTGTCACCTTGGCCGGCTCCAGGTCTGCAGGAATCAGAATGCACGCTTTCAGCCCCAACCGCGCCGCCTGCGCCGCCACCGAATTCGCCAAGTTCCCTGTCGACGAACAGCCCACCACCTCGAACCCAAACGCCTGCGCATTGGCCAGCGCCACGGCCACCACGCGATCTTTGAAGCTCAGCGTTGGAAAACACACGGCATCATTCTTTACGTAAAGCTCACTCGCCCCGAAGCGCTTCCCCAGCGCCTTTGCCCGCACCAGCGGCGTCCATCCCACCGGCAGATCGGGCTCAAAGCCCCGCGGCAGTGGAAGCAGTTCTTTGTATCGCCAGATGCTCGCCGGCCCTGCCGCTATGCTTTCCCGCGTAAACCGCCCTCGCACGCTTTCGAGGTCGTACTGGACCTCTAGTGGTGCCAAGCAGTCCTCACATGCCGACTGCGGCCGGTTCCCGTAACGCCTACCGCATTCGTTGCACCGCAACTCGTAAACCGTTTCCCCGCCCGTACAGGAACTCTCCGTCATCATCATCTCCGATGGCTGAAGGGTCCTGCTTATCTGAAACGCCGCTCTCTTTTGACTGGGGATACAAAAATGCGGCAATGCAGCGCATACACGTTCGCGTCTGCTCCACCGAATCTCATGTGTCCTGTCGCCAGGCGAGAGTTGACACCGGTACTGTGTTCTGTCCGGTTGTCGTGGCGTCACAGGGCTCGTCCCTCAACCACTCTGCATGAAACTCGACCCG
>CAXTTZ010000060.1:0-14230 GCA_964247325.1 uncultured Acidobacteriaceae bacterium | reverse complement strand
ACCTGACGCGGCGCAAGGGCGCGCTCGATGGGGGCGGGCTGCCGGGCAAGCTGGCGGACTGCTCGGAGCGCAAGCCGGAGTTGTGCGAGCTATACCTGGTTGAGGGCGAGTCGGCCGGCGGCACGGCCAAGCAGGGCCGCGACCGCAAGTTCCAAGCGATTCTGCCGCTGAAGGGCAAGATCTTGAACGTGGAAAAGGCGCGCTACGACAAGATGCTGGGCCATGAAGAGATCCGCGCCATGATTACGGCGCTGGGCTGCGGCATCGGCAAGGACGATTTCGACATCGCCAAGCTGCGCTACGGCAAGCTGATCCTGATGACCGATGCCGACGTCGACGGCTCGCACATCCGCACGCTGCTGTTGACGTTCTTCTTCCGCCACATGGGCGAGCTGATCAAGCGCGGCAACGTGTATATCGCGCAGCCGCCGCTGTACCGCATCAAGAAGGGCAAGTTCGAGCAGTACATCAAGGACGACCGCGAGTACGTGCAGGTGATGGTGAAGCGCGCGTCGGACGGCATGGTGATTCGCTACGGCGAGACCACCCCATCGAGCAAGCTCGCCGGGGACCTCGGCGAGGGCGGTGCGAAGCTCGAGGGACGCGATTTAACCAAGTTCATGGCGCAGTTGAGCGATTACCTCCAGTTCTTCGACAAGGTGAATAAGCGTGTGCGCAACGATGACGTGGTGCGGGCATTTGCAGAGATCTTTGCCAACGAGGGCAAGGAGCCGGCGCGGCGCGCGGACTTCGAGTCGCCCGAAAAGCTGCAGGGGATGCGCGAGCGGCTGAAGGCGCTGGAGCGGCACTGGCAGTTCAGGGTTGTGAGCGCGGTGGAGTACGACGAAGAGCACAAGATGTACTCGGTCAGCTTTACGGATGCGCAGGGCGCGGTGCGGCGCATCGACTGGACGCTGGCGAGCGCACCGGAGTCGCGGCAATTGCTCAGCAAGCAGGCGCAGTTGGGCGAGGCGCTGCAGGGGCCGTTCCACATCGAGTATGCCGTGAAGGACTCCAAAAAGGCAGACACGGTGGACAGCGCGCGGCCGACGCAAGACGAGCTCGATGAGGCCGACGAGGTGGCGCAGGAAGAGGGTGTGAACGAGATGATTGCGGCCGCGCCCGGCACCAAAGATGAGGCCAAGCCCGGCAAGCGGCCTGGCAAAGTCGCGCAGGACCCGGTGGAAAAGACGACTGTGCGTGAGGTGTTTGAGTACGTCATCGAGCAGGGCCGCAAGGAGTACCAGGTACAGCGCTACAAGGGCCTAGGCGAGATGACCGCGCCGCAGCTCTGGGAGACCACGATGGACCCGGCCAGGCGCACGCTGCTGCAGGTGCGCCTGGAAGACATTGCGGCGACCGAGGAGATCTTTACAACGCTGATGGGAGAGGATGTGGAGTCGCGGCGCAAGTTCATTGAGGAAAATGCGCTGGATGTGAAGAACTTGGATATTTGAGCTAATGGATTAGACGTTGTATGTTTGCAGGTCCGGCCCGGTGGTCTCCTTGCGCAGGAGATGCCGGGCCTTTTTGTACAGCCACAACGCGGCAAGCAAGCCGGGGTGAAAAAGGCAAGGCTGACAGCGGCGTCGTACCAGCGGTAGCGACGCTTGGTGTAGAAGGTATCGGAAGATTGCAGCTGCAACGGGAAGCCCTGTTTCTGCGTTGCGGCGGCAAGTTGAGCCTGGCTGTCTAGATCGAGCTTTACGTGAGTCTTGGTGTTAAGTAGAAACCAGCGATTGGGCTTGGGTTCTTCTGGACGTAAGCCGCTCTTGTCGTGGGCGTCGTAGGATCCTACAAACCAGTTGCCGTGGTCTTGTAGCTGCGTCACGTTAGCGTAGGCGGTCGTACTTCCATGCGTGATTTCGGCCAGGTTTGTGAGGTCGATGGCTCTGATGCAAGTGCATGGCTTCACCCGTTCTAACATTCGTGAACTAGCAAGGAAAATAGAGTACAGCTTGGGTGACGTGCCAGGGATCCTGATAAAGCGTATGGGTGTGCCGAGCAAACAGCAGAGCCCTCCGCTTCGCTACGGGATGACAACAAAGTGGCATGGGATGAGAACAAAGTGGGGATGGAATGACAACAAGCTGGGGCTGGGACGCAAGCGATGTGGAGCTATGAAGCGAGCGACATCGGGCTTGGACGCGAGCCATATGTAGGGCTGGGAGATATGCGAGTTGGCTTCATGAGATTGCTGGCAGAGCGGCGTGGGTGCGTCGGGCGGCGAGCGCGAAAGCGAGGCGGGAGACGCCGCTGAAGAGGATGGCCACGCCGAGCAGCGTGCCGATAGCCCAAGCGGCGGCGAAGGGCAGGTGCGCCCAGATCATGATGCCGAGGAAGATGGAGATGGCGGCGTCGATGAAGAGCCAGGTGCGGCCGGGAGCGCCTGCTGCCGTGAAGCCGGCGATGAGCTCGAAGATGCCTTTAAGGAACAGGTAGGCGCCCAGGAAGAGCGTCAGCGAAAGGAGGCCGGCGAGCGGGTGCAAAAACAGAAAGCCGCCCGCAAGCACGTAGGCGATGCCGATGAGGGCCTCCCAAAGGTGGGCGCCGGCGCCGCGAACGTGGAAGGCGAGCACCAGATGTGCGATGCCGCCGAAGATCAAGAGCCAAGCAACGATAGCGGTAACGGCGACGCCGACCAGAAACGGCAGGGCCAGGGCGACGAGACCGAGCACGACAAGAAGAATGCCCAGGCCGAGGATCCAGCCCACGGACTCTCGGCGGATAAGGCGCGCTGTGCCGAGAACCGGCAGGCCATCACTCATGCTTTGCATAAAAGCCTCAAGGTGTTTGGGAGTGCCGTACCCGTTCAAGCAAGTGAGATGCGAAATGGGGCGAGGGCGGGTTGCGGTGTTTTGCGGGCAGCGTGAGGCGCGGGGAACAAAAGCGGGCCGGTTGTGGTCTATAGGGCTGCAGGTTGCGAGGCGAGCGCGTATGCGTGGTTGGGTTCGGTATGCCGTGTATCTTCCGTTGTTTCTTTCCTTCCCAGAGCTGGCGGCCGTGGGACACGGCTAATCGGACGAAGCCCCATGGGCGCGCGACAGCGGCAGCGCCGTTGCCGGCCAGCTCGCTGCGGGTGACGCATGTGTCCTTGTACAAGAACGGGGTTGGGTTCTTTGAGCACGAGGGCCGGGTGGTAGGGGATGCGGCGGTGAGCCTGGATTTGAGCTCGGCGCAACTGAACGATGTGCTCCAAACCTTGACAGCGGTGGACACGGGTGGCGGGCGCGTTACGGGGGCGAACTACGGTTCGACGATGCCGCTGGCGCAGCAGCTGCGGACGTTGCCGCTGAGTTTGGGCGAGCAGCCCACGCAGCAGGAGTTATTTGGGGCGCTGCGCGGCGCGCGCGTGGAGGTGACCGGGGCCGGGCCGGTGATCACAGGGCGCGTGTTGGGCATGGAGGTACGGGCGCTGCCGCCGCCTGCCGGAACGACGACCGTGGAGGGATCGCAAACCTCCTCGGGGGAGCGGCGGTTTTTGACGGTCGTGGCCGACTCAGGGGCGACGCGGACGCTGGAGCTGACCTCGGCGGTAACGGTGCGGCTGCTGGAGGCGGGGCTGCGAGGGGATCTGAGCACGTATTTGGAACTGCTAGACCGGAACCGGACCGAAGGTGTGCGGCACCTCGTGCTGACCGACCGTGGGGTGGGGACGCGCGTGATGCGGGTATCGTTCTTGTCGGAGGTGCCGGTGTGGAAGTCGACTTATCGGTGGCTGATAACGGAGGGCGACAACGCGGCACCAGAGGCGAAGGCGACGCTGCAGGGATTTTCGGTGGTGGACAACACGACGGGCGAGGACTGGAACGATGTGCGGCTGTCGTTGGTTGCGGGCAATCCGCAGAGCTTTTTGCAGTCATTAGCGCAGCCGATCTACAGCCGTCGGCCGGAGGTAGCGATTGCGCAGAACGCCCAGGTGACGCCGCAGACGCATGAGTCGGGAGACGAGGCCGTGCCGGTACCGCCGCCTCCGCCAGGGAGCGCTTGGGCAGACCTGAACAGCGGTGTGGGTGGGGGGCCAACTTCGCTGTTTGGGAGTCCGACTGGGACGGGAACGGGCGGGCCGATCGATGCCGCTGAGCGATCGTCGGGTAGGAATCCTGCGAACATCAATGCGATGCGAGATACGGGGGCGTTCCCGCCGCCTGGAGCTTTGGCGTCGGTGGCAGCCGGGGCGGACCCGATGTTGTATGAGCAGGCGGCGCGGGCCTCGACGCAGGCGAACACGACGACAGCAACGTTTGACGACTTTTTTGCCTATAACCTGAGCGAGCCGGTGACGATTCCGCGCAACGGGTCGGCGTTGGTGCCGATCTTGCAGGAGCAACTGCCCGCCGAGCGGGTAACGCTGTGGTCGGCGGCGGTGCCGAGGCCACTGCGGGCGATGTGGGTGACCAACAGTTCGTCGTTAACGCTGGATCGCGGCTCGTTCTCGGTGGTGGAGAACGGTGCATTTGCGGGCGAGGGCCTGATGGAGCCGGTGCATCCGGGTGAGCGGCGGCTGTTGTCGTATGCGGTCGATGAGGCGGTGCGGGTGTCGCCGGACACGCTGCCCGAGACGCGGCGCATCACGAGTGTGACCGCAGCGCGCGGTGTGCTGCACGCTGCCACCAGCGAGGTCGACGAGGTGCGATACACCGTGCGCAATGCGGCTCCGGTAGCGCGGACGGTGGTGCTCGAAGAACCGCGGCGTGAGAACTGGCTGTTGGACAAGGACCTCAAGCCGGCGGAGGTGACGTCGGGGGTGTACCGGTACCGGGTGGTGGTGGCGGCGCATGCGTCGGCGGAGGTGCGGTCGACGCAACGGCACGTGAATGATCAGTTCTTTCAGTTGATCGACAGCTCGGAGCAGCAGTTGACGTTGTATCTGCGCGGCAACGGGGTGGATGCGGCGGTGTTGGCCCAGTTGGAGCCGATCTTTGCGGCCAAGCGTGCGATCGCGGACCTGGATACGCAGATTGGGGCGGTGCAGGGCAAGATCCGGGCGATTGGGGACGATCAGAAGCGGGTGCGGGAGAACCTTCAGGCGCTGAAGGGTTCGGCGGAGGAGCGGGCACTCGTGCGGCGCTACACGGGCGAACTGAACGCGCAAGAAGATACGCTGGCCGGTTTAAAGCGGGATCTAGCGGCACTGCAAGGCCAGCGCACGGCGGCGGCTGCGGAGTTGGACCGGCGTATTGAGAACCTGCAGATTACAAGCTGAGAAGCCGGGAGGTCGGGTCCGGCAACAGGGCCGGCGTTCGCCCGAAAAGTTGTAGTGGTTTTCAGGCTTTCTACCACGTTCGTGCTGCAGCGGCTGGGGGCGTTTGGGCGTCTGATGGAGGGTGTTGTGAGGTGTAAGAGGTTGAGGTTGGAGGGACAAAAGAGGCGGAAATTCTTTCGGAGGAGCTGGGAAGCTTTGCTGAGAGTGTGGCTGCTGCTGGGGTTATGGCAGGGGGCTGGGCGGCCTTTGGGCGCGCAGGCTGGGGCTACCGCGGCACCGGCAACGGCGAAGGCGACCGCGCAGACGGATGTAGGCGCTGGCGTTCTCGCCGCAAATGCGCCGCGGGCAGTGGCGAGCACGGTGGGGATGGCAGCGGGACCGGACGCGGCAAAGGCCGTGAGTGCGACGGTGCCGAGTGCCCAGAAAACTGCTGAGGCGAACGGCAATCTGCAAGCACAGATCGCCAAATTGAACTTGAAAGACGTGAACCTGGATGTGCCCAAGCGCAGCAAGGACGTGCTGACGCACCTGAATTCGGTGCTGCGCTACTATCGGGAAGCAACGTCGCCGATCCAGAAGGTAGGGGAGCCGAGCGATCTGCTCTATGCCGAGCAAAGTTCGACGCAAGCCCTGCAGTTAGCGCAGCTAGCCTTTGACGCGGCGAAGAATGAGGCAGCGCTCCTAAGTCGAGCGGGTGGCGCAAAGCAAGCAGCAACGATGCCGAACAGCCCCCCGCCACCGGAAGGCGCCACGACGCCAGCCGCGCAGGATGCACCGGCACAGACCGAAGCGCAACGGTATCAAAGCGCCCGAAGCCAGGCGCAGGCTCATATCGCCACCCTGCAGGCGCAAGAGGATGCGCTTCAAAAGCAGATTGCTGTGGCCAAACGCGCCGCACTGCCTGCATTGCAACAACAATTGGAGCAGGTCGAGGGCGGGCTGCAGCTGCAAGGTGCCATTTTGGCTGCGCTGGACCGCATCAGCACGTACTCTGCGTCGCAGGTGAATACGGGGCTGGCCGGCGACATTGAGCGGCTGCAGCGCTCGGCGCCGGAGCTAATGGCGAGCACGGCCGCGAGCAAGGCGCCGCCGCTGGCCGCCCTGCAATCGCTGGCGAGCTCGCGCGATGCGGGGGTGACCACGCAGGCGACCACCTTGTTTCAACTGATGTCGACCGTGCACACCATCGACGGCCAGATCGGTGCGTTGGACACGCTGCAGGTGCAGGCCAACGATCTGCGGACGCCGTTTCTAACCGTGCTGCGCGCGACCATACGGAAAGGCCAAGCGCTCACCGAGCAGACGGTCAATTTGCCGGCCACGCCGACCACCGATGCCCAGGATCTCGCCGATACGCGGAAGCAGTTTAGTGAGCTAACCAACACGTTCCAAGTGCTGGCGCAGGCGACTATGCCGCTGAGCCAGGAGATCGTGCAGCTGGAAAACAGCCGCGGCACGCTGACCACGTGGCGCGCCGCCGTAAATGCTGAGTACAAGCAGCTGCTGGTGGCACTGTTATGGCGCGTGTTCTTCATCGCTTTGGCGCTGGGCGTGCTGGCGCTGTTTAGCCGCTTGTGGAACCGCGCGACGGTGAAGTACATCGGGGATCTGCGACGCCGGCGGCAGTTGATGGTAGTGCGCCGGGTGGTTGTTAGCTTTTTGAGCGGGCTGGTGTTGATCTTCGGCTTTGTTACGCAGTTCAGTTCGCTGGCAACGTTTGCGGGGTTCATCTCGGCGGGCATTGCCGTTGGCTTGCAGACGATTCTGCTGTCGGTGGCGGCCTATTTCTTCATCATTGGCCGTTATGGGGTGCGCGTGGGCGACCGCATCACGGTGGCCGGCGTGACCGGCGATGTGATCGACGTGGGGCTGGTGCGGTTTTACCTGATGGAGCTTGCGGGCACGGGCACCGAGCTGCACTCGACCGGGCGCGTGGCGGTATTTGCGAACTCAGTGCTGTTTCAAACTGGCACGCCTATCTATAAGCAGATGCCCGGCACGGAGTATGCCTGGCACGAGCTGATCGCCAAGCTGAAAAACACAGCCGATGTGCCCGCGGTGTCGGCGGCGATCTTGGACGTAATCACCAAGGTGTACGCCGAGTACAGCGCCCAAATTTTGCGCCAGCACCGCGATGTGGAGACTGGGATGGGGACGGCGCTGCCAGCGCCCAAGCTCGAATCGAGGTTGCAACTGACCGATACCGGGCTGCAGTTTGCGGTGCTGTTTCCTGTGGAACTGCAAAATGCCGCTCTGACCGATCAGAAGATCGCCGAAAATATGCTGCGTGCGCTCGGCAGCGTCGACGCGCTGAAAGCAGGCGTGGTCGATCTACCGGCAATCAAGGCCACGGTGAAGAGCTAAGGAGCGAAGAATATGAGGGGAGGGGCACGCTCCGCGGCTGTTAGGAGGCTAGCAACCTACGCACCCTCCCGCCCTCAATTCATGATGACGTGAATTCGCACGGGACGGTTCGCCTCGGATGCAATAATCGTGCATGATTTCCAATGGGAGCAACAACAGCGTCACGGACGTTGCACGTCGTCACTTTCTTGTGGTGGCCACGGCGGTGGGGTTCGGTTCCACATTGTTTCCCGGCGCATTACTGGCGTTGGCCGCCGGGCAAGCGCATGCGAAAGATAATGCGGCTCCTAACACTGAAGGACCGCTGCCCAAGGTGACAGATGCGATGATCGAAGCAGCCGCAGCCGTGGCCGGCGTGCAGTTCACCGCGGGGCAGCGCGCGACGATGCTGGCTTCGCTAAACGACCAGCGCGACGATATCGTCGCGGTGCGCAAGGTGCCGCTGGCTAACAGCGTCGCGCCCTCGCTGGTGCAGAATCCGGTACTGCCCGGGATGGTGTTGAACACCGTGCGGCAGCCGGCGAGGTTGGGACCGGCGCCTTCGACTGTGGAGGTCGAGGCGAGCGATGAGGAGGCCATTGCGTTTGCGACGGTGCGCACCTTGGGCACCCTCCTGCGCGCAAAAAAGACAACCTCGCTCGCGTTGACTAAGCTGTATCTGGCGAGGTTGAAGCGGTACGACCCGAAGCTGCACTTTGCCATCACGTTGACCGAGACCCGTGCGCTGACGCAGGCCGCGCAGGCTGACCGGGAGCTTGCGGCAGGCAAGGATCGCGGGCCGCTGCACGGCATACCGTGGGGCGCAAAGGATCTGCTGGCGGTCAAGGGGTACCCCACCACGTGGGGTGCAGGGCCGTACATGGGGCAGCAGTTCGACTACGACGCCGAGGTGGTGAAGCGCCTGGACGCGGCTGGGGCCGTGCTGGTGGCGAAGCTGACATTAGGGGCGCTGGCGCAGGGCGATCTTTGGGGGCCGGCACCGGGGGTGCGCACGCGCAATCCGTGGAACCCGCGACAGGGCTCGAGCGGTAGTTCGGCCGGAGTGGCGAGCGCGGTGGCGGCAGGGTGTGTGGGCTTTGGGATCGGCACGGAAACGCTGGGGTCGATTGCGTCGCCCTCGACGCGCTGTGGCTGCACGGGGCTGCGGCCGTCGTTTGGCCTAGTGCCCCGCACGGGCGCCATGGCGCTGAGTTGGTCGATGGATAAGATCGGGCCGATCGCGCGCTCGGTCGAGGACGCCGCGCTGGTGCTGGAGGCCATCTATGGGCCGGACGGCCAAGATCCGAGCGTGCAGCCGGCGGCGTTCAACGTGGATCTAACGCTGGACGTGCGCACGTTGCGTGTGGGCTACTTGAAGAGCGCGTTTGAGAAGCCCACGCTCGAGCCGGTCAAGCCGCCGAGCGAAACCCTCGCGGGCAAGGAGCTGGAAGCGTACAAACGGCGGATCGCAGGCCGCAAAGCGCAGTTCGAACGGCAGTTGTATGACGCGCAGTTTCACACGGCGGCGTTGGCGGCGCTGCGCAGCATGGGAATTTCACTACAGCCGGTAGATTTGCCGGATCTGCCGTACGGCTCGCTGGTGCCCATGCTGGAGGCGGAGGCGGCCGCGGCGTTTGATGAGCTGACGCGCTCCGGCCGCGATGCGCTCCTGGCGGGCCAGCAGCCCTTTGATTGGCCGAACAGCTTTCGCACGGCGCGACTGTATCCGGCAGTCGACTACCTCAACGCGTCGCGCGTGCGGCGGCTCGCGATGGAGCGGCTCCAAGCGTGCTTTGCGCGCTTCGATGTGGTCGTTGCGCCGACGTTTGGGCCGCAGTTGGTGGCCACGAACCTGTGCGGGCAGCCCGCCGTGATCGTGCCCAACGGCTTCCGCGGCGCCGATGCTCCGCCACCACCGACGACCGAGGACGGCGCGCTCGAAAACGCAGGCGGCCCGGGCACGCCGGTTTCGCTGACGTTCTTGGCCCCGCTCTACGGTGAGGCGAAGGCTTGCGCGCTGGCGGCTGCCTACCAGCAGAAGACAGGGTTTCACCGGCAGCGGCCGAAGTTGGGCTAAATCAGGTGATGTATCTGTACAGAGGAGTTCATAATAAGCATCCACAGCGCGCTGCGGCGTTGAATGGAGTTATCGTACCGGGCAAAATGGCCTGTGACTTTCATTGCACATCGACGGAAAGCAGATCCCTTCGCTTTGCTACGGGATGACAACAAGAGAGATGGCAAAAGAAATTGCGAACAAAACATAGCAAGTCCTAGCCGCCATAGAAGCCGCCGTCGGAGACCGTGGCGGGGTCGACGGGTTTGCCGCCGGCGAGTTCGCGTTTTACGAGGTCGCTTACGGTCTTGGAGTCCACAAAGAGGCCGCTGGTGGCGATGCGCATTTGCACCGTGCGCATGACGGGGCCCATGTCCTTGGGGCCCGGGTGCGCGCCGCCGTTGTCTTTGGCGACGTGTTGGATGGCGCCGCGGATGATGGGCAGGATGTCGTCCTCCTGCGCTTTGGTGGGCAGATAGGTTTCAATCCAACCGATCTCGGCACGTTCTTTTTCGGCCAGCTCCGGCCGGCCGCCCTTGGTGAACTGTTCGGCGGCCTCGCGGCGCTGCTTGAGCATGGTTTGCAGCACCGCCTGCTGTTCGGCATCGCTGAGCGGCTCGCGCCTGTCGATTTCTTTGGACTTCAGGGCGGATTTCACCATGCGCAACGTGGTCAGCTTGGGCTCCTCGTGCGCCTTCATGGCCGTGATGATGTCGGTGTTGATGCGTTCCGCAATGGTCGCCATAGGCTCCAATCTCCTCGTTGCTGTCGCTCTTCAGAGTAGCAAGACCGGACCGCGCCGTGGGCGAGGGATGTCGATAGAATGGAACCCATGATTCACAAGACGCGTTTATTTACCCCTGGGCCGACGCCGTTGTTGCCCGCGGCGCAATTTGCCATGGCCGCGGCCGACATTCACCATCGCACGCTAGAGTTCCGGGCACTGTTTAAGCGTGTGCTGGCGCAACTGAAGGTGTTTGTCGGCACGCAGAACGATGTGGTGGTGCTGTCGAGTTCGGGCACGGGCGCGATGGAGGCCGCGGTCTCGAACCTGACCTCGCCGGGCGACCACGTGTTGGTGCTCTCGGCCGGCAAATTCGGCGAGCGTTGGTCGGCGCTGGGCAAGTCGTTTAACTGCGCGGTGGATACGCTGTCCAAGCCCTACGGCGAGACCTTCACGCTCGACGAGATTCGAGCGGCGCTGAAGCTGGAAACGCGCTGTGTCTTTGTGCAGGCGACAGAAACCTCGACCGGCACGCGGCACGACATGCAGGGGATCGCGCAGCTTCTGAAAGAGGAGCAGTCGGAAGCGCTGCTTGTGGTGGATGGCATCACGGGGCTTGGCACGACCCACTTAGACATGGATGCGTGGGGGATCGATGCGCTTATCGGCGGTTCGCAAAAGGCCGTCATGATTCCGCCGGGGCTAAGCTACCTGGCCGTGAGCGAGCGCGCGTGGGACCGCATGGAGGCCACCTATAACCCACGGTATTACTTTGATCTGCGTAAGGAACGCAAAAACGCCCGCAACGGCGAAAGCGCCTACACGCCCGCGGTGGCGC
Source organism: uncultured Acidobacteriaceae bacterium (assembly GCA_964247325.1). Lineage (GTDB taxonomy): Bacteria > Acidobacteriota > Terriglobia > Terriglobales > Acidobacteriaceae > Granulicella. The sequence goes on along the minus strand of CAXTTZ010000060.1, from coordinate 3,063 downwards.
TGATCGCGGCGCTGGGTGCGTCGCTCGACTGGATCGCCGCGCAAGCCGCGACGCCGGAAAAGCCCGAAGGCGATCTGGCGCAGGGCCGCGACAAGTTGATCGACAACGCCGAGCTGATTGCCGCGGTCACGCGGGCGGCGGTGCAGGCGATGGGCTTGGAGCTGTTTTCGCAGGCGCCGGGTGCGGCAGCCACGGCGGTACGTGCGCCCGAGGGCGTCGACTCCGGCGTGATCGTGAAGGAGCTAAAGGCGCGCTTCCGAGCGAACATCACCAACGGGCAGGGCGAGATGCAGGGCAAGATCTTTCGCATCGCGCACCTGGGCTACTTCGACTACCTCGATACGGTGGCGTTGATTGCCGCGCTGGAGCAGGTGCTGGTGCGCAGCGTGCCGCAGCTTGGGGTGCGGTTCGGCGCAGGGCTTATCGCGGCGCAGCAGACCTTTGTCGAACTTGCTGGAAATATACCGTAGGAGCTTCCGAATCGGTAAGAGCCTACGAACAGTTTTAAAGCTCCTTTGTTGTCATCCCGTAGCAAAGCGCAGGAATCTGCTTTCCTTGGTACGCCGTTGGAGCTACAAGCAAACAGCAGATTCCTCCACTACGTTACGGAATGACAAACAAAAGGACTAAAGACCCGCCAAAGGCCGTGATCGGTTCAAGCGAAGAGGCAGCCCAACCAGGCTGCCTCTTTTGTGTTTTCCACACCCCGGCGGTTGTAGGCGTGTGGCACACCTCCGCGCGCGCGTTGTGCTGAATGTGGGATGGCTTGAGCCCGGCGAGAACGACGATAACTGTTTGTGCGTGCCTGGGAAGCGCGCAGCCCGGCTTGCGGACGAACGCGCGAGCGTCGGACTTCAGCTTTCCGGTGCATGGAACGCGATCTGTCGAAAGGGCCAGGGACATCCATGTTTCTGCACACCACCCGTTTTGTACGAACCGCTGCCGTTGTTTTGTTTTCCGGCGTAGCGAGCCTGCTTGCCGGCTGCGGCGCAGGTTTGGTTGCACCCGCGACGCCGGTTGCCGCTGCCACGCCCGGCCCGGCCATCCAGGGCCATGTGCACGGCGGCGTATACCCCATTCAGGGCGCCACCATTCGGCTGATGGAAACGCAATCGAACGGCTACGGCGGCGCGGCGAAGCAGCTGCTACAGACCACCTCCGACACCCATGGCTTTTTCACCTTTCCCGACCAAGGCTGGAGCTGCGACGCGGGCCAGTATGCTTACATTACCGTCTCCAGCGGGCACACCACAGCTTCGGTGAACAACAATGTTGTGCAGGTCGGGGTCATTGGCGGCTGTTCGACCGACCTCGCGACTGTGTCCGAGATCGATAACGTCAACGTGTTCCTGTCGGAGCTGAGTACGCTTGCAGCCGCGTATGCCCTGGGCAACTTCACGACCATCGACAACACCAATGCGAGCACCGGCGGCCAGATTGTGAACATCTCCGCGCCCGCCATCAACAACGTAGCCGGGCCGACCTGCACCGGCACCAACGCCAATATGACCTGCACCGCCGCCGGGCTGCAGCACGGCTTTGCCAATGCCTACAACTTAGTCGATTCGGTACGGTATGACGGTTCCAACCCGACCGGGCAAGCGCGGGCCACCGTGCCCACGAACTCCCTCGGCATTGCACCGCAAGCGCTGCTGAATACGCTGGGAAACATCCTGCAAAGCTGTGTGGATTCCAGCGGCGGCTCCGCGAGTGTGCAGAGTGGCGCGATCAAGAGCGACGGCAGTCATTGTGGTGACCTTTTCCAGTACGCTACGCTGCCGAGCGGCACGGTGCCTTCCAATACGCTGCAAGTGGCGCTCAATATGGCGCAAAATCCCACCAGCAACGTAGCCTCGCTCTTTGCGTTGCAGCCGCGCGCAGTGTTTTTCACGCCGGCCATGAATACCGCTCCGACCAACCTTAGCCTGTCCATCTTTTATCTCGGCTCGGTCACTGCAGGCGTACCGAACACGATGCCCTACCCAGTGGATGTTGCGCTGGACGCGCAGGATAACGTGTATGTGCTGTACGCGGGCAGCGCCACAAACAACACCTACAGTGCAGTGAACGGGTTCGCCTCGAACGGAACGCCGCTTTTTACCGGAGCGCACAATCCGGCTGCGGCAGCGCCCTCAGGCATAGCACTCGATAACAGCGGCCACCTGTGGTACACCGACGACAGCGCCACGGGCAGCCTGTGGCAGCTAAGCTCCGCTAGCGGCGCCGTGATGCAGAATATCCCTGTTGCTAACGGCTACCCGTCCGGCGTGGCGGTCGATGGCGCGGATAATATTTGGATTTCGCGGGATGCAAGCTCCAACCAGTCCCTGTACCGCTTCGAGCTTTCCAAGAACTACGCTTCGACCAGCTTTCAAACCTGCGCCATGGCGAACGCCACCGGTGTGACTTGTTCCAGCTATCAACCGCAGCTGGGCGCCGGCGCGAAACGCATTCTTGTGGACTCCAACCAAAACATTTGGGGTGTCACGAGCTCCGGAACCAACACCGCTGTTTCGTTCGCGTACCCTTTCGGCAATTCGCCCACCACCGGTCTGGTCACGCAAAGCTTGCAGGCCGCGGGCGGCTTCGGTGTGGCAGTCACCGGCGATTTGACGGCGTACTTTCCGCTAAAGGGGCAGCTCAATACGGCGGCCGGCAACACGACCGACGGCATCACCGCCAACGCGAATGGATCGTACGCGAACGTGTCCAACACCGGAGCGGGGTACAACAACCCGATTGGTGTCGCCATCGACGGCAACGGTGCGGTGTATTGGACCGACTTCGAGGCCGGGGGACAGCTCTTTTCTCTCGTGCCGGGTGCCGACGGCACCGTCTCGAGCGGTACGCTGACCTCTTTTCTACCCTGTTACCCTACCTCCGGCGCCTGCTCAGGGAGCGCGGTCAGCTCCCTGCGGTCGCTTGCGGCGGATAGCTCCGGGGCGCTTTGGTACCTTTCGGCGGGCACGCAAGGCATGTTGATTCAGACCCTTGGTCTGGCCGCGCCTTCGTGGCCCTTGCTCTCCTATGCCGGCGTGGGGACCACCGTGGATGGTGCGATGC
>CAXTTZ010000059.1:0-14393 GCA_964247325.1 uncultured Acidobacteriaceae bacterium | reverse complement strand
GGAGATGCGCGCGATCGCGGAGTGGATCGGGGAGGTGGTCGATGCGCATGGGGAGAGCGGGACGGTCGCGCGGGTGCGGCGCGAGGTGGAGGCGTTTTGCGAGCGGTTCCCACTGTACGCGGAACGAAGGGCGGCGGCGCGGGAGTTGATCGGGGTTTGAACGGGGCGCGGAAAGGGTGAGGCGATGGCGGCTGCGGGATTGGGTTTGACTCCGAAGGCTCGGTTTACCGTAGCTCGGTTCTGGGTAGAGCTGCTCGCGGTCCACGACCGCACCTTTACGGACGCGCACAAGCAGGCGCTGAAGTACATCGTGATCCGGCTGAGCATCGCTGGGTTCGCGGCCCACCTGCTGCTGATCATGCTGGCGAGGGCTATCGAGCACCCGCCCGCGATCCTGCAGCTGATTGGGAGGAACTATCTGGATGCGATCGCGACGCCGTTCAACTTCATTTTGTTTTACGAGGTGCTGACCCTGATCGCGGCGCTGCCCGCTTCGACGACCCGATCGATCGCGAACCAGTTCGAGATCGTCTCGCTGATTTTCGCGCGAAACACGTTCACGGATGTCGCGGAGGCAAGCGAGGCGGTAAAAGGGCATGTTTTCAACATGAAGATGGCCCCGCTGCTGGCGGATATGTGGGCCGGGCTGGGAATGTTTCTGCTGGTGGCGATCTTCCAGTGGGTCGCGCAGAAGCGGCCGCGACCGCGGGGTACGGCAGAGCGGTCGAGGCGGTTGGACCGGTTTATCACGCAGAAGAAGATCGTGGCTGTGGGGCTTTCGTCGCTGCTGCTGGCGATGGCGGCGTACTATGTCGGGCTGTTCGTTTTGGCGATCGGGCGGACTTTGCTCGCGAGGCATCCTGTCGCGGGGCCTGTAGGTGGGTTCTACAACGATCTCTTTACCGTGATGATTTTCACGGACGTACTGATCCTGATCTTGTCGCTGGTCGTTTCGGGTCAGTACGAGATGGTCTTTCGCAATGCCGCATTCGTGGTTTCAATCATTCTGATCCGGTTTTCGCTCGCGGAGGAACACCCATATGGTGCGGCGCTGGCGGTGTTGGGAATGGTGTTTGGAATACTCACGCTGCTGGTGTTCAACCTGCATATGAAGGTGCAGCTGGACAGCGGCGGCTAGGAGGGTGGCGAGAAAAGATTTGTCGCAGCACCGCCTGCGGGAGCAAAGGCGAGGACGGAAGGAACTTGCACCTGCCGGGTCGGGGAAGGGCTAAACCCGGCGGGAGACCCCGGTGTGCGGCCATGGAGAACAATGGGACCAGAAGGCAAGGCGTAACCGCAGCGCCCTTCGGCCTTGACCCGGTACATGGCGGCATCGGCGGCCTGGAGAAGCGCCTCGATCGTTTGCCCATGACGCGGAAAGCCGCTGATACCAATGCTGGCCCCAAGATGCGCCTGCCGAGAGCCGACGTGGGCAGGGGGTTGCAGAACCGTAAGGAGCTTGCCGGCGAGGGAGCAGGCGTCTGCTTCGGTAGTGTTTTCCGGAAGCACGGCGACAAATTCGTCACCGCCCAGCCGTGCCAGAAGGACATTGGCCCCGAGAGCGTTTACAAGGCGAAAGGTGACTTCGCGAAGAACTTGGTCGCCGGCCGCGTGGCCGAGAGTGTCGTTTACGGTTTTGAAGCCGTCGAGATCGACATAGAGCAGGTACACAGTGCTTTTGGCGTCAAGGGCTTGCTGGAGTGTGCTCGCAAGCTCAACTTGGAAGAAGAGCCGGTTCGGCAGCTCGGTCAGCGTGTCAGTGTAGGCCTGGCGAAGCAGTTCATCTTTGTGCAGCTCGTGCTCCGCGATCAAGCGGATGCGTTTGACGCGAACAAGGCAGGAAGCGGTGAGCATGAGATCGGCGAAGAGCAGCCATGCCGCGTGCTCGACACAGCGCCAGGGCTGCGCCTTGGAAACGCCGAAGATGGTGGTGGGTAAGAGCGTGCCGCGGAGGGCAAGGTCGGCGATGGCGGCCACAGTGGCCGTGGCGAGCACGGTCCAGTCGATGTACAGAGCCAGGAGGGCCAGCGAGATGAAGATGTGGAAGTGCGTCTCGATGCGTCCACCCGTGAGATAGATCAGGAGGGAGGAGGAGGCTGCCTGCCCGAAAGCCACGCTGTGACGGGTGAGCCTGCGACTCGGAATACGCCAGGCAAGCAGCGCGGGGCCCGTGGAAAACGCCCCGCCGAGCAGGGCAGCCAGAGCGAAAGCGTGCCGGCTGAAACATAAGCCCTGCGGCTGCCAGAGAGCGAGCGCGAGCATTGCGGCCCACTGAACGAGCAGGAGCCAAGCAAAGGCGCGATCAAGCCCGTGCATGGTGGTCTGCTGCAAGTCTCGAGTGGCGGCTTCGACGCGGCTTCGATCGACAGCATGGATGGATGGGCTTTTCATAACCGAGGCGCGACCTCGGGAAGTGAGCCCGGCTCTAACCTTGCCGGCGAGTAGGAAGCTGGAAGCGTGAGTTGGAGCCGTGGACTGCGCACAAGTCCTATATCGGCACGACAAGCGATTTAGTTTAGTCAGGGAAGGGTACTCTCCGTTACGGAAGTACCCTTTGCGTCCCGGAGTGTTGCAAACAACGCGGTTCGAACTCGGCGCGGGATCGGAGACGAGTTTGGCCCCTATGTGTCTAGCTCAGGACCGGAATTTTGATCTGCTGCCCTGCCTGAATCTTATCGGGGTTGGCGATCCCGTTCGCTTCCGCGATGGCGGTATAGTGCTTCGCCGAGCCGTAGAAGTATTGGCTGACCTTGGAAAGATTGTCGCCCGATGCGATGGTGTAAGCCTGCTCCGCTCCGCCGGTCATCCCGATCTGGTGCTCAAGATCAGAGTAGGCCGCATCGGTTTGTTTTATGGCGTCCCAGATGCGATTCGCGATGACCGTGGATGGAACAGTTCCGCGTACGAGGAGCTTGTTTCCATCGAGGGAAACTTGTTCGAGTTGAGCGCCCTGAGGGGCAAAATGCGAGAAGAGATCAAGGACGGAGGCGTATTTCTGTTTAAGCTGCTCGAGGTCGGCCATTATGTTCCTTTCATGTCACATTGGAGAGGTCTGGTTAGGCAGGCTTGTCAGCCTTGCGAGAAGAAGCGCTGTGCCAGGCCTGCAAGCCCCGACTGCGAGTGGGCCTGCTCAGGAAGCTGCCCGGAGCCCTGTGACAAGTGAGACATGAGCATGGGCAGAGCCACGGCGAGAGCCATTTTAGCCATTTCAGGGTTGACGCCGGCACGTTGCGCGATGGAGTGCACTTGGTCCTGACCGAGCCCTTGCTCGACCTGCTGGGGCTGAAGCGTCTGCGCCGCCTGACCCGGTTGCGTGTTCATCCAGGAATCCACATGGCTCTCCATCCCGTTTTGCCTAAATTGGTTCGTAAGAGAGGACAGACCGCCGGGTTGCGAGCCGAAGTGATCGAGCAACGCTTGCACGACGGAGCCGTGCTGCTCCGGTGAAACTTGACCTCCGGCGCTCTGGCCGGCAAGCGAGGTGAGAACGTTCATAAATCCCATACTGTTCCTCTTCTGTGTGCGAAGTTGGTTGCAGGGCATGCAAGGCGCGCTGCAGATGCCGTACACTGAGATGCTTGCAAGCCGAAGAAGGCTGACGGGAGATGGATAGATGGCGACCGATGTCGTGATGCCGCAGATGGGCGAGTCGATTTTTGAGGGAACCGTGACCAAGTGGCTGAAGAGGCCAGGCGAGTCGGTTGAGCGGGACGAGCCTCTTTTCGAGATTTCGACGGACAAGGTTGACGCCGAGATCCCATCGCCGGTGGCTGGAAAGCTTGTGGAGATCAAAGCCGAGGCGGGTGCGACGGTTCAGGTCAATACCGTTGTCGCCGTGATCAGCGACATGAACGGAGCAAAGGCCGTCGAAACGGTAAAGCCTGAAGGCACCTCCGTACCTCAGACACCAGAGAAAACAAGCGGAGGCACCGAGGTCGTGATGCCGCAGATGGGAGAGTCCATCTTTGAAGGCACAATCACCAAGTGGCTGAAAAAGGCAGGCGATAGGGTGGAGCGGGATGAGCCGCTCTTTGAGATTTCTACTGATAAGGTCGATGCCGAGATCCCCGCGCCGATTGCCGGCATTCTTCAGGAAATTAGAACCGAAGCAGGTGGCACGGTACAGGTGAACACGACCGTGGCCATCATTGCCGGGAGTGCGGTGGGCAGTGTCGCTCAACCGGCGAAGGATGCGCCAGCGGCAGTTGCGGGCAAGCCCTCGGCGGTACCTTCGGGTCCGACAAATGGTTTGTCGCAAGCGTCGGCAGGCAGCGATAGAGTTCGATCGTCTCCGCTAGTGCGCAAGATGGCCAAGGAGAACGATGTCGATCTGAAGGAAGTTGCAGGCACGGGCTCGGCAGGGCGCATCACTAAAGAAGATTTGCTTGGGCACCTGGAGAAGGAACCTATCGTTACTCCGGCTCAGAAAAGCTCGATATCCCCGCAACCTGTTGCAAAGGCGGTGCCGGTGCAGGTGGCTCCGTCATTGGCCGGCAATCTCGTGCCTATGACGAAGATGCGCTCGATCATCGCCCAGCGCATGGCCGACTCCAAGCGCACGAATGCGCATGTCCATACGGTTTTCAAGATCGACATGACCCGGATCGTACGGCTGCGCGAGAAGGAGAAGAACAAGTACGAGCAGCGAAACGGCGTTAAGCTCACCTACATGCCGTTTTTCGCGCGCGCGGTGATCGCGACCCTTCGGAAGATGCCGATTATCAATGCATCAATTGAGGGGGATGCGATCCGGTATCACGCGAATGTGAACTTGGGGATTGCGGTTGCTTTGGACTGGGGGCTGATCGTGCCCGTCATCAGGGAAGCGGAAGAGCGGAGTTTTCTCGGTGTCGCGCGCGCCATCGCGGACCTTGCGGACCGCGCTCGGGGTAAGAAGCTCAAGCCGGATGAAGTAGGGACGAGCACCTTTACCATCACTAATGCGGGCATCTTCGGCGAGCAGTTCGGAACTCCGGTGATTAACATGCCCGAAAGCGCGATTCTCGGGATAGGAGGCTTGGTTAAGGAGCCTACAGTGATGACGGACGAGAACGGCTCCGATTCGATCGCCATACGGAGCGTCGTTCACCTAAGTCTTGGCTTCGATCACCGGATCATTGACGGTGCGGACGCCGGAAAGTTCATGGCTGAGGTCAAGCGCTACCTCGAAACCTGGAGTGAGGACCTTGGCTAACTTCAGGATTTCCGGAGAGCGTGCCAGGCTTCCATGACACGCTCTATCGCCCCTTCAGGCGTTTGTCCAATGGCAGAAAGATGTCCCATCTTTCTGCCATTGCGTGCAGTTTGTTTCTCGTATAAATGCAGCCGTACGCCTGGCAGCGCTAAGGCGTTCTCGAAGTTTGGAGCTCCATCCTTCCACAGATCTCCGAGCAGGTTGGCAATCGCTGTCGGCTGAATCACCGTAGTGTCCCCGAGAGGCAGATTGCATACCGCCCGGATAGCCTGCTCGAATTGGCTTGTGGAGCAAGCTCTCTCACTTGCGTGATAGCTGTTATGGGGGCGCGGAGCGAGCTCGTTCACCAGCAGCCCACCACCGGACGTCAGAAACATTTCTACCGCTAGAAGTCCTTCGTAAGACATTTGCTCGACGATGGACTTGGCAATCTCCTGAGCTTGCTGCTCTATCCAAGGAGGCAAGGAAGCAGGGAGAACACTCCAAACCAGGATCTGCTTCTCATGATGATTGCGCGCCGCCGGATAGACACGTATCTCCCCTCGCGGAGAACGCGCGACCAAAACTGAGATCTCTCCTTCGAGCGACAGTGCCTTTTCTGCGACACAAGGAACACATCCAAGCTCTCCCCATGCTGCCTCTAGACTTTGCGACGTCACATCCGAGAGACGTGATTGACTCCTGCCGTCATATCCGCCCTGTGCTCGCTTCAGGAACAACTCCGGCCATGCTCTCTGCGAGGTAAGCAGACAGCTCTCATAAGAGTCGATGGTGGCGTAGTCTCCGACCGGGAACCCCGATCTAACCAGCCAGTCTTTCTGGCGATTGCGGTCTTGGATTAGATGGATACTCTCGGCAGAGGGCCTTAGAGGGGCGCATTGAGAAACCGCCCGTAAAGCCTCGATCGCAATTTGCTCAATCTCGAGCGTGACTACGTCGCATTGCCTTGCGAGCAGGCTGGCTGCTTCAAGGTCATTCCACGCTCCCTCGATGCAGGCGTCGACGACTTTGCTTGCAGGGCAAAGAGGGTCCGGGTCCATGACGCGGACCCGATAACCAAGGGAGCGGGCCGACATAGCCATCATACGACCTAACTGCCCGCCACCTAAGATGCCGACCATTGCGCCAGGTTCTATCAGCGTGTTCATGCCTCTAGTTCCTGGGTGAGTATTTCGTTCATCTGTCTTTCGCGCCAGTGCTGTAACTTATACCTCAATTCCTCGTCGTGAAGAGACAGAATCTGAGCTGCAAGCAAAGCCGCGTTTACGGCCCCACTTTTCCCAATCGCGAGTGTAGCCACAGGTATTCCCCCAGGCATTTGCACGATCGAGAGAAGCGAGTCCATTCCATTCAGCGCTGTTGCTGCTATGGGCACACCCAGAACCGGCACCAGTGTTTTCGACGCGAGCATGCCCGGTAGATGGGCTGCGCCGCCGGCACCTGCGATGATGATCCGAATTCCGCGATCGAAGGCTTGCTCGGCATACCGGAGCATCGAATCGGGTGTACGGTGTGCAGACACGACCCGCTGCTCGTGAGGAAGATCGAGTTTGCGCAACATCTCCACGGCATGCCGCATGATCTCGTAATCGTTTTTACTTCCCATGACTACACCGACAACCGGCAGAATCCCCATCTCCGAAGTGTAAATGGTTCTCCGTTCGTCCGCCTAGGCCGGCTCCCGCGCATCTCCTGCACCCGCTCTCAGCAGGCCGGCTTTGTCTAGATTTGCTGCAAGCAGATGCAGGAACTGGTAGAGCCATTTGTACCAAGGACTTGACCCGGCATTAGGCGGATCGAGTGCGCTTACACCTGCCGAGAAGATCCATAGGAAAGCGATGCCGACCGGCAGTTTGTCGAGTGATTCGAAGGGTGTCACTAACACGGCAGTCACTAAAGTCCTCCTGGTTACATCGGTATGTTGATGAATACGGCAGCAGACTGCGCCGAGTACAACGGTGGGCTGCTCCCGTCATACATGCGAACAAAGTATTGTTCAACAGCGGAAATTCGGGGAATGCTGAAAGTCTGAGCGGCAGTTCGTAGAACCAAGTCTGAATCTATACCAGGCCCGAACGTGGCATCTCTCCTTCGCACCTCAAACCCGCCATTCACTGGTGCTGCAAGTCCGGTAGAAAATACGACCGAGGTTTGAGTGATGCTTGCAGTGGTAAGACCGGTCAAGCTTGCAGGAGCGTTATCGAGAGCCGTCGCGGTTTGCGGGAGATCAGAAGTCGCTGCCAAGCGGGAGGAAGTCTGGATGTTGAGCGACTCCACGAAGTCGTTCGCAAATTCAACCTGGTATCTGACGATATCGTTGCAAGCGTTCTGAAGCTCAAGAGTTGCCGAGCGCACTGTCACCTGATGCTTCGAAACGTCGCTGGATGAGTTCAACTGCAGAGCATCGCCGGGCCAAAGATCGTTCCCGGTCAGCACTTGCTGGCTTCCGTATCTTCCCTGTAACGCTGTATCTCTCGAGATTCCAAAGGCAAGGATCGCTTTGGCCGCATTTTCGCAATCTATGCTGCTCCAAGCCGGCGGGTGCACTACACTACCTGCCCAGCTTGTAACCGTTCCGGGCTGACCCGGCAGCATGCGCCGTGCAACAGCTAGTCTCCGGCTGCGGTACACCACCGTGATCAGCGTCGAAGACGCCGGAATGGCGGCAGGATAGAATACGATCTCGCCGGAACTTGTAAGGTGACACGCTCCACCTTCCGCCACAGTTCCGAGAACAAGCTGCTGTCGGGTTGTTCCCTGCCCGCTTACCGACACTTGTACCGGAGCTGACTGGCTGCAATGCACGCTCTTGATGCTGCACGCCAGCGACCCACTCGCGAGCAGGCCTAGCGAACAGGCAGGTGGGACGGAAGGAACGAAGCCACTGTACAAAACGGTAGCCTGCGAACCGGTACCATTCGTAATGTCCTGGACTTCTAATTCGAGCCAGCCGTTACTTGGTACTACATCGCCCCCGATAGTAACTAGATTGTGTGCGGCCGGATAGGTGTATGACTGGCGAACCCGCTCTGTCTCCGGAGTGTAGACGCGAAGACGCAAAGTATAGAGATGTCCGCTGATGGTCGAGAACACGGAGCCGCTCGCCGCGCCATTGACGGTCGCTGTCAACGAAATCGCTCCTTGCGTGCTCGTCACCGAGAAGCCTGCAAAACAACCCGATCCCGATGTAGGACCAGCGTATAACCCAAGGAGCATGCCGACACTACCGATCGACAGTTGAACGCCCTGTGCCTCGAGCAGCAGGTTGCCGCCCATCTCTATCTCTTGCACCGAAGATACAAAGCTCTCGTTCTGTCTGCCAGAGCCGCCTGTGCAGGTCAGGCCGCCGGCGGTCATCGCTATGTGTCCGCTTGCATCCACAACGGCCCAGAGTGCCCGGTTGACTGACGTACCCTGAAAAAGATCCACGATTGTTGTGGTCTGCGCCGCATGCGGGTGAAAAGGTAATTGACTCAGCCTAAAGATCGATGTAACACCATCACTCGCGAAGAGCTCTGTAACATATGCATCGGGTTCATCATGTCCTTGGACGGTTACATCCGAGGCTAGCCAGTGCAGGTCTTTCGACGGAGCAGGAGTAAGCCGGACACCTAAATCGTATGGGGCTAGATTGTGTATGCGCGCGCCCATGGGTGTGACATCGATCACGCTGTTGAGCGCGCGGTAAGTGCTCCTTGTGCTGCCCGCCAGGTTGCTCGCTAACGTCGACCACCGGCCCCCTCCAGGCAAGGCCACCCGACTACTTGTCGCTAGCCCGCTGGCAACGTTCAGCTCTAGGCCCTGTGCTGAGCACAGTGAGCCCAGGACGCCCCAATTCTGCCCAGCGGTTCCGCTCAGAATAGTGGTGCTCGCTGTCCATACGGCGCGATCCAGCAGTGCCTCGTCGCTAACGGCCTCGACGAGCAAAGCCTTTACGTCGCCCCGTGTGGCCTCTCCGAGCTCAATTCCTACTGGCGATTCCAGAACATACCCCGTAAAGAGAAAGGTTCCTGAAGCTGTCTGTACGAGAAGACGCGCGTTCAAACCTGGTGCGGTCAAACCAATGCTCAAAACTAAAATCAGCCGTAAGCTAGAAGTAGCGTTCAACTTCCTCTGGATTACCGCATCTTTCCCGAACTGAACGCAAGCTGTGTAGTCGAGAGGACCGAGCCCGTCATAGTTGTCGATAAGTACGCGCATGCACATCCTTCCTGCTTAGATTCGGCAACTCTGTCCGGGAGCATAGCTTCTGTAGCAAACCGTTGCTGCCCCGTCCACCTTGTCCACTGTCGGCAACGCTCGAAAGCTCGCGTCGAGCAGTACGGTCGACATACCAGGATTGAGCACCTGCATGGTCTCTTTTGCCCCTGCCATGGCCTGCAGTCTTGGATAATAGAAAAAGAGCCGTTCACCCTGATTTCCTAGCTGTACAAACAACGCGGACCATTCGGGAAAGAACAACCCGCCCTCGCGATCCCCAAAGCCGACAATTTGCTGCACTTTCATCGCCGGGGATGGTGCTCCCCCAAGCAAGACACTTGCCAGTTGTAGGCTGCCATCGGCAGCAATAGATTGCACCTGCCCGACATTCAGGGAGTACCTGCGTACGGCGTTCAGATCTCCGGCGAAGATACTGGCATCCCGCACGAAAGTGCCGGAGCCACCACTGCCGACGAACCCCGTCTGCCCAGTGTAGTCTACGTCGACCACGACGAAGCTTCCCGCCGTAAGCTGGCTTGTATTTGTCACGTAAAGGGTATTAGCGGTCGACCCCGCGCCTAGAGTAAGCGCCGCTGACCCCGGCGCAAATAAGTTCACGCTGTCTGAGGCCGTCGACAAAGCCATCGCAAGCCGGCTCCATTGCGTAAACTGGCAGTGCACCGTCGCTCCAGTCTTTTGCCGAGCCTGCACCTGCGTCACCGCCGGGCTTCCGGTCTCCACATCCAGCAGCTTGCTTTCTGAAATCCGGACAAAGCCCTGTACCCATCCCAGATCGGTCCATGGGGCTGGTGGTGCATCCAGGCTCCAGCCCGCATTTGCTGCCGGGTCAAACGCCGTCGGCACGTGTGCCACCCGGTCCACCGGTGCGAAGTACGCTCGTACTCGCCCTACAATCAGCGGCAGCCGTAACGGATTCACCATGCTCATCACTCCCCCGGCTCCTCAAACGCATACACCGTCACTTTCGCAATCCGCCGAAGCGCATTCCTGTCCGTGACCGCCCCGCCTAGCTCCGGCTCCGTCCAAAACAAATTCGTGCCCATCGTCGCCGGCGGGCTTGCGCGATAGCTTAACTTTGGCGTCCACAACGGCTGCAGAATCGCAAGTACTTCCCGGTCCATCTCGCTCAGCGCCCGCCCCCGATCCAGCCCCGCTGCTCCCTGTGTTCCGCTCGTCCCGTAGTGCAGCTCGCATCCCAGCCCAATCAGCGGCGTGGGCATCAGCTCCATTGCGGTCGCCGCAGTCCACCGGAGAACAAAAACATCCTCCATCGGCTCCACCGTCAGCGCCTCTGCGTCCTCCACCAGCAGCGAGGGCCGCTGCACCCCGCGCACCCGTACCGTCCGTCCCGGATTCAACGCAGCCAGGCGATTTCGCAGCGCGATGTAAAAGCTGTCTCGAGCGTTCTGCATGTCACGGTCCTTTCTTCCAAGCTCAACGTCACCCCAGTGCCACAGCTCCCCGTAGCAGCAGCCGGTAAATCACTACTTGCCCCAGCAGCACCGTCCCGCTCCAGCTCTCGATTTCGAAGTTCAGCCCCGCTACCGCTAATCCCGCGGTCACTGCGAACAGCGTCTCTGCTGAATCCAGCTGCAGCAGTCCTACAAGCGCGTCCACCGCCGAGGCCGAAACCAGCAGCTCATACCGCGCCGCCTTCCCCTCGGTCATCAACGGCCTCGTTCGCCGGAACGTCACTGGCTGCAGCGCCACCGCCTGGAACCCCGGCGCATCCAGCCCTAGCTGGCCCGCATCCGTCGCATCTCCCTGCGCCGGTGAAACGGTCAGCATCGCAGTCATCCCACCCGTCGCGCGCAGCAGTGTATCCGCCATCCGCTGCCCGCCCTCGCTTCCATTCCTCACGTTCGCCATCACTCACCCCAGCCGGTTCGCGACCCACGGCCGCAACAGGGCTTTCACATTGCTGTCCAGCAGTGAGTCGGAGAAATACTGTATCTGCAGCATGTCCACCCGACTTTGCTTCACGTTCATCCCGGGCGTGCTCTGCGCGTTCTTCACGATCAACGCGCACGCACTCTTCACTGCATCCGGCACGGTCTGCAGTCCCGCTGTATACGTCACCGCGACCTCGTTGAACGGCAGCCCCAGTAGGCTCAGCGGCAGCGTGATTCCTCCATCCGGCATCCAGTCCACCGTGGCCGGGTCCACATTCACCCAGCTGCCGGGCAGCGCAAACGCCGTCCATATTCCTTCTAGCTGGTTCACCGGCTCACCCCTCCGTGGAAAGGTGTACCTCGCTTGCACCTGCACAAACGGCACAGCCGCGGGAGCGACCGCCACCAAAGGTAAATAGCTCAGCTGCACACTCTGCGACCCAGCCAGCAGCCGCACCCGCTCCGTGTACTGCGTCACCAGCAGGCTCGCCCGCCGGCAATGGCTCTCCATCAGCGCTGAAGCTACAGTCACCCAGTCGTCCGTTGTATCCGGCGCGAGCCCAAATGCCACATAGTCGCTCGGCTGCAAATACCCCATCCCACCCTCCATGCGATAGGGCCGCCTTCTCAAGCGGCCCTAGCAATCCATAACGAAGCCTCACCCTGACGAGCGAAGCGGCGAAGCACCTACTTTCTTCGCCGCTCTTCGACTACAAGCGGTCTCATAGCCACAAAAAGTTCTTGTAGCCCTGGATGAAACCCGCCGCAAAGCGAGGCTCACGAGAACTGCCGAAGTCGCAAGAGTATCTATGAGGCCGGTTTTAGCGGTCGACCAGCACTTGGGCATGCGCATAACTCGCGCCCTTCACCACCACGCCGCCGAACTTAGCCACCACATACTGCTGCGCCAGTGAGCCAGGTACGCCCAACTGAAAAATTCGTGCGTTCGGGTCGCCCAGCCAGTGATACTCGATCATGTCCTCCGTCACGATGTATGCAGGCAGCACCGCCGAACCCGACCCGGGAGTGCCCGTGTAACCCAGCGTCCAGTCCGGGATCAGCGGCAGCTCCCCGGCCTGTGTCGAAAGCGTCTTGACCGACAGCCCCGCCGTCACCTGTTTCGTGCTCAGCACCACGTTAAACTCGCTCTTCAGCTCACGATCCAGCAAGTCCAGCAGCACCGGGTTGGCATAAATCGCGGTCGGCCGTACCTCGAAGCCGGAGCTCGCCACCATCTGTGCCACGACCGTCTTCAGCCCATCCGTGATTGACCCGGAGGTCCCGATTGTCGTCGAGTTGCCGCCCGCCGCGATCTGCGCCGCCGCGCCGTAGTACTGCGCGGTCGTCGGTGCCGTCAGTGACGTGTCCGACCCATTCCACAGCGCCACGTCGTGCGAGCGCAGCACGCCGTCCACCGTGTCCATCAGGTCCTTCGCCTGCAGATAGGCAAACTGCTTCTGCTGCACGCCCAGCTCTACGTCGAACAGGTTGTACGACAGCTGCGCGACCACCGCCTTCAGCGGCACCGAACGCTCTACCCGCGTCGGCGTCACCACCGGCGCTGTGATGTTTCGTGGGTCCACGAATCCCGAAGTGCCGGGCGAGGGAATCGCTGTCTCCTCGAAGAACCGCGACGGATGACCCGTAGCCGGAACCTGCCGGATTCTCTGGCCGAATGCACCGCGCCGGCGAACGATGTCGGTGATCTCGCTCTGGTACATCGGCACTTCTACCGCGCCGGGTCCAATGTAGTCAGCCGCCGAGTGAATCTCCAGAAAATTCGCCTTCATTCCATTCTCCCTGCCCATAAGTGGGCGTTTAGTTGCACACATAAGAACGGGCGGAGCCGAAAGCCCCGCCCGCCCACAATCCCAAAGCTCGCCACTTATCCGCAAACCTGATTAGTCCACCCGTGCCTGCTTGGTCGACTAGGCCGGAGCTCAACCGGTGACACTAAAGCATTCAGAGCGGCGCAGCGACGAAGAACCTGCTTACTCCGAATCAGCTAGCTCGCTAACATGGTTGACTCGCACTCGCCTCCGCGATTTCAAACAAGGCGAATCCGCACCGCCTCCGACCTCAAACCACCAGTGTCCCCACCCTCCACATCTGCGACTTCACCGCGATCCGCTCCTCCACGCTCATCCCCGTCAGCGCCGCGTCCAGGGCCGCCACATCCACGCTTTCTCCCGCGGTCAGACCGCTCTTCGCCAGCAGCTGCACCGTCGCCGCAGGCAGGGTCTTCCTCCCGGATGGAGCAGCCTCGGTCGCCGGAGCCGCTGCTCGTGCCGCCGCCAGCTCGTGCTCCACCCCGGCCAGCCGCCGCTCCAACTCCAGCTCCCGTGCCGATCCTTCGACTGAAGCCGTAATCTTCCCGACCTCGCCTTCCCCATCCGCCGTCGGCCGCGCCGCTGTACCTTCAAGCGCCGTAACGGCCGCTTCCAACCGCGTGCCCAACCGTTCAAGACTCTCCATCACTTCACTCAGACTTAGCTCCATTGCGCTCCCCATCCTTTCTGTCCCAAACTCAGGTTCTCCCTCACCGGCCCCGGCCACACTTCCTTTCTCGCCGCGGCCGCCAGGGGTAGTGCACGGCAGCGCCCCTTCACCAACCGGAACGAGGTCCCCCCATATGCCGCCTTGTCCCGGAGCAGCACCGCCGCTCCGGTAAACATCGCCCGCGTCACCGTCCATATCTCGGCCCGCGTGTCTTCTACCTGCGCATCCGCTAGTTCGTAGCTCATTCCCATCGAGCCCGGCAGGCTGGCCTCCACCTGCCGCACCACCTCCGGGAAATCCCGCCCGTACACGTAGCCCCGCACCCGCAGCTCGCGCCCTACCACATCCGCCTCCGTGATCAGCCCGCACTTGCGACGCACGTCGTGCCCGTCATACCCCGGCGTAAAGCCCACCGCCATCCCCAGCAGCGAAGGCAGTGCCTCTTCCGCGGCTCGCGCCGTCAGCACCACCCTGTGCCCCCGAGCACCCGTCGGCGGCCGCGTGCTCGGCTCGTCCACCGTCGTCAACACCCCTTCAAACACCATCCGGTTCGGATGCCCCGCCCCCGCGGGCACACCCCACCCCAA
>CAXTTZ010000058.1:0-14546 GCA_964247325.1 uncultured Acidobacteriaceae bacterium | reverse complement strand
GCACAAACACCGCATCCCGCGTGGCCGGCTCCGCAATCGCCGCGGCCACAAACATACCCGGGCGTAGCGCGATGTTCGGGTTGGGCACGCTGACCCGCACCGGCACCGTGCGCGTTTGCGGGTCCAGCACATCGCCCAGCATCGCCACACGGCCCGCAAACGGCTGCGGGCGTCCTTGCAAAGTCACCTCCGCGCCCGCGCCCTTGTGCACGTTGGGCAGGTCCTTCTCGTTCACCGAGGCGGTCACCCACACGCTGCGCAGATTCGATGTCACAAAGGTGTCATCGCCCGTGTTGACCACCTGCCCCGGCGTGACGCTGCGGGTAATCACCACACCCGAGCTTACCGCGCGCACCGGCACCAGTTCGCGGTTATAGATCGTCGCCGGCGTCAGCGACTCAGGCTGCACCTGCAGCAGCTCCGACAGGTGTTCGCGCTCCATGCGCACGTTGGCCTTCGCATCCGCGAGGTCCAACTGCGCCTGCTTCAACTGCTGCTCCGCGCGCTGCGCCTCCTCGAGCGACGCCGCCTTGATGCTATACAGCCGCGCATACCGGTCGCGCGCCTCGGTCGCAAACGTTACGCCACTGCGCTGCCGCTCTACCGCCGCAAAGGCCTGCGCGAGCGCGCCCACCGTTTCGTGCACGGTGTGGCTGTGCAGCGTGGCCAGCGTTTGCCCCGCGCGCACCGGGTCGCCCGGCAGCACATACACGCGCTCGATGCGCCCATCGGCGATCGCGCCGATGTGATCGGTATGCCGCTCATCCAAGGCGACCTGCCCGGCCACGTTCAACGTTTGCGGCATGCGGCGCACATCCACCGGCGCCACCACGATCCCGGAGTTACCCTGATCCCCCGGCGCAATCTTGACCGTGTCGTCTGGAACCGAAGCCTCCTTGTCGCCGCCCCCGGTGTCCTCGCTCGTGGTGTCCGCGCCACTGGCCTTGGAGTCCGACCCGCCCTTATTCTGGCTGCCCTTGCCGCCGCTATTTTGCGAGGCATCGCTCTTTGGCTTACTGCCCGAGCTGTCCGCACCCGCGCCGCCGCCCTTGCAGCCGCTCACCGTCCAGCAAAGCGCTCCCAGCAAACAAATCGCGAGCCGTCGTTGCAACATCCTCATGGTTGCACCCCATACGCTTGCTGCAAACGCAACGCGCTTGTCTGGTATTGCACCAGCGTGCGCAGCGCGTTCACCTCCACATCAAATTCCGTCCGTTCCGCATCCAAAAACCGCAGCAGATCGACCCCGCCCAACTGGTAGGCCTCGGTCAGGATGCGAAGATTCTCTGCCGCCCGTGAGCGCATATCCGGCACGACTTTCTGCACGATCTCGCGGTCGCGGTCATAATTCTCCTGCGCAGCGGCTACATCGGCCTGCACCTGCAACTCAGTCTGCTGTAGTGTCGAACGCGCCGCGGTAATCGCAGCCTGTGACCGTTCAATCTCGCCCTGATTGCGGTTAAAGATCGGCAAAGGCACCTGCACCCCCGCAAACAGCGTATTTTGCGTGCTATTGCGTTTGTAACCGGCCAGCACATCCGGATCCGGTTTCGCGAGTGCATGCTGCAGCGTCGCGTCGGCCTCGGCGGCTTGCACGGCGTCGCGAGCCGAGCGCACGTCCGGCCGCTGTGCCAGCACCGTCGCTAACGGCACGGGCGCTACCGGCTTCAGGTCCTCCGGCGCATCGCGAAACTGCACGTCCTTTGCGGGCGCGCGGCCCATCTGCCGAAACAGCTCCACCCGCGCCAGCGCCGCATCGCGCTCGGCGTTGCGCAGCGCCAGCGTCAGCCGGTCTTGTTCCACCTGCATGCGCAGCAGGTCCACCCCGCGCATCGCGCCGGCGTCTACCCGCGCGCGATCGTAGCGCACCATCTCGTCCACAGCCTGCATGTCCTGCCGCAATAAGCCGACAATACGCTCCGATGTCGCCGCATTCCAATAGCTCGCCGCCGCGTTGGCCGCGATCCCTTGCAGCCGCAGCGCGCGGTCGGCCTCCGTTTGTGTAAGCCGCGCTTCGGCTAGCGCCACCCGCTTCTTCCGCTTGCCGGCCACCTCAACGGTCTGGCTGAGATAGCCGTAATCCTCAGTCTGATTGGGAAAATCGTAATCGCTGGCCCACGGCCGCAGATCCTCCGACGTTAAAAACAGCCGTGGATTCGGCCCCAACCCGGCCTGACGCGCCAACCCGCGCGCCTCATCTACCTGCGCCTCCAGCACCTGGGCGGCCGGGCTGTGCAGCGCCGCGGCGATCGCCTCCTGCACGGTAAGGCTTTGCTGCCCGCACGCAGGGCGCGTGCCCCCAAAGAGCAGAAAACAGGCGCCGGTCCATCCCATACCGGAACGTACATGTCGTCTTCGCCCTGACCGCCGCTCTAGCCACACAGCACCATTATGGCTGACAACCGTGAAATGCGGCTGAACGCAAGCGCGCTCGTTTTAGCGCGGCCCACGCAGGTGTGTCCGATACACATACCGCCCAATCAGCCAGCCCGCCGCCGAACCCAGCAGCACATCCGACGGAAAATGGTCTTGCCCCAGGATGCGCGTTATGCTCACGCCGCCTGCCAGCGTATACACACCCGCCTGCGCCCATGGGCTATGGTACTGCCCTGCCAGCACCGCCGCCGAAGACCACGCCAAGATGCTGTGTCCCGACACAAACGACGAGTTCCAGCCCGCATCGCGCTGATAGAAATGCCCACGCCCATCTTGCACATACGGCGGTTCGCGCCATGTCGACAGCTTCACGCCATAGCCCGTAATGCCCGCATCGGCCAAGGCTTCCAGCCCAAACAGCCCCGTGTCCCGCGTCCGCGTATCCCCGCGCAGCGCCCCCACCCCGAACAGCACGGCCGGCGCTGCCAGAAACCCATCGCGCAAACGGTCCGACACTTGGTTGCTCGTGTGCACCGTCGAGCCGTCGCGGCTTACCACGTCGCGCATCGTGTGCGTGTCCGTGGCAAACGCCGCAGCCGAAGCGCCCGCCAAAGGCACAAGCCACAGCAGATCGTGACGTCGCACGCGCGCCGGCGAAGTCACGATGCCGACCTCATCCCGCCACACGCGCGCCGGTGTGCCGGCAATCGAGTCGGACCCCTGCGCACGCTGCCCGGCCTGCACGCCTGCGGCATAGCTTCTGTCGTGCGCCCGCGGCGCCGGCGCCTCCGGCAACGTAGAACTGCCAGCCCCCTGCGCGGTCAAGCTCTGCGGCAACCACAAGAGACCGGCCCCGCACGCAGCCGCCCCCCGCCAAACCCAACGAAACTCACGCAGAAAACGCACCTACACTCCCAAAGCAGAACTCAACAATCTTCCAAATCCTACCGCGCTTCTGAGGGTTGCCGTCCGAACGGGTACTAATGCAGGTACTCTTGCTCGCCCGTCCACTCCACAAAATCGATCTGCAGCGGGTAAGCATCCGCATTCGGCGCAAAGCCCCGCTTGCACGTGGGCGCGGGTCTTGACGTGGCCACCGCGGCCCCCAGCAGCCGTCGCGAGGTTTCTCCGAAGGTCCGGGTGTAGGCCACGATGTCGTCCGTGCAAGACGATTCCCCGCAAGGGATCCGCACACGCCAAAACCCGCGCTCCGCACTGGGTGGCGCAAACTCCCTTTGCGGACCCCAGTAGATCCGATCCCGCGCAAAGCTCGTGCACGTCAAGCACACATCACACACCCACGACAGGCGAACCGACTCTTCCGGCCAGTAGGGTTCCACCAGCGTGCTTTCAAGAAACGTGCGGTACGGCAAAACGATCGTGCTGCCGCACCCCGGGCACACGAGCGCGGGAAGCAACATGGAATTATTCACTCCTAAAGAGATCTGTCGCAGCACGGCCTTGCCCCTTCGCCACACCTTCAGCATACCTAAGGGGGTCCATCCCAAAGATCGCCCGACCAAATCGCGGCTTCAGGCGCCGATCGCTTTCCGCAGCGTGTCCGCCGCACCCTCGGGCGTGATATCGCGTTGCGGCGAGCCCAGCAACTCAAAGCCCACCATAAACTTGCGCACGGTTGCCGAACGCAGCAGCGGCGGATAAAAGTGCGCATGCAACTGCCACTCCGGATGCGCTTGCCCATCGGGCGGCGCGGGGTGAAAGCCCATCGAGTATGGGAAGGGCGTGTCGAACACACGGTTGTAGCCCGCGGTGACCGTATTCAGGATCGCCGCCAGCCCGTCCCGCTGCGCCGCATCCATGTTGCCCAGCCGCGCCGCCACAGTCTTCGGCAGCAGCATAAGTTCAAACGGCCACACCGCCCAAAACGGCACCAGCGCCACCCAGCTCTTGTTTTCGGCAACAATGCGTTCCCGCTGCGCAAGCTCCATCCGCAGATACGCTGCCAGCAGCGGCTCGTTATGTGCAGCGAAGTACTTGCTTTGCTGCTCGCCCTCCACCGTCGGATCGTCGGGGATGTGCTCGGTCGCCCAAATCTGACAATGCGGATGCGGATTGCTGGCTCCCATCATCGCGCCTCGATTTTCAAAGATCTGCACATAGCCGACCTCCGGCCGCGCGCCCAGCTCCGCCTCCTGCGCCACCCACACCTCGATCACGCGCCGGATCGCCGCTACCTCCATGGTCGCCAGCGTTAGGTCATGCCGCGGATCAAAACACAGCACCCGGCAGATGCCGCGCTCGGTCGCTGCCTGCAGCAAACCCGCGCCGTCCACATCCAGCGTTGCTACGGGCGTGTCGGGCAGCAGCGCCGGAAAGTCGTTGTCAAAGACAAACGTCTGCTCATACTTCGGCGTCACCTTACCGCCGGCTCGCGTGTTGCCGGGGCAAAGGTAGCAGTTTGGGTCAAACTGCAACGGCGCCGGGCCCGCTTTGTCTTCGGTTTGTCCCTGCCAGGGCCGCTGCGTCCGGTGCGGCGACACCACGACCCACTCGCCGCGTAGCGGGTTCCACCGCCGGTGCGGCGTTTGCGCAAACATCTCATTCATACCGTCACCTCTCCGCTTTCGGCGCGCGCCATCGCACCGTCCACGGCCTCGCACACGTAAATCTCTGCCGCAATGCCAAATTTCTGCTGGTACGCCGCCGTCAACGCCTTTTGAAAGGCATCGACCGCGGCCGTTTCCACCAGATTCACCGTGCATCCACCAAAGCCGCCGCCCGTGAGCCGCGCCCCATGGCACCCCGGCTGCGCTGTCGCGGTGTCTACCAGAAAATCCACCTCCGCCACGCTGCACTCAAAGTCATCCCGCTCGCTCGCGTGCGCTTCGGTCATCCTCTCTCCGAGCCGTGTCGCATCGCCGGCCAGCATCGCCTTTTTCGCCTCCAACACACGCCCATTCTCGCTGATGATGTGCCGACAGCGTTTAAACGACTCCGGCGACATCGCCTCTTCGCACGCCCCGAGCTGCTCCAGCGTCGCATCGCCCAGGTCCCGCAACTCCGGAAAGCGCTGCTTCAGCACCGCCTGCCCCGCTTCCACCTCGCGGCGTCGCACGCCATAGTCGCCGCCCGCGATGGAATGCTTCACCATCGAGTTCGCCACCACAATGCGGCACTGCGCCAGGCTGCCCGTGTTCAACGGCAACTGCTCATATTCCAGGCTGCGCGTGTGCAGCAGCAGCGCGTGGCCCGCGCGCGCCGCGGTCGACACGAACTGGTCCATAATGCCGCAAGGCGAGCCCACAAACTCGTTCTCCGCGCGCTGGCATAAGCTTGCAATTTCCGCCTCGGGCAAGGTGACCCCCGCGTGGTGCAGCACCGCCATCGCGGTCGACACCTCCACCGACGCCGACGAGCTCAGCCCCGCATTGGGCGGCACGTCCCCCTCCAAATGCAGTGCAAACGGCGGCACGGCGATGCCTCGCGCCAGCAGCTGCTGCGTTACCCCTACGGGGTAATCCGTCCAATCCCCCGCTGGCTTCGACCGTTCCAGTTGCTCCACCTTTCGCGTCGTGTCGAAGGTGCCGCTCGTAAACTCGAAGCCGGCCGGCACAGCACGAATCGCCGCCGACGTCGTAAACGGAATGGCCATCGGCATCACCAGCCCGCCCGTGTAGTCGGTATGCTCGCCGATAAGGTTGACCCGTCCAGGCGCTTGAAATGTTGTCGGCAATCGTGTGTCCTCTGCGGAAGATGGTGGTTCTACTCTGAATGTTCGGAGTTGCTGCAGCTCGCCCCCGAATCTTGTCCCAAGCACTCTTATACGGCTACAGCCTTATCTTACGGCTTGCGCTCCCGCGCGCGCAGGCACCGGGCGCACTTGGGAGGGAGCCGTGGCTTTAAGCTATGGAATCAAAGCCCAGAACGGAAAGGCTCAGACCCCACAATCCCGTTGACCAACAAAACCGTAACAGCCTGGCCCTACCGCGCCGCTGGCGCCGCGGGCGCGCCCACCGCCCGCTCCCGCCATTTGCGCGCCAAGGTTTGGTCGCTCAGCGCCTTCATAAACACGCCGCCCACCACGCTGCGAGCCTGAAATCCCTGCTGCTTACCCGTCTTTGTGTCGTACCAATCGGTTAGCGGCACCCGCGTGGGCCCCTCGTTGAGCCAGCGATAGATCGGGTCCATGATGGCATCGAAGTTTGACCGGTCCGTCGTCAGCGACGCCGTCCAGATCTCCCAATCGAGCTTCGTGTAATCCCGGCGGCTATCCAGTGGCAAGCCGTAATGGTTCATCTTGGTCAGGTAAAACTTCGTCTCGTCCTGCCGCACGCTCTTCGGAAACAGGTCATAGCCCAACACCACATCCCACACCAGGTTGTACTTCTGGCTCCACGTGTCGGGGGTGTCATAGGCCAGCTTGTAGTGGTCGCCCTCTTTGGCCAAGGTCATCCACTGCGCCGCATAGCTTCTAGCCGTTTTGCTGTAGTTGCGCGCCTCGTCCTGGTGGTGCAGCATGCGCGCCAGGTCCGCATACGCCTCCAGCCCCTCAATGGCCTTCAACGAAAGATTGCTGTTCAAGGTCACATGCCCGGCAAAGTCATCGGTCGTCAGTTGATTCTCCGGCTTCAGCCCATGCACGCGCAAAAAGTCCGCCCACTGCGTCAGCTGTGGCCAATACTTTGCCGCCATCGACGTGTCGCCGCTGGTGTGCGCGATCGCGGCCACCAGCAGCAGCAGGTTACCGCTTTCTTCCACCGGCATCTGGTCGTCTTCGGTCTTTTCCCCACCGCCATAGAGCTGTCCGTTAGCTAGCGGATACTGGCCCAAATCATGCGGCGCGAATGGGAAGCGCCAATGGTTCGGGAACGTTGTGTACTCCAGCACCGGTAGCACCTGCGCCGCGATCAGCTTCGGGTTGAAGAACAAAAAGATCGGCGCCGCGGGATACATCACGTCCACCGTCGCGATGCTGCCGTTCGAGAAATTCTCCTTGCCGAACATCATCGGCTGCCCGTCCACATCGGCCACCAACACGTGCGCCGCAATCGACTGCCGGTACGCCAGCGCGCACAGGTAGGCATAGTGCTCACCATCGGCGGTCGTCAGATCGGCCGTGAGGTCGCGGTCAAACGCCGTACCCTTCCCCTCCAGTGCGGGCAGGTCGCGCTCGGCCGTATCCAGCATCGTGGAAACCGGCATGCCATTGCGTTGCCAATACGGTCGCAGATTGCGCTGCATATACTGCACCGCATAGCCTTCGGTGTAGCTCAGCAGCACGTGCCGTGACACCGGCGTCGCGCCTACGGAATCAAACGCCAAGGCCACATCCAGGTGAGGCGCCGAGTGCGTCGACACCGCGCCTTCCATTGCATCCGCGTTCGGCAGCGTGCCTGTCTGCGCAAAGCTGCGCACCCCGCCCTCAGCAATCGACGTGCTCGCGGCCTCGCTCGTCGGCACGGCAAGATGGAAATATCCCCAATCGATCCGCAGATCGTCGCCCGTGCGGTTCAGCACCGCCTGTTCGCGCGTGCCCACCGAGAGCACCTCGGTGGTCGCCGTGCGGTTGCGGCTAAAGGTCACCGCCTGGCCGTCGTAGCTGGTCGCGATGCCGGGGTTCGCGTCAAGCATCACCTCGACCTTGTGCTGGCCGTTGTCGGTCGCTTTTGCCGTCCAGGTTAGGTACGTTACCGGCCGCGACAGTACATCCAGATCATCCAAGAATGCCGGCGTAAAAAATGTCAGCGTGATCGCCACGCCGCCGCCGGCGAAGTTGTAGGTCGTGTGCGTCGGCGTCACCTGCAGCGAGGTCTGGTCCATGGCCGGCACCTCGCGCGGGCCGCCGCCCATGATGCGATACGGCTTGCCGTCTACGCGCACCAGGCTGTCGAGCGGCTGCGGATGCCCGGTCCAGTGTACGGTCGGTCCATCGGTCAGCTTGTCGTGGTCCGACCAGATGCTGAAGTACGGGTTGTGCGTCACCAAAGGCACAGCCGGCGGCCGGGACTGATTCCCCTGCGCCTGGAGCGCGGCTGAAAAGGCCAAATAGCCGAGTACGGGCAAAATGGAGCGGCGGAGCGCGGGGAATCTCATGCGGAAACGAACCTCGAATCAACGTTCAAATCAAGCTCTGCCCACCCTTGCGAGCGACCAGGAAATCAGTACATCAGGAGCGAGGACAAACGTATTATCCTTGCAACTGCGGAAACGCCGTTACGCGCAGCTTGGCCGCACCATACGGCACGAGCACCAACATCTCGTCCGGCTCGCTGCTCTTTTGCAGCCCCTCCGGCACCGGCCCAGCGACATTATCGGCCGAGCGCCACGCATTGAGTCGCTTGCCTGGAACATGCAGCCGCACACCGGCGCCCTCGGACGTAAAGGGCCGCGCGCCCACCGCGCTTTCTTCCACCCGCAGCTGCGGCGCCGTCCCTTCGTCGACCCGCAACGCATAATTCCACGGCCCCTGCGGAAACACCTGCCAATCGGCCGTCATCGCGCGCTCCCGCAGCTTTACCCAGGTTTCTCCGGGATCGAGCGAAAACACCAGCGGCCCGCGGTTCAGCGCCAACGAGTTATGGAACCAGCGCGTCGCCGTCGGTACCATGGGCAGCTGTAGTTCGATCACATCGCCCGGCATCCAGTGGCGCTCCACCAGCGCAAACGTGCCCGGCATCGCTGCGACCTCCGCCGCCTCGCCCGTGCTTTGGCTTGTTACCCGCAGGGTGGCGCCTTTGGCCCAAGCGGGGACACGCAGCCGGACCGGAAACGCCGTTCCCCGCTCCGGCAGCACGGTAATCCGCACCGCCTCGCGGAAGGGGTAGTCCGTTTCCACGCGGAGGTGCACCCGCTGCCCCTGCACTTTGGTGTCCACCGTGCACGGCGCGTACAACGCGGCGACCAGGCCGCCATCCGGCGAGCGCATCCACAGGCTCGAGGTGAACTTCGGCCATCCCTGGTGAAAGTTTGCCGTGCAGCAACCGAAGTTCGGCTCCAGCCCATACAGGTTCGCCTCGGTCCCATTGGTCGTCCAGGGCTTGGAGTTCAACCCAACCAGGATTTGGTTCGACTGCTGATCGTACTGGTGCGCCCACATGTCGTCGGTAAACGTCCCCGGCAGCGCGTTGAACGCAATCTTTTCAATGCGGTCGCCGATGGCCGGGTCGCCAAAGGTCGCCAGCGCGACCTCCATCGAAAACATCGTCTCGACCACCGTGCACAGCTCTGTGCCATGGCTCGGGTCAAGCCCCGCCAGGTGCTCATCGCACGAAAACATGCCATTCGGCACTCCGTGGTAGCGGTCCAGCGCCGCCATCTGCCGGTTGTAGTTGGCGTGCTCAGCCGCGTCGCCGCTCAGGCGGTACTGCACCGCGGCGGTTTTGATCGCCTGCCCGTTATTTACGCCGTGCGTTTGCATGCCTTCGGGCTTGTTTTCCCCGTTGCTTTCTAGAAATGCTCGCGTCGTAACGCCGGTGTATTTGAAGTTTGCAAACGAGCCCACCCAGTCGAACCCCTGCTGTTGCAGCAGGTGCGCCAACTGCAGCAGCTTTGGGTCGCCCGTGCGCTCATACAGCCACTCCACCACCATGGCCTCGTCCTGCCAGCGATACTTGCCCCATTCATGGAGGGGGCGCGCCGGCATGGCCGCCAACTGGTAATGGAAATACCGCGTCAGCACGGGAACTACGCGCGGATCGCCCGTCGCTTCCTCGTACTGCTGCAGCACCTTGCACATCACCATGCGCGGCCACCAATCGTCGTTGGTCGGCGGGCCGATCATGCCGTTCGGCTGCGGGTGCTCCAGCGTCCAGTTCACAAAGCGCAATGCCTTGGCCTTCAGGGCATCATCGTTCAACTGCCAGGCCAGTGGCAGCAGGCCGTCGACAAAGTACGGCCCACGCTCCCAGCTCTCGCCCGTGCCGCCCAGCCAGCCGCTGTTCGGCCCCACATCGGGCCAGAACTCATCCAGGTGCCCACCCATACCATCGGCCTGCACGCGCAGCTGCCGCTCCAGCCACCCCGCCGGCCGCACCTCGCCCAGCGGCAAAAACATGAATGCCGCTGGCGCGAGCTTGCCTTTCGCTTTGCCGTGAGCGACCCCGCGCAATGAGTGAGGTCCTGCCAAAGCTTGCAGCGGGGCGGAGCCAGCCACAGCCGCAGCCGCAAGGGCAGCCGTGCCGGCCTCAAGAAAGGAGCGTCGCGACACCTCAGCCATAGTCTTGGTTCCCCTTTGCTCGGTACCGGTCGTAGTTTCTGCCGGTCGCCGACGGCGCGCCCTCAAACGCAGCAGCAAAGTTTTGCAAGCGCAAACGTAATCGCTTACATCACTTAGACAACCCTGTCGCGCCCAGAACTGAGCGCAAGCCTATCATCCCATCCCCTCCCTTGTGAAGAGTTCCGCGAGCAGCACACAAACCACTTTCTGCGCCGCTTCGGCCCTTCTGGCAGAATCCGCTTCCCGTCCCCCTTTTCCCCCTGTATAGGATAGAAGGCAACGTTTCCACGCTCGCTGCATTTGAGCGAGGCCCCGCTTCCACCAGTTCCGTTCCACCGGTTCGCTTCGACAGTATTTTCCTGCATGGCGCAACGATGAACATCATGGCCGTGGCTCGCCGGGCGCGTGTATCGACCGCTACGGTCTCCCGCGTCATCAACGGCACTGCCTTTGTGGCGCCCGAAACCGCCGATCGCGTTCGCGCCGCCATTGACGCATTAGGCTTTTTCCCCGACAACAACGCGCGCACCCTCGGCTCCGGCCGCAGCGGCCTGTACGGCCTTATCATCTCCGACATCACCAATCCCTACTTCCCCGAACTGGTCAAAGCCTTCGAGGACATCGCCGTCGAGCACGGGCAGGAGGTGCTCGTGGCCAATACCAACTACGATCCCAAGCGCATGGAAACCTGCGTCGCCCGCATGCTGCAGCGCAAGGTCGACGGCGTCGCCATCATGACCTCCGAGATGGAGGACCGCCTCATCCACAACTTCGCCCGCCGCCAAATTCCGCTCGTCTTTCTCGACCTCGCCACCTTCGAATCCGGTATGAGTGTTGTTCGCGTGAACTACGGCGCCGGCGTACAGGCCGCCATGGAGCACCTGGTAGCGCTCGGGCATGGCGACATTGCCTTTATTAGCGGACCGCTGAGCTTGGCCTCAGCGCGTACCCGGGCCCAGGCCTTCCGTGCCGCGCTTGCTCAGCACGGGCTTTCCGGCCAGTCGCCCTGGATGGAGGAAGGCGATCATCGCGTCGAGGGCGGCCACCACGCCATGCAGCGCATCCTTGCCCGCGGCAAGCCCCTGCCCACCGCCGTGCTCACCTCCAATGATCTAACCGCCATCGGCGCGATCGGCGCCATCCACGAGTACGGCCTCCAAATCCCCGAAGACATCTCCGTGATCGGCTTCGACGGCATCGAGCTCAGCGCTTACACGCAGCCCGCGCTCACCACCCTGGCCGTGTCGCGCAGCGAGCTCGCCGCCGCGGCCTTTCGCAGCCTCTTCCAGCAAAAGGCCAGCCTCGCCGGCAGCGCCTCCGTAAGCAAAGAACACGTCATCGAGCCCCGCCTACTCATCCGCGGCTCCACTGCGCCCGCCCTGCGCCGCCTTTGCTAAGGCGGTTTTACGTCCTCCTCGTGTAAGCGCTTGCACACTGCATCCTCCATCATGCAAGCTAGGAAACGCTCACCCGAAGCTGTTCTGTGCGGAGGCCTTTTGCTGCAATCCCGATTTGTCCTGTGTTCCGTTGTGCTTTCTTTCGCTACCGCCTGCGCCGCCTCCGCGCAAACCGCTAGCCAAACGCAAGCCCAAACAATCGACCGCTGGAGCGAAGCCAAGGCTCAAGCCTGGTACGACAAACAGCCCTGGCTCGTCGGCGCCAACTTCATCCCGTCTGACGCGATCAATGAGTTCGAGATGTTTCAAGCCGGCAGCTTCAACCCCGCGCTGAACGACAAAGAACTCGGCCTCGGCGAGTCCATCGGCATGAACACCATGCGCGTCTTTCTTCAGGACCAGCTCTACCTGAGCGACCCCAAGGGCTTCCAGCAGCGCCTTAACCAGTTCCTCGATATCGCCGCCAAACACCACATCAAGCCCCTGCTGGTGCTTTTCGACTCCTGTTGGGACACCGCGCCGCATCCGGGCTCGCAGCGGCCGCCCATCCCGGGTATACACAACTCCGGCTGGGTGCAAAGTCCCGGCAAGCAACGGCTGCTGGACCCGGCCGTCGAGCCGCAGCTAAAGGCCTACGTGCAGGGCGTGGTTGGCGCGTTCGCGAAAGACGACCGCATTCTGGGCTGGGACGTGTGGAATGAGCCGGATAACAAAGGCGGCGATGCCGAAGCGGATGTGCCGGCCAAGGTGCAGCGCGTCGATCAACTGCTGCCCG
The DNA here is from genome assembly GCA_964247325.1 of uncultured Acidobacteriaceae bacterium. GTDB lineage: Bacteria > Acidobacteriota > Terriglobia > Terriglobales > Acidobacteriaceae > Granulicella. Next base: position 1,822 of record CAXTTZ010000058.1, on the reverse strand, counting down.
AGGTCTTTGCTTGGGCGCGCGCCATGCACCCCATCCAGCCGCTCACCAGCGGCGTGTGGGTCGGGGACTGGAGCCACCCTGACAGAGAAAGCGCGACCACGAAGATCCAGCTGTCCGAGTCCGATGTGATCTCGTTTCACAATTATGAATGGCCCGAGGGCTTCGAGGGCCGCATCAAGGAGCTTCAGCCGCTCCACCGGCCGCTCCTTTGCACCGAGTACATGGCGCGCGGCGCCGGTAGCACCTTTGACACCATCCTGCCGTTGGCCAAGCAGTACCATGTGGCGGCGATCAACTGGGGGCTGGTTGCAGGCAAAACGCAAACCTACTTTCCCTGGGACTCCTGGGCGCGCCCCTACGTGTACGCGCAGCCGACGGTGTGGTTCCACGAGGTCTTCAAGCAGGACGACACTCCCTATCGCCAACGCGAAGTCGACCTTATGCGCCAACTCACCGGCCGCGGTACAGGGTCTGCCCAGACCCCAACAGCCGCTGCCGCGGAGTGATATCATCGAGCGATATCAGGAGCTAACCGTGCGCACCCTTGTAGACATCCCAGAGCAAGATCTCGAGTCGCTCAACAGTATCAGCAAGTCCGAAAAGGTCTCCCGGGCCGAAGTGGTGCGTCGCGCAATCTCCAATTATCTCGCACAGCATAAGAGAAAAGGCTCCGGCATCGACGAGGCTTTTGGCTTATGGGCCGGAAAAGGAGAGGACGGCCTTGCCTATCAGGAGCGGATTCGCAGCGAGTGGGAGCGATGATGACCGTTTATGACGCCAGTATACTTATCGATGTGCTTAATGGGGTCGAGGTCGCCCGTGACGAAGTAAACCGCCATGGGGATCGAGCGATCAGCATCGTGACCTGGATGGAGGTCCTCACAGGAGCTAGCCCGGAGGAGGAATACGGTGTACGCCGGCTCTTGTCGGAGTTCCGGTTGATCGGCCTGAGCAGTGCCGTTGCGGAACAGGCCGTTGTCGAGCGACGCCAGCGCCGGGTCAAGCTGCCGGATGCGGTTGCGGTCGCAACGGCTGTCATTGAGGGAGGCGTTCTTGTGACCAGAAATACAAAAGATTTTCCTCAGGAGGAACGGCACGTCCGCATTCCGTACCTGCTCCCGCGCACACCATAACCTCTCCATCATCCAGGTACTCGTCCAAGCTCGATTTAGTCCGGCCGCTCTTGCAATGACTTCACTTACAAACCGCCCTTCTCCTGGTTGAGATCCAATGCCCGCGCGCCCGCTCCTTCCACTTGCGACACTTCTCCTCGTGACCCTTGCCGGTCGCGCTCAGCAGCCAGCGCCACCCGCCATCCCCGGCCGTTTTACCGACACCGCCGCCGCGGCCAACCTGAACTTCACCGGTGTCGCCTCGCACACCAGCCACAAATACCTGATCGAAACCATGGGCTCCGGCGTGGCCGCTTTCGACTTCGACAACGACGGCCGCCTCGATCTCTTTTTCACCAACGGCGCCATGCTCGACGACCCAACCCCCAAGGGCACCACCCCCGCCAAGCGCTCGCCCAAGGAGTGGAATCGCCTATACCACCAAAAGAAAGACGGCACCTTCGAAGACGTCACCGAGAAAGCCGGCCTGCAGGGCATCGGCTACGGCATGGGCGTGGCCGTGGGCGACTTCGACAACGACGGCTTTGAAGACCTGTATGTCACGGCCTATGGCGGCAACCGGCTCTACCATAACAACGGCAACGGCACCTTCACCGACCTGGCCGCGAATGATGGCCCAGACCCCCCCCCCAAGCCCGGCAGCACCTCCAATGCCACCGACGCGAGTGACGGCATCGACCACGACGCCC
>CAXTTZ010000057.1:0-14601 GCA_964247325.1 uncultured Acidobacteriaceae bacterium | reverse complement strand
GCCCTGAATGGCGCGGCCGCCGAGGTGCTCGTGCTCGCGACCGCGGCGACCGTGAGCTCGCATGCGTATCGCGACACGTGCGCTGCTATAGGGCTGGCCGCGACGGAGAAGGCTTGCCCGCTGCTGGTGCCATTAGTAGAGGAGGGCTGGACGGAGCACCCCGTAACGCGGGAGGTGCTGCGGATCTATCTAGCCGAGGCGTTGGCGGAGGGGCAGCCCGGGGTGGTGCTGCTGGGGTGCACGCATTATCCGCTGCTGGCGGGCGAGATCTGCGCCGCGCTGCGGGCCTTGGGCAGCACAGCTTCCGTGGTGGACTCGGCCGAGGCGACGGCGGAGTTCGTGCGCGGGCAGATGGAGCCCGCGCCGGAGGAAGTGGAAGAGGCGACGTTTCAGTGCTTTGCGACAGATTCAGTAGAAAAGTTCGCGCGGCTAGGAAGCTTGTTTTTGGGGCAGCCAATGAAGGTTGTGGAGTTGTTGGATTTAGGGGGCTAGTGGGCGGCGGAGCATGAAGTCCTTCAGCAATGGGTATCACGCGCACCCTGGAAAGCGCGAAACACGGCTGCCTATAGGCAAGCCGCTCCTGACCTCCTTCTTGGCCCTCCTTTGTCTTTACCTCTTTATGTGGCCGCTCTACTCCAGTTATCTTCCGTTTGGGGATGATCCGGCTATCTTGCAAGGCGCGCAGAGCAGCCCACTCACCTGGGTCACCCAAGGCTTTTCAAGATATTTTTATGCGTTCCCTGAATGGGATGTTCCGTTCACAGATTTTCTACGTCCTGGTGTGAACGCCATTCTCCGCTTTGAGATCGCATGCTTTGGTTCGCACTACGCTCTTTATTTTCTATTGTTCTTTGCAGCGCAAGGCGCTTTGGTGACCTGCGTCGTCTTTCTCTGCAAACATTTTAAGGTGAGCCAATACGCGTTACTCCTAGCCGCTTTGTGCACCGCCTTTCATCCGGCGTTCATTGATTCTGACCTATGGACTTTGGCAAACCATTTTGACGTTTGGTGCGGCCTTTTCACTGTACTAGCTGCAGTAAACGTGTTCTTTCGTCGTTTCCGTCTTGCCATCGTTCCGCTTTTTGCCGCCGTTTTTACGAAAGAAGCAGCCCTCTTTGCTCCTATCGCGGCCTGCCTCTCGTGTTACCTTCTCACGCGCAAAAAAGGACTTAGTGCGTTCCTTTTGTTGCCGCTCGTGGCATGGCTCCTCGTGCGCAAAACGCTGTTCCGGTTGAACAGCGGCGGCCTGTATGCGATGAGCGGAGGAGGTCTTCAAGGGATGTCTTTGAGCGTGATCAAGGGTTTCTTGCAGTGGCCAGATGGGGCTCCCTCAGAAAACGCCTTCAAGCTGCTGCTCAGTGACCACCGCCTGTGGAAACATCTGATAGACATTGTCTTCTTCAGCGCAAATATCGTTCTTTGGGTGCTCCTTGCGACGACTCTGTTTTCAATCTGGAAAGCGTATCGATCATCTGCCGCCCAAGTTGAAGATCTTGCTGCTCTTGCAGTTTGGCTCTTGGGTGCCCTCAGTTTCGGAGTTCTGGCGGGGGCCCATCCGCGCTTCGGCGGTTGTATTTACCCCTTAGAAATCTTGTACTTCGCCGTCGCAGCTCGGCAACTTTCTTCAGAAAGGGCGCGTGCTGCGGCCTGGGCAGCCCTTGTGTTGCTCACGATGGTCGTAGTTACCCGCGACCTGCAGGTCTTACTGCACGCGCAACGTCGTCCCATGAGAGGAACGCACGAACTGACCCGCGAGTTACAGCATGTGAAGGCGGGAGGTACCCTCTTCGTAATAGATTCACCCCTAAGTTTTAGCAATCCGAGTTCCCTTGCTGCATTGGCTGGTGTCCAACGTAGAATTGTTCTCCTTAACGAATTTGTTGGATGCGAGCAGTCTAACCAGGCGGCAAGCATGCAAGTAACACCTCAAGGAGATTTTACGAGGCTGCACTTGTCCGTCCCACCGTGCGCTCGCCTGATCTTTCCCGGAGCCGCTCCTGAGTTGATGATGTCTGCACTGAAACCAACAGGCGCAGCCCGTGGAACCTGGGCGCGATACTATTTTCCAGATAGCACCTTGGCTGCCCCCGGTCTTCGTAATCAGAAGACAATAAACATAGACTTCGGACGCACGATGGATGTCCTCTTTCAAAAGAGACCGGAGGACGTGTTTCTATTTTATGATTGGCCCTCTGCCAGTTACCGGTGTACTGCTGGTCCATGTTAGGAACAGAAGCTCCTGCGTTACAGGTCACACTAGAAAGCGGGATCACCACAGAGTGGAGAACCCTCAATGGAGAGTACATGCCTTATCTGCTTAAAACAGAACCTGACAAATATTCCTTTAACGACCTCGTGCGGGAGGGCGAAACGGTTTGGGATGGGATCAAGAGCCCGCAGGCGCTCATCACGCTGCGGAAGATGAAGCCGGGCGAGGTGTGCGTGATCTACCACTCCAACGTGGGCAAGGCTGCGGTGGGGCTGGCGACCGTGGCTGCAGTCACTCTGGACGAGGACGGCAAAACGCCGCGCGTGATACTGCGGGCGAGCGAACGGCTGCGGCGCGAGGTGCCGCTAGCGGCCATGCGGGAGGCAGGCGTCTTTGCAGGGTCGCTGCTGTTTCGGCAGTTCCGCCTATCGGTGGTGCCGTTGACCGACGAGCAGTTCGACTGGCTGGTGCACGGGCAAGCGTGAAGTCGGGCGAGCCGCATCCAACCGCGCATGGGTGACACAGGAAAGCAAGCGGATGCGGCACGGTCAGGCACGTTCCGGCTCGGGGGCGACCTCGATGTGCGGCGGTTAGGGTACGGCACCATGCGGCTGGTCGGCGAGGGTGCCTGGGGCGAGCCGCCCAGTCGCGAAGACGCGCGCAACGTGCTGCGGCGTGCGGCGGAGCTGGGCGTCACGCTCTTTGACACCGCCGACGCCTACGGGCCCATGATCGCCGAAGAGCTCGTGGCCGAGGCGCTCTATCCGTACCCGGCCGAGGTGGTCGTGGCGACCAAGGGCGGGCTGACGCGGCAAGGCCCCGGCAAGTCCGTGCCCTGCGGCCGGCCGGACTACCTGAACCAGCAGCTGGAGATGAGTTTGCGGCGGTTGCGCGTCGAGCGTATCGACCTGTACCAGCTGCACCGGATCGACCCCACAGTGCCGTTGGCCGACACCCTGGGCGCGCTCAAAGAGGCGCAGGACGCGGGCAAAATCCGGCATGTGGGGCTGTCCGAGGTGACGCCGGAGCAGATCGAAGAGGCGCAAGCGATTGTGCCTATCGTCAGCGTGCAAAACCGGTACAACCTGGCCGAGCGCAAAAGCGAGCCGACGCTGCGCTGGTGCGAGCGGCATGGCATCGCTTTTCTGCCGTGGTACCCGGTCAACGCCGGCAAGCTGGCCAAGTCCGCCGACGAGGCGCACGACGGCGGCAACCATCCGGTGGCGGAGTTTGCCGAGCAGTACGGCGCCACGGTCAACCAAATCGCGCTGGCGTGGCTGCTGCAGCAAAGCCCGGTGATGCTGCCCATCCCGGGGACGAGCAGCATCGCGCACCTGGAAGAGAATGTGGCGGCAGCCAGCCTGGAAATACCAGAGGCGGCGTGGGATGCTTTTGAGCTGATTATGGAAACGCAGGCGAGTTGACGGGGTTCAGAACACCTGCAAGAGGAAGCAGAAAGCAGGCATCGCATGCAGCGCACATTTTGCCTTTTTGTTCGCGTGTTGTCCTTGTGGGCCTTCGGTTTGGCTTGCGTGGTTTCGTTCGGGGGCTGCCGACAGGCGCAGACGCCGGCGGTGGGCCAAGCGCCCAGGAACACAGCCGTGGCGCCAAGGACGGTGCGGAAGGTAGCCAATGCACCCACAACTTCGCCCGTGCTGTACGTTGAGCCGGACGCCGGATTCAACTGGCTCTATGCGGCGGTGAACGGAGCCCAGCGCACCCTCGACATGACCATGTATGAGCTGGCGGACACGACTTTGTCAGGCGACCTGGTCGCGGCTTGCGCGCGGGGCGTGCGGGTGCGCGTGCTCCTCGATCAAAGCCTAGAGAAGCAGACCAACACACCGGCCTACGCGCAGCTGAATGGGGCAGGACCGAACTGCTCGGCGACTTGGTCGAACCTGCAGTTTGGGGCGACGCACCAGAAGTCGCTGGTCCTCGATGGCGCGAGCGCCGTCGTGTTGACGGCAAATTTGGCCAGCCGGTACTACAGCCAAACGCGCGACTTTGCCGTGGTCGACCGCGACCCGGCGGACGTGGCCGCAATGGAAGCGACGTTCAACAGCGACTTCGGTTCGTCGACCGACTTCAGCTACCAGCCGCCCGCGGGCGACGCCCTGCTTTGGAGCCCGACCACGGCGCAGGCGGGGCTGCTTGGCGTGATCAATGGCGCGAAACGCACGCTGCTTGTTGAAAACGAAGAGATGGGCGCGCCGGTCATCGTTTCCGCGCTTGAAGCAGCTTGCCGGCGCGGCGTAACGGTGGCGATCGCGATGACGGACACCAACGCCGCGTACCACCCAAACTACACGGCACTGGAGAGCGCGGGCTGCGGCGTGCACCTCGGCGCGAACAACCCGGCAACGCTGTATGTGCATGCCAAGGCCATGGTGGCCGATGCAGGTACGGCGGCGCAGGCGGGCTATGTCGGGTCCATCAACTTTTCTAATGCTTCGATGACGCGCAACCGCGAGCTTGGACTTTTGCTGCAGGATCCGGTGCTGCTGGGCCAGATCGCCTCGACGATCAGCGGCGATTACGCGAATTTTCCGACCTATCCATAAGCCTGCACTGGACGGCGAGTCGGGCGGCGAACTGATATTCTGACCTGCGATTGGAAATGGAGCTTGGGCGCATAGATGATCGATATGCAAGGGCAGGTCGCCGTGGTGTTCGGCGTGGCAAACAAGCGCAGCATTGCGTACAGCATTGCGGAGGGCATGGCGAAAGCGGGAGCGACGCTGGTGCTGTGCTACCAGAGCGAGCGGCTGCGCAAGGAGAGCGAAGCCCTGATTGCGGAGCTGGGGCAGAGCGGGCGGGCGCGCGCCATCCAGTGCGACGTGGCGAGCGACGAAGAGATCGCGCGGGCGTTTGCGGAGATCCGCGAAGCCTTTCCCGTGGTGCACACGGTGGTGCATTCTGTGGCGTTTGCGCCGGCGGACGCGATCAAGAGCGATTTCTTAGAAACTAAGCGCGAGGACTTTCGCGTGGCGCATGACATCAGTGTGTATTCGCTCATCGCCGTGGCGCGGGCGGCGGCGCCGTTGATGACTGAAGGCGGATCGCTGCTGACGTTGACCTACTACGGTTCAGAAAAGGTGTTTCCGAACTACAACGTGATGGGCGTGGCCAAGGCGGCACTCGAGGCGACCGTGCGCTACCTGGCGGCGTCGCTAGGGCCGAAGAATATCCGCGTCAATGCCGTTTCGGCCGGCCCGATCAAGACGTTAGCGGCGCGTGGTATCGGCGATTTCAGCACCATTCTGGACAAGGTCACCGAGCGCGCCCCGCTGCACCGCAATGTGGAGCAGGCGGAGGTCGCAGGCGCAGCAATCTTTTTGTGCAGCAAGCTGTCAAGCGGAATCACGGGCGAGATTACGTTTGTGGATTGTGGGTTTAACGTGACGGGAATTTAAGAGAGTTGATGCTGAATACCCAGTCAGCCTCCTACAAGTGCGTTTCTCGTTACTTAACTCTTCCTCTCGTTAGGGGCTGGCCGTCTGATCGTAGACGGCTTGTCTGAGCGTATGCTTCTCGTCAAAACAAGTTCTTTCGTTAAGGCGTATGGTGAGATGCAGGTCACGAAACGGCTTTCAGACCTGCGTAGCTCTAGAGTTTTGGCCCATACGGGAAGGCGGAAAGTTCGCATGAGAAGCGCTGTGTCTACGAGTTTAAGGATTTTAGCAATCATCACCCTGGGAACGATTGGCTGGGGTACTCTAACAGCCCAGACATCCACTGATTACACGCTGTCCTTTCCGGATGCGGTGCATCATGTCATGCAGGTAGACGCAACATTTCACGACATCCCTCCAGGACCTTTCTATGTGCAGATGAGCCGCTCCTCACCCGGGCGATATGCGGCTTTCGAGTTTGTGGCCAATGTCTATCAAGAGACCTTCACAGATGAGCAGGGCAAAGACTTGATTGCGACGCGGCCTAATGTCAGGTCGTGGTCGATTGCAAACCACGGCCGCATCATCCACGCCAGCTACTTCGTCTTTGGCGACCAGTTAGATGGAACATTTCTGGCAGTGGACTTGACGCACGCACACATCAACATCCCAGCGGCTTTCCTGTGGGCGCACGGCTTTGATGATCGCGGAGTGCGAGTGAAACTCATGCTTCCTGCTGAGTCTAAATGGAAGGTTGCCACGCAACTGTACCCGACGCAGGAGCCGTTACTCTTCGCCGCACCGAACTTGCAGTATCTGATGGACAGCCCCATTGAGCTTAGTGATTTTGCCGAGCAGATATTCAGCATTCCTTCATTGCGAAGGGGCGACAAGACTGCGACGTTCAGGGTCGTTGCGCATCACCAAGGAACGGATGCGGATCTTGCCGGGTATGTCGTGAATCTGCAGAAGATCATCCGGGAGGAGCAGGCCATCTTTGGTGAATTCCCAGAGTACGAGCCGGGTTACTACACGTTCATGCTGGATTACCTCCCCTGGTCAGAGGGCGACGGCATGGAGCACCGCAACAGCACCGTGATTACTTCCGGCGGAACACAACTTTCTCAGAAGTGGGCTGTATATACGGCAGCTCACGAATTTTTTCACAACTGGAACGTGGAGCGTATCCGGCCGGCATCGTTGGAGCCATTCGATTTCAAAGATGTCAATATGTCGGGTGAAATGTGGCTTGCTGAAGGCTTCACGAATTATTACGGTCGCTTGGTGCTGCTCCGTACCGGTTTGCTCGGCCTCGACAGAGGTTTGTCTCAGATCGGCGGCAACATCGCTTCAATCACCTTAAGTCCGGGAACTCGCTACCGTTCCGCCGTTCAGATGAGTCGGCTTGCTCCGATAAGCGATCCTACGAACGGAGAACCCACCGACTGGAATAATACTTTCGTTACTTATTACGCCATGGGTGACATGATCGCGTTGAGCCTCGATCTAACCCTGCGTGTGCGGTCAGATTCGCGGGTGACCCTTGACGATTTCATGCGTGCCATGTGGCGTCGCTACGGGAAGCCCGGCGGACCCTCTCCTGGTTTGGTTGCAAAACCGTACACGATGGCGGATGTGCGCGCTTGCCTTGCTGAAGTAAGCGGAGACAAGGCATTTGCGGACGACTTTGTGAATAAGTACATCGAAGGCACAGAGCAGATCGATTTCGCCGGTCTCTTGCTGCATGCAGGATTCATCTATGAAAGCAAGAGCAAGGATGGGATACTTGGATTTCTTCAGCTGGAGAAGAAGAGTGGGGCTGTGCGCGTTGTTGGTCCTACAATCATCGGCTCTCCCGCTTATTTAGCGGGATTGGATCTAGACGATGAGCTGGAATCCGTTGCTGGCATGACTATAACAAGTCCGGACGAGGTGGAGAAAGCATTGTCTTCGCACAAGCCCGGCGACAAGGTAGAGCTTATCTATAAACGTCGCGGGCAGGAGATCAAGGCTACGGCAGAGCTGGCTGCACCTCTAAAGCTCGATGTCGTCCCGATCGAATCTACTGGCAGATCACTCTCCATAAAGCAACGCACGTTTCGTGACGCTTGGTTGCAGAGCAAGCGTTAGCAGGAACTTCGCATCGAGCCGGATCCTTCAAAGACGCAGATTAGTCCTCACATGTCGTCTTCTCGGAAGGAATCTGCTGTCACAAAAAGAAACGCAGGGTACCTAGAGCATCGCCCTGGGTTGGTACAGAACGGGCTTTTTGCTGAGCGTTGCGACTTTCGTATTATGTTCCATTGCAGTCTGTTCAGCTATGGCAGCACGGGTTTGTTGTAAGCTCGGCAGCTATGAATAGATTTCAACGTTGGGCCTTTGCGGGGGTGTTTTGTGCGCTTGCGGCGGGCGCGCAGGTGCCGGCGAACGACCAGGTCGTTGTGCTGCGTGCGGCGCATTTGCTCGATGTAGCGGCCGGGCAGCTTGTGTCGCCGGGCGAGGTGCTGGTGCAGGGCGAGCGCATCCGCGAGGTGGGCCCGCATGTGACGCGGCCGGCCGGCGCGCGCGTCCTCGATCTGGGCCAAACCACGCTGATGCCGGGGTTGATCGACGCGCATACGCACCTGTTTCTGCATCCGGGCGACGAGGCCATGCAGACGGTGACTGAGCCGGTGCCCATGCGCACGCTGCTGGCCGCGGCGGCGGCGAAGGCGGATCTCGAAGCGGGGTTTACGGCGGAGCGCGATATGGGCACCGAGGGCGCCGGTTGCGCTGACGTGGCTGTGCGCGATGCCATCAACAGCGGGCTGATTCCGGGGCCACGTATGCGGGTGTCGTGCAACGCGATCGATCTGCTGGGCGGGCATGAAGACTTGAACGGACGCAATCCGGAGGAGCATCTGCTCTCCAACGCCGACCGCGCCAACAGCGCCGAGGAGATCGTCGCGGCCATGCGCGAGCAACGCAAAGAGGGCGCGGACTTCACCAAAATTTACGAGACCGGCCGCGATCAGCTCGTCGGCGACACATTCACCACCCCGTACCAGTACACCGAGGCGGAGCTGGCCGCGGCGGTGGCTGAGGCCAAGCGCACCGGGTCGCGGGTGGGCGTGCACTGCACCGGCGAGCCGGGCGCGAGCTTTGCCGTGGCGGCGGGTGTGGCCAGCATCGACCATGGTTATGCGCTGTCGCCGGCGACCATGCGCGCCATGCATAACAAAGAAATTTATGCGGTGCCCACGTTTGCCATAGCGGAGTACTTTGCCGATCACGCGGCGACGCCAGCAGCGGCCGAGCAGGAGCGCCGGCAACAGGCCTTTCATGCAGCGGAATTTCGAAAACAAATGGCCGCCGGGGTGCCGTTTGCCGTGGGATCGGATGTCGGGCCGTTTCCCCATGGCACGCAGGCACGGGAGTATGAGCTGATGGTGCAGTACGGCATGAGCACGGCGGAGGTGTTGCGCGCGGGGTTGCTCCACGGCGCCAAACTGCTGGATTGGGCAGACGAGATCGGCCAGCTGCGGCCCGGGTTTTATGCGGATGTGATTGCGGTGCCGGGCGACCCGCTGCAGGACATTTCGGCGTTGCGAAGGGTAGGGTTTGTGATGAAGGATGGCGTGGTGGTGCGGGCCTTGCCGTAGGGTCGCCCGCAACGATCGGAGGAGATGCGAGAAGCGGATTCCCTTTGGAATGACAATAAAAAAGCGACAACAAAGAGTTTAGCGGGGATCGACTTGGAGCAGGAGCTTGCCGCGCGGGCGAAGGGTGACGGCGGGTTGGATGCGGAGGTTGGGGCTGGCATTTGGGAGTAGGCTGAGGCGCCAGCGCCCGGCGATCACCGCAAGGGCGAGAACGGCCTCCATCCAGGCAAGGCCTTCGCCGATGCACTGGCGGGAGCCTGCGCCGAAGGGAAAGTAGGCGAGCTTGGGGCGGGCGGCTTTCGCGTTTTTGGGGAAGCGGTTGGGGTCGAAGCGCAGCGGGTCGGGCCAAAAGCGCGGATCACGGTGCACGGCGATCTGCGGCGCGAGGAGAAAGGTGCCTTTGCGTACCGTGGTGCCACGGAAGGGGTAGTCTTCGGCGGCCATGCGGCTGGTCACCCAAACCGGCGGGTACAGCCGCATGCCTTCAGCGACGACCTGCTCGGTGTAGGGCAGGTGCGCGTAGTCGTCCGCGGTAGGGCACCGGTCGCCCAACGCCGCCCGCACCTCGGCGGCGAGTTGTTCTTGCACTTCGGGATGACAGGCGAGCTGCCACAGGATGAAGCTCAGTGCATTCGCCGTGGTTTCGTGCCCGGCGAGCAGCACCGTGACGCACTCGTCGCGCACCTGGGTGTCGGACATGCGCGCTTCGGTTGCGTCTTGGCCCTCGGCTTCGGTGTCAACCGAGGCGAGCAGCATGCTCAGCAGGTCGCCGCGGTCGCGCGGGTCGGCGCGGCGCTCGGCCAGCACGCCGTAGATCAGCCGATCCATCGTTTCGCGGCCTTCGCGGATTCGGCGCATCATCGGCAACGGCAGATGCTGGAGCAGCTCGGGAAAGGGCAAAAAGGCGAGCGGAAGAAAGCTTTGGAACGCGTCCACGGCGGCGGCGATCTCGCCCAGTTGCGACTCGAAATCAAGGCTGAACAACGTGCGGCCGACGATGCGCAGCGCCAGCAGCAGCATCTCGCCATGCACGTCGAGGCTCGCGCCGGGCTGCCACTTCCCTGCCATCTCCGCTGCCGCATCCGCGATGATTTCGCCGTAGCCGTGGATGCGGGCGCGATGAAAGGCGGGCTGCGCGAGGCGGCGCTGGCGCATGTGCAGCGGCTCTTCGCTGGTGAGCAGCCCCTCGCCCAGTACGGCCTTGGAGCGCTGCATGACGAGGTTGCGATGATGGTGTGGAGCGTCGCGCACCAGCATTTCGCCCACTAGCTCGGGGTGGTTCACCTGCAGCACATCGCGGCCGAGGGCACGAAAGCGGACCAGATCGCCGTAACGCTCGGCGTTGCGGAGCATGAAGTCAGCAGCGTTCTCGCGAAAGAACTCGCCGCTGAAGAGGCGCGAAGGGATGCGGGGCCCGGCGGGAGTGCCGGGGGCGCGCCAGCGGAGGTCGGGGCCGGGTGTCATGCGTTCAGGGTAGACGAGGCGTTTTGATACGGCGGAGGATGGTGTTTGGGGTGCGTTCCAGGTCCATGGCGGGCGGAGAAGCAGATCCCTCCGCTACGCTAGGGGATGACAATAGAAGGGAAAACAAGCAACAGCAAACACAGATTCCCTTCGGGAATGACAAACAAAAGTTGTACGTGGGGTAAGGCTGAGACAGCTTTAGCCGGCTTTCTCGCTGAGCTCCATCCAGCGTTCCAACACGAGATCGTTTTCGTGCTGGGCCGCTTCGAGTTGGGCGAGGGCGGTGGTGAGGGCGGCAGCATCAAGAGCTACAGCAGGGTCGGCGACGCGGGCCTGGGCGGCGGTGAGGGCCCCTTCAGCGGCGGCCACGCGTGCGTCGATCGAATCCCACTCGCGCTGTTCTTTGTAGGAGAGCTTCTTGCGTGCGGGTTCAGGGGCGGCGGTGATCGGCGTAGGGGCGGTAGGCTCGGCCACTTCGGCGGCGGCGGTCGAGGGCCCGCCCTCATGGCGCCACTGCTCGTACTGACTGTAGTCGGCGAAGAGCTGCGCGTCGCCTCGGCCATTCAGACCGAGGACGAGATTGGTCACGCGATCCATCAGGTAGCGGTCGTGGGTGACCAGCACCAGCGCGCCCGGAAAGCTGAGCAGGGCCTCTTCCAGCACCTCGAGCGTGGGGATATCGAGGTCGTTGGTCGGCTCGTCGAGCATGAGGACGTCTGCGGGTTGCAGCATGAGACGAGCGATGAGCACACGGGCGCGCTCGCCACCGCTGAGCCGCTCGACAGGTTGGTTGAGCTGCTCGCCGGTGAAGAGGAACTTGGCTGCATAGCTGGCGACGTGAACGACCTGCCCCTGGTAGACCACCGCGTCGGCATCGGGGGCGAGGGCGCGGCGGAGAGTGAGCGAGGCATCGAGCTCTCGCATCTGGCTCAGGTACACGATGCGCAAACTCGGCGCGCGTTTGACCACGCCCGCGCTTGGGGTGAGGTCGCCCGTCATGGCGCGAAGGAGGGTCGTTTTGCCAGCTCCGTTAGGGCCGAGCAGTCCGAGGCGCGCCCCATTGACCAAGGCAAAGCTGACATCGTGCACGATCTCGCGGCCCCCGAGCGTGATGGCGACCTCGTCTAGCTCGATCAGGCGCTTAGTTTGGCGATCGGTAGCATCAAAGCCGATGCCGGCGTTCGCGGTGCGCAAACGGCTGTCCACCTCGGCAAGCTGCGCGATGAGGCCGTGGGCGTTGTCGATGCGGGCTTTGGCTTTGGTGGCGCGGGCTTTGGGGCCGCGCCGTAGCCACTCGACCTCGGTGCGCACGCGGTTGCGAAGACCTTCCTGCATGCGCTGCTGCGAGGCGAGGTAATTTTCGCGTTCCTCTAAAAACCGCGAGTAAGTCCCGCGCACCCGCAGCAGGCCGTCAGCATAAACGCGGCTCAGCTCGGCCACCTCGTTGGCAGTATTTTCAAGAAAATAGCGGTCGTGGGTGACGACCACCACCGCAAACGGGGCGGAGCGGATCGCCGCTTCAAGCCACTCAATGCCTTCGAGATCGAGGTGGTTGGTGGGCTCATCGAGCAGCAACACATCGGGGGCGAGCACCATGGCCTCGGCGATGGCGAGGCGCTTGCGCCAGCCGCCCGAAAGGCTGGCGGCCTCGGCCTCCATCGCCACGCCGCCCGCATCGGCGGTGTCGGTGAAGCCGGCACGGCCCAGGGTTTCGCGCAAACGCTGTTCGCGCTCGTCTTCGGGCACGCCGGCTTGGGCGAGCGCCGCTTCGATCACGTCGCGCACGCTCAGGCCGGCGGCATAATCCGAGCTCTGCCGCACATAGCCGACGCGGGCGCGTTTGCGTACGGCCAGCTCGCCGCTATCGGGCTCCGCCTCGCCCGCAAGGATCGCGAGCAGGGTGGATTTGCCGGCGCCATTGGGGCCGATAAGACCGATGCGGTCGCCATCATGCACGGCGAAGGAGATATCTTGGAAGAGCGGAACGGCGCCAAAACGCTTAGACACGCCTTGGGCATTAAGAATCGGCGGCATACCCTTCTAGTCTAACGGCGCACACAGCGAACAGCGCATACCGAGCGGCGCACACCGGAGGGAGCCCGCTTACTCCAGATCGAAGTCGCGGAGCGGCTTGCCGGTCAGCGGCGATTCTTTGGCTTTCTTCAGCGCCTCCGCAAAGCGCTTCTCCATCAGGTCATCGCGGTTCTTTTCCGCCTGCACCGACTGCGCAAAGAGCGAATCGCGGCGCGCTTCCTGCTCTTTGACCGCGCGAGCGGCTGCGCCTAGGTCCTCAAAGGTGCGCTTCTTGGGTGCGGAGGTGTGCGCGATCAGCGAGCGCGTCACGGGATCGATCTTGAGCACGCCGCCGCAGTCGGGACAGGAAACCTCAAAGGGTTGATCGCTCATGCCCATGGGTGGTTGGCCCTCCAAGACTCCATTCTAGCGCGGCGATGGGGATGCTGTGCCTAGCCTCCCGCTCGCTAATTCCACCCTCACACATACAACACGCGGTGGCCGGGGCACTCTTGGCCAGCGTGGTCGATGAGCAGTTGCGGCAGCTCGTCGCCACAGCGCGCCAAAAACCACACACCCGCAAGAAGGCGCTCTTGCAGATGCTGGTTGGGATACAGGCTGAGCATGACGGCGGTGGCTTGCTTGGTGAGCGAGGCCTCGCGCTCCAGCTGAAAGCGAGCCGCCATGCGGCGCAGGCGATTCATCTGGTAGCGCATCTTACTTGCGCTCACCCCGGCCGCGCGGCCCAGATCGGGGTTCATGGCCCCCATGGTTTCAAGCAGCGCCGTCAGCTCCGTGTCGAGCGCGTTGCCGGCTGCCGACAGCTTGCGCTTGGCCTCGGCCGGCATGGCGCGCGCGCCCAAACGGAGGCTCAACTCTTCTGCCGTGCGCGCCACAAGCACCTGCTCAAAGCCGAGCTCGTGCTGCGCCATAACCTTCGCCATCGCGGGCTCCACCAGGGTCGCCGAAAGCCGCGGTAAAACGGGAGTGACACGACCTAGAATGCGCTCAAATACCACCGCGGACTGGGCAAAGTACGCGATCTCAGCCGGGCCGCCGATGTAGGCGGCGGTAGGCAGGATGGTGTCCTGGAAGATAGGGCGCAGCAGCGCGTTCGGGCTGAGGCGTTCAGGCTCGGCGGCGAGGATTGCGAGCAGCTCAGCGGTGCTGAAGCTCTGCCCGCCGGCTTTCCAGCGGCCGTCTCCTGTGCGGCGTAGTGCACGGCGTTCGGCCAGGCCGTCCTCGCGCCGCGAGATCAGGAAAAGCAAACTCATGCCGCGCTCAAACTTTACCTGCGCGGCGTAGCCCGCCGCTTGCAGCTCCGCAGAGCGCGCCACCAGCGCCGCTTCGAGCGCATCGGCGTCCTCAATGGCCGCGCGCATAGCCGCCGCGCCGAGGGCATGAAAAGCGCGCGGCGCGGCGTCCAGCACCACAAGCCCCTGAGCGCGAAACACCCACGACAACAGCCGCCCAAAGGCCGACGCCAACGTCGCGCCCGGCGCGGTGTAAGCTTCGCGCAGCACCTCGCACACTGGCGCGTAGGCCAGCAACGCTTCGGCCCAGCCGAGCGCGGTCTCGATACCCTGCCCCGGCGGCAGCGAGCCGGCCGGCGCGACGCCCGCGTGCTCCGCAAGGTGTAGCGTTTCGGCCTCGATACGATCTTTCCCGGGCAGATATACCTGGTCGGCTTCGGCGACGTCATGGTCTTCGCTGGCCAGCCAAAAGATCGGCACATGCTCGCGGCCGCTCAGCCGCGTGGCGTCCTGGGCCTTGCGGATCGCCGTTGCTGCCTTCAGCAGCGTAAGCAGCGGTCCGCCAAAAAGCCCAACCTGCTGGCCGGTGACCACCGCCGCCGCGCCCGCGCGCAGCCGTTCGATGT
>CAXTTZ010000056.1:0-14701 GCA_964247325.1 uncultured Acidobacteriaceae bacterium | reverse complement strand
CGCCGACGACGATGTGCTCAGTGCCTTGCCAGGATTTGAGCTTGAGCAGGCGGTTAGCAACCGAAGACAGCTCGACGGCGAACTCTTCGATGGCGCCATGGACGAGGCTGGCGGCTTCGAGGTCGCCCTCGATCAGCACCTTCTCCAGGGCTTTCTTTTTGAGCTTGTCTGACGGGCCTTCTCCGAGCGGATCCTCGGCGACCTCGCGCGTTTGCTCGCGGCGCTTTTCCAGAATAGAAACGAAGGCGCGCTTGCTGGCTTTGTCTCCGATGAAGCCGTCAGCGTCCTTCAACTCGGAGTTGTAGGTGTCCACCACAACGGCTTCGTGGTGCAGGCTCCCATGAACAAAGGGAGCCGGGACATCATGTTTTGGCAGGGTCGCCATGGCTGGACCTCAGGCAAGGAGCAGAAGCGGGTAAGAGTGAGGGGATGGGAGCTTAGGATGAGAACAGGGTAGCAGGGCACAGTGAACCTGCGAAGGTCGGGGACGAATGTCTCGATTTTGCTGCGGAACGGTGTAAAAAGTCCGTAACGGCGGATGACCTCGCAGCGGAGCCAAGCTGCACAGAGTAATCCTATGGGCGCGCCACAGGCGAAGCCGGTGCAAATTGACCCATGCACCGCATTTCGTTAGGCTTGACTTTCGCGCGATCCAGAGGCAGTTTGGGGCAAGAGACGCGCCGCGAAGGACGACCCTTGATGCAGGAACGCGGCGGGACCCTCGCCGGCAACGCGTGGCAGATCGTGAGCATGCTGCTCTGTGTGGCGTTGGTGATTGCCATGATCATCAACACGCAGATGAGCGGCGAGGCGATGTGGTTCTGGTATGGCACCGTCTTTGCACGCGGCGCCAAGCTGTATAGCGATCTCCACACGGCGCTGCAACCATTATTTGTGCTGGAAACGAGCACGTGGCTGCGGCTCTTCGGCCCCAGGCTGGTGATGTATGAGCTTCCCTCGCTCGTGCACGGCTGTCTGCTGATTGTAGGTATTTCTCTCATCTTGCGAGAGTCCCGCTGGCCCGATTGGCAGAAAGCGATCGTGCTGCTAGGCGCGTTTGTGTATGTGGTGTGCGGGCACTCGTACCGGTTCGACGATTACCACATCCTGGCAGAGGCGTTTATCACCTACGCGCTCTGGCTGCTGCTGGTCATAGGGCGGCTAGCCGTGCGCGTGGAGCGGCGGGCGCGGCCGCGGCGGCTCTATGGAGTGGTGGCGGCGCTTGGGTTGGTCTGCGGCCTCACGCTGGTGACGCGGGTGACCGATGGAGCGGCGCTGGTGACGGCTTCTGTGATCTCCGTGCCCGTTCTGCTGCGCACGCGACCAGGACGAGAGCGTGTGGCGGCGTTGGGCGTGCTGCTCGCGGTGGCGCTGCTGACGGTGCTGGGGGTGGTCGGGCTCACAGGAGACACATTCCCGGCGTATCTGGCAAACAGCTTGTTCCACGCGGCCGGCAGCAAGGGCGGAACAGGCAGCATCTTCGCAGCGCCCTTGCGGGTGATTCGCAACACCGTGGGGCTGGCACGGCGACAAAAACGCATTCCGTTGCTGTTGGCGGTGCTGGCCGTGGTGGGGTATGCGATAGCGCGCCTAAGGCCGCGTTGGGTGCGGTGGATCGTGCCGGTGCAGGTGGCGCTGGCAGGCGTACTCCTGCTGCTCTTTGCTTCGGCGAAGAATCGCATGGAGCTACGGCGTGGGCTGCTGTTTGAGGATGTCGTGCTGTACCTGACGCTGCTGATGTATGTGGCGCTGGCGGCGGTGCTGCTGCACTGGTGGCGGGCGCGGCAGGAAGCAACGGGGCAGGGCACGGGAGGTTGGGATGCGCGGGAGATCCTGATCGTGCTGCCGATCCTGGAGTGGGCATCGTACTCGGCGGGCGCTGCGGCGGAGCCGCTGACCAACTACTACGCGCCGGTAGCGTTGTTGCTGCTGCTGATCCCGGTGCTGGAGCCGTTTCCGGCCGTGGCGGTCTGGGCGTATCCGTCGGTGGTGACGCTGTTTGGGTTGGTGGCGATCAATGGCGTCGCGAGTAAGGTGATCGTGCCGTACGCCTGGCAAAACTACCATTACGCGCCCATGTTCCAGGATCGCGCGATGTATCAGCACCCCGTGTACGGGACGATGTATGTGGACCGCGACCTGCTGCGCTTCAGCCAAAAGGTGTGCGCAGACATTGGAGCGCAGCCCGGGGTGACGCGGCCGGCGCTGCTGTCGTTACCGTACCCGTACCCGAACTATTTCTGCGCGACACCGCCGTGGCACGACTACGTGCAGACGTTCTTCGACACATCGCCGCGAGCGACCATTGTGAAGCTGATCGGGGAGTTGCGAGGGGCACCACCGGAGTGGATTGTATACCAGCGGCAGATGAACGTGATGCGCGGGGCGGAGTACTGGTACAATCACAGCCGTCCGCTGGCGCAGCGCGACCTCGACACCTTCATTATGGAGAAGCTGCGGTCGGGGCAGTGGACGCTGGTGGACTACAACGATTACCTGAATCCGGTGAAGCCGGAAGAAGCGGCGCTGGGAGCCGGATGGTACGTGATTCGGACGCAGCCGGTGCCGAGCGGGCAAGCGGTACACATCCCTTGACCGAAGCCGCCTCGTGCGGTATGCTGAAAGCTCGCGCAGTTTCGCGCCCACACCTCCGTGTGCCCGGATGGACTTGTGTCTCCCGTGTTCAGTAGAGAGTCGGCGGACGTGAGGCAATGTGGCGGGACGCTCTCCGGCAGCCGTGATGTATGTGCCAGGCCGCTTAAGGTCCGAGACGTCTCCGCTCCCCAGCCGGCAGCTTTCGGCTCTGTGCGCTTAGACAACAACGCCGAAGTTCACCATGCGGCTCGATGCCGGGTGTGTAGCTTCGCTTTTCCCCAATCGGAATCGCCGGATGGGCTGCAGGCACAATATCTTCGCGCTTCACGCCGGCCACGAAGACGGCAGAGGTAAGGAGTACAGAACAATGTCGACTGTGATCCCGAGTGGGGTGAACATCGCCCGTAAGTGGTACGTGCTGGATGCCGAGGGCAAGACGCTCGGCCGCCTTGCGTCCGAGGCCGCCAGCGTGCTCGCCGGCAAGCGCAACCCGCTGTATACGCCGTATATCGATATGGGCGATCACGTGATTGTGATCAACGCCGAAAAAATCCACGTGACCGGCATGCGCGCCGAGCAAAAGGTCTATCGCCGCTACACGGGATTTCCCGGCGGCCTGCGCGAAGAGGGTTTTTTGAAGCTGCTTGCCCGCCGCCCAGAGAAGATTTTGGAAGAGGCGATCAAGGGCATGCTGCCCAAGTCGAAGCTTGGCCGTCAGATGGGCACCAAGCTGAAGGTGTACAAGGGCGCTGACCACCCGCACAAGGCACAGCAGCCCGTGGCGCTGGCGCTGCGCGGCTAAATCAGGTTTGGATGGACCGGGGCGCATCGCTTCGGTCAACACGCATTTCGCTAGGTCCGGAGGGAAACCCGGATAAGGCACGGAACACAGGTGAGGGGTCTTGGACCCCGGGCGCAAGCCCAAAGGGAGTACGATGGCAGACTTGATCCAGTACTACGGCACGGGGCGGCGCAAAAGTGCGATCGCCCGCGTTTTTTTGCGTCCCGGTTCGGGCGAGTTTAAGGTCAATGGCAAGCAGTTCGAAGAGTACTTCGTGACCCCGGCGCAGCGTGCCGCGGCCAAGCAGCCCTTCGGCATCGCCGAGATCAACGAGACCTTTGACGTGCTGACGACCGTCAAGGGCGGCGGCGTCAACGGGCAGGCGGACGCGGTCAAGCTCGGCATCGCCCGCGCACTCATGGAGTTCAACGTGGAACTGCGCAAGGAGCTCAAGGCGGCAGGGTTTGTGACCCGCGACGCCCGTGGCAAGGAGCGCAAGAAGTACGGTCAGAAGGGCGCACGCGCGCGCTTCCAGTTCTCCAAGCGGTAATTTTGTTTGTCACTCCGTAGCGCAGCGTAGGAATCTGCTGTTTGCTCCGTGCATCACGGTAGTTCGAAGGACAGCAGATCTCTTCGCTTCGCTACGGGATGACAACAATAAAGGAATTAGATAGCAGCACCTCTCAGCAAAGCGCCGAGAGCCCGGAACCTACTCTCCCAACCCATTGGGATCAATCGTCTGTCGCCAAGGCCGCGGCCGGATGTACAGACAGCGATGCCCCAGAAAGTGAGCCACCATGGCTAGCATCACAATGAAGGAACTGCTCGAGGCGGGCGTCCACTTCGGTCATCAGACCAAGCGCTGGAACCCCAAGATGAAGGAATATATCTTCGGCGAGCGCAATGGAATTTACATTATCGATCTGCAGAAGACGCTAAAGATGTTCAAGGATGCGTCGAAGTTTGTGGCCGATCTTACCTCGACGGGCAAGCTGATCCTGTTTGTCGGCACCAAGCGGCAAGCGCAGGACGCGATTGCTGAAGAGGCCAACCGGGCCGGCATGCCGTACATCAACTCGCGCTGGCTAGGCGGCCTGCTCACCAATTGGGTGACGGTGCAGAAGTCCGTCAAGCGGCTGCAGGAGCTGGACGACATGGCGACCGACGGCCGCTACGAGCTGCTGACCAAGAAGGAAGTGATCAAGCTTGAGCGCGAGCGCAAAGCGCTGTCGACATCGCTGTCGGGCATCAAGAACATGCGCCGTCTGCCGGATGCGATCTTTGTAGTCGACTCCAACAATGAGGCGATTGCCGTGTCCGAGGCGCGCAAGCTGGGTATTCCGGTGGTCGCGGTGGTCGATACCAACTGCGATCCGACGGTGGTCGATTATGTGATCCCCGGCAATGATGACGCGCTGCGCGCTATTCGGCTGTTCACGACCAAGATCGCCGATGCGGCCTACGAGGGCACGCAGATGATCTCGGATAAAGCGTTCTCGAACGAGTACGCCGATGTGCAGCCCATCGCGCCGCAAACGCAGTTCCTGGGTGAGGACGACGAGTTCGAGCCCGATGTGCGCAACCCAGCCGATGCGTTTACGCCGGATGTGCCAGAGGAAGAGGAGACCATCGACCTCAACGCGGCGCTGGGCGGCGGTATTCGCAAGGCGCCCTCGACTGAATCCGATGTGGAAGCAACGCCCGCGGAACTCGAGCAGGTCATCTCGGCCTAGTTCGGACACCGTATACGGCCCGAGGGGCGCGGGCTTCGGCCTGCGCCCTTTGCACGAGAGGGTGTGCACCAAAGCAGGAAATTGCAGGGAAACGCACCGTAGCGAACCGCCCAGCACCGAACAGGGTTTGACGAGGGAAGGCTGGAGAGTTGCAATGCAGATGAAGAAGTCACTCCTTTGGTTTGGCCTCGCTACGGTTGCCGGTTTTGCGCTCGCGCTGTTGGAAGGCGAGGCGACCGAGCGCCTCGGCAATCAGTTAGCGCAGAAGTAGTGGTTGAATCTCTCATGAAACGGCGCTCCCCGGCCCAGGAACAGGGGGAAAAGGATCGAACATGTCTAGTACCGCAGTGAAGATCGACGCCAAGCTCGTCAAGGAACTTCGTGAAAAGTCGGGCGCGCCGATGGGCGACTGCCTCAAGGCGCTCCAGGAAGCCAACGGCGACATGGAAAATGCCTTTGTTGTGCTGCGCAAGCGCGGCATGGCCTCGGCCGCGAAAAAGGCGAGCCGCACCACCAATGAGGGCGCGGTCGGCACCTACATTCACGCCGGCGGCAAAATTGGCGTGCTGCTGGAGTTGAACTGCGAGTCCGATTTCGTGGCGCGCACCGAGGACTTCCAGGAGTTGTTGAAGGACATCTCGATGCACATTGCCGCGGTCGACCCGCGTTTCGTGGGCAAAGACGATGTAACGCCCGAGGACATCGAGCGCGAAAAAGAGATCTACCGCGCGCAAGCGGCCTCCTCCGGCAAGCCGGCCAACATCATCGAGAAGATGCTTGAAGGCAAGATGGGCAAGTTTTACGAGGAGGTCTGCCTGCTCGAACAGCCGTTCATCAAAGAACAATCGCTGACCATCCAGCAGTTGATCTCGCAAAAGGTGGCCAAGTTGGGCGAGAACATCTCCGTTCGGCGCTTCGCCCGCTTCAAAGTCGGCGACCCAAGCTTCACGGTCGCCTCGGCAAAGGTTTCCACGACCGAGGAGGCGCAGGCATAGGCCTACGCTCCCTCACGTGACACCGAGCCCGGGCGACAGCCCGGGCTCTTTCCGTAGGTATGACATTGACTCGCGGGAGCGCTCCCGCCTAGCGTGGAGGAGGAGGACGAACATGAGTGGGGTCCAGTACCTAACAGACGAGAAGGGGAACAAAACCGCAGCCGTCCTAGATCTCAAAGTGCATAAAGCTCTCTGGGAGGACATTCAGGATGTCCTCGTCTCGCGCTCACGCCAAGGAGAGAAAGGCACTCCCTTGGCAAAGGTCGAAGCTTCCCTAGCCGCGTCGGGCAAGCTTCGTGCCTGAGTACCGGGTTGAGGTGAAACGATCCGCACAGAGGAGCTTGAGCAACTGCCTTCGGCTCTCGTCATGCGGGTAGTGGCAGAGCTTGGTGTCTGTTACTCGGATTTCGATACAGGAGTGAGGTGTACGAGTAAACGTCGTGTGCGGTGTGGTCTAGTGCTAACTCATCCTTAGGCTTGCACCCAAGCTCAACTTGGTAGGGCGACACATTCTGCAAAGGTCTGACAAAGGCTAAGTAGACGGATAGCAAACGCAGATCCTCTGCGTTTGGCACAGTCTGCTTTGAGGTAGGCACACCCGCGACGCTCACCCGTGAGCGTCTCCACTCTTTGCGAAGGAGGAATAGGAAGGCGTCGAGCGTGGTTCACGCTACACTCAGCGCTATGGAGATTCATGCGCCTGAAAGCCCTGTGCATAGCTTGAAGGACTTCTTTATCCACATCAGCATCGTGACACTGGGGATCCTGATTGCCTTGGGGCTGGAGGGGCTACGTGAGGCGGTGCACAACCGCCATCTGGTGCGGGAAACGCGGGAGAACGTGCACACGGAGATGGAGCTTACGTTGCAGCGCGCGAACCTAGAGTGTGACCGCGTGGCGCGCTACCATGCGAACTTGGACAAGCTGGTCGCGGCCATGCCGGCATTAGCAAAAGAGCATCCGGCGCAGTTTCTTGCAGGCTTGAACATGGACGCCAACCCTGGCTACTTTTTGGCGGCAAACTCGTGGGATGTGGCTTTGTCCACGGGTGTATTGGCGCATATACCCACGGCTGAGGGATCGGCGTACGCCTACGCTTCGCAGGCGGTGCGAACGTACTCGGCACTGCAGGATCAGGTAAGGATCGCTGAAGCGCGTGCGAAGAGCTATGCGGCCGCGCATCCGCAACCCACGCCGGATCAGATCGCGCAGGGTATGGAGTATCTGCTGCTCTTCGACGAGAATGAACGCGAGCTCGCCTATACCTGTCCGCAGATGCAACAAGACATTAAGCGCGCGCTAGCAGCGAGTGCGCCTTAGGCTGTTACTCCGGCTTGTGCCACGGAACGACCTCGCCCTGCACGGCTTCGCCGCGCAAAAAGGCACCGATGTTGTCGTTGAGGAACTTGCGGGCGGGGGGGGGGGCGCCGGCGCCGGCGGGGTGGCCCCAGAGTGAGGGGATGGGTTTGAGCGTGACGTGGGGGATGAACTGCGACTCGTAGCGCGCGTCACCGACAGGGAAGTAAAGGTCGGTGGCCGAGGGCATGTAGAGCACGGGGACCTTGATCGCGGCGAGTGCGCGCTGCGTGTTGCCATCAAATCCGGGCGTGGTGCCGACATCGTGCTTCTCCCAGGTGCGCAGCTGCAGGATGAGGTTGTTGGCGTCGGCGCCTTCGATGAAGTGATGGCGGAACTCGGCTAGGGTGGAATCGAGCGTGGCTTTGGGGTCATCGGTCTTCCAAAGCTCGTCGCGCCACCACTCTTGCGAGTACAGCCAGCCGGCCCAGACCATGCCAAAGGCGGAGATGCCGCGCGCGGGCTCGGCGGTGTAGTCGCCGTTTTTGAAGTCGCCATCCGCGGTGATCGCGGCGATTTGGCCCTCGTTGCGCACCACGCCGTGCGGCCAGCAGCGCGCCGTGCCGCTGGTCGCGACGATGCGATCCATGAACGTAGGATAGCTAACCGCCCACTGGAACGCCTGTTCGGCGCCCATGGAAAAGCCCACCACCGCGCGGACGTGCCGGATGCCGAGCTGCTCGGTCAACAGCCGATGCACGGCTTCGACGTTGTCGCGGATAGTCATGACCGGGAAACGCGGACCGTGGAAGGGCTCGGGCGTGTTGGAGGGCGAGGACGAGCTGCCGTTGCCGAAGAGCTCGGTGGAGACGAGAAAGAGCCTGCTGGGGTCGAGTGCTTTGCTTAAGCCGGGCGGGCCGGGCGATCCGGGCGATCCGATCAACCACTCATAGCCGCGGTACTTGGCCATGTAGTGCGAAGGCAGCAGGACGGCATTGTCCTTGGCCGCGTCGAGCGTGCCATAGGTGCCGTAGACGACGCGCAGTTCGGGGACCACCGCGCCGCTTTCGGTCTTGAAGTTATGCAGGAGGAACTCATGCTTAACGGAAGCAGGCGGCGCGGGAGTTTGGGCCGGAAGGGCGCTCGCGCCCAAGAAGAAAAGAACCATCGCCCAAACTTTGCGCAACAGCGTGCCTCCTCCTAAGGTTTGAAACGTCGACGATTGAGCTGTACGGTCCCCCAACCTACGCGTCCGGTGAAGTAGGTAGGGTGCGATCCTATTATTCATGGTGAGCTAGCGCACGCCGCCCAGCAGCTGTACAAGCCGCCGGAAACCCGCTTGCCGCGCGGCGGAGTTGGCCGCGTTGGCGTCAGGCGCCTCGCCAGCGCGCATAAAGCCGTGGCCTGCGCCGTCATAGATAACCGGTTCGAAGGTCTTTCCTGCGGCTTTCATGTCGGCTTTGGTTTGGTCCAACGTTGCGGTGATGCGGGCATCATTTTCAGCATAAAAGCCGTACACCGGCGCCGTAATGGACTTCATCAAATCGGCGGTGGGCGGGGGACCATAGAACACAAAAGCGGCGCTCAGATCGTGGCGATGCGTCGCAAAAAGGAAGCTTTTGCCGCCGCCCCAACAGAAGCCCGCCACGAAGAGCTTGCTGCTCGCCGCGGGCAGGTGCTTGCCGTAGTCGGCCGCGGCATCGAGGTCAGCCTGCACCTCCGGATCGGGCAGGGAAGTGACGGCTTTGACCACCGCGCTTTGGTCAGGGAAGGCGGCGGTGCCGCCGGGGCTGGCGGGCGTATAGGGAGCGCCGCCGGTCTGCGGCATGCCCATGTGCGCGTGGTCGTTCTGTGACGTTTGCACGACGGCAACTTGCTGCAGAAACAGCTTTTGACGAGATTCGGCTCCGGATTGCACGCTGGCGGCTGCAGCTGGCCCCAAGCCGCTCAGCAGATCGGGCTCGACCACGATGTAGCCCGCCCCGGCAACCTCGTCGGCCATCTCGTGCGCCCAGTCGCTCAGGCCAAAGATCTCGTGGATCATAACCACGACCGGCGCTTTGCCCTTGGTTTCCGGGTAGACGACCCAGGCCTGCAGCGCACGACCGCCCGGCTCATGGATGGTCACGTACTCGCCGTGACGCGGGCTTTTGGCTAGGTTATCTTTGGCCCACTGCTGCGCGCCGGAGGCAAGGGGACACATAAGCACCAGGCCCGCGGCAAGCACGTGCAGCCAACGACGAAAAGGGTTCATGGCCCCGAGTCTACGTCCGCGGCGTGACGAAGGGCAATGAAATCTGCGCTGGGAGCGAAAGCTCAAGGCACATTTGCGTAGCGTGCTGCGATTTGGCCTAAGAGGGGCACCTTGAACACCTTGCCCAGCGCCGCGTTGACCAGGCAGAGGATCCAGAGGATCAGCAGCGCAAGCATGACAAACGCCCAAAAGATCCAGCCCAAGAGGGGGATGACCAGCGCCAAGCTCGCCACAAACCCGACCGCCCACATCAGCAGGTGCTGAATCGCGTGGAAACGCACAAACGGCCGCTGGCTGTACGGCGGCAGGACCAAGAAGACGATCGCCGGGATGAGGGTGATGTAGGAAAGCGCGCCGGCGGTTGGGTCGCTGAGCCCCTGCGAGGGTGCCGGGATGTAGCCTGCGGTTGGTGGGGGCGGGTACTGTCCCGCGCTGTAGTTGTTTGTGCCGTTCGTATAGGGGCTGCTGCCCGGAACCTGCTGCCAGCCGGGTTCGCCCTGTGGCGAAGGCGGTACCGGAGAACCTTGCGGATCGACCATGGGAGCTCCTTTGCGTTTCGTTCTGTACTTTGCTGCCCAGCCAGGCGACTTGGGCTCGTCGGGTCTAGCGGACGCCTTTTGCGCACATGCCGAGGCTGTATCACAACGTTGTAGCATGGGCGAGGCCAGGGCGCGTGGCGCTAGCGATCGCGGTCGAGCAGACCTCCGACAAGGCCGCCCAGCACCGCCGCTGTGCCCACGCCGGAGCCCACGCGGGATTCGCCCTCACTCGACAGGTACGGCTGCAGCGCATGCGCCAGGTTGACCAGCGGCAGGGTTTGCAGCCACACGCGGCCGGGCCCGGTGAGCGCGGCCAGAAAGAGGCCGTCGCCGCCGAAGAAGAGGTTGCGGATGCCTTGGATCCGGGTGATGTTGAAAGCAACGCTGGCCTGAAATGCGCCGACGTGCCCCGGATGCACCCGCAGCGTTTCGCCTGGGCGCAGGTCGCGCACCACGACCTCGCCGCTGAGCTCTAGCCACGCCGTGCCCAGGCCGTTGATCTTTTGCAGCAAAAATCCATCGCCGCCAAAAATGCCCGCGCCGAGCGACTGTTGAAAGCCGACACCCAATTG
This sequence comes from uncultured Acidobacteriaceae bacterium, assembly GCA_964247325.1. Taxonomy (GTDB): domain Bacteria; phylum Acidobacteriota; class Terriglobia; order Terriglobales; family Acidobacteriaceae; genus Granulicella. Next base: position 3,936 of record CAXTTZ010000056.1, on the reverse strand, counting down.
GATCTGCGGCGTGGCGCATAAGAATCCGTGCCGGTGAATGAAGTATTCATGCCCGGGCCCGACCTCGATAGGCAGGATGTGGCCCGGAATCTTGGTCGCAAAGGCGACCTCGCCTGGGTAGCCCTGCGCGGCATACTCGGTCATAAAGAGCGTGCCGCCGCCCGCCATGCGCTTTATCGCGCCGAAAAAGCCCCCGCCGCCCGCAAACTGCGTGTGCGTGGTCATGGCGATGGTCTGCGTCATCCAACTCAGCTCGCCGGCCTCGGAGATAACGCTTTCGCCCGGCTCGAGCAGCACCTCAAGTACCGGCATGGTGGATCCAACGATTCGACTCTGCATACGGTTCCTTCCGCCCGGGTTGGCGCCCCTTGCACCCTCGCGCTCGCCCGTGCACATGATGCTACGCCAGCGGCCGCCGCAAAGTTCCGCATATCTCTAACGCAAGAACTCCTGGTGCGTTGAGGGGCAAAGGCGGATGCGCGCAAAATGATCTTGCCAATGGTGGTCACGATCAGGTAGACAAACGTTTAACTCCACTTAGACCAAGGTTATGCCGCTATGACGTCCGACGCTTCTTCGCTCCATCCCGAGCGCCTCCTTTCGCTCGATGTTCTGCGCGGCCTCACCGTCGCGGCCATGATTTTGGTGACCGATCCGGGCACCTACGAGCACATCTTTCCGCAGCTGCGGCATGCGCTGTGGAATAATCCCACCGCGGCCGACCTGATTTTTCCGTGCTTTCTCGTCATGGTTGGGCTGTCCCTGACGCTGTCCTTTGCCGCGCGCCTCAGCCGTGGCGCGTCGCCCCAAAACCTGGCGCTGCATGCGATCCGGCGCAGCGTGCTGCTGGTTATGTTGGGCTTGGTTGTGAACGGTTTCCCGTTCTATCACCTTCCCACCATGCGGCTGCCCGGCATTCTGCAGCGTATCGGCCTTTGCTACTTCGTCATCTCTCTTCTTTACCTTGCGCTGTACCGCCCCACGGTCTCACGCCGCACGCGCCAGCTTGCGTTGGCAACCGCCTGCTTTGCCTCGCTTGCCCTCTATTGGTTTCTGCTTACGTTCTATCCAACCCCCGGCTTTGGGCCCGGACGACTCGACCCGCTGGGCACGTTGCCGGCCGTACTCGACCGTACCATTTTCACCGTGCCACACATGTTTCAGTACGGCATCCGGACGCCGGGTTTTGGCATCACCTTCGATCCGGAAGGCGTGCTCTCCACCCTGGGCGCGCTCGGCACGACGCTGCTGGGCGTGCTTGCAGGCGAGGAACTGCGAAGCCGCGGAACGCGCCGCCGCCAGTGCGCCGTGCTGGCGGTGGCGGGCACCGCACTTTGGCTGCTCAGCCTTGCCTTGCGGCCGTGGATGCCGCTGAACAAACAGATCTATACGCCAAGCTTCTCGCTCTGGAGCGGCGGGCTTTCGTTGCTTGTCTTTGCGCTGCTCTTCTACTTCATCGATCTTCGCTCCGTTCGCCGAGGCTGGACCTTGGCCCTCGTCTTTGGCACGAACGCCATCTTCGCGTTCTTTCTTTCGCAGATCATTACCAACCTGCTTCTCCTCATTCACGTCTCCACAGGTAGGGGCAAACTGCCGCTGTATGAGGCCTTTAATGCGTGGATCTTTGCACCGTGGCTGCCGCCGCGCACGGCTTCGCTCGCGTATGCCGTTTCGATCGTCCTGTGCAATGCCGCGCTGGTCTACCCGCTCTATCGCCGCCGCCTCCTTTTGCGTCTTTGAAACGGAATTGTGGCGACCATTTGCCAAACGGTGGACGGTATGTTGTGCTCTCGATGGGCGTGCTTGTGCGGCAGGCCCGAGACCCCGCTTCAGCAGGTGTTTTCATGGCAACTATCTCGTCTCCTGCCGCTGCTGTGCGCCCCGAGCGGCTGTTGTCGCTGGACGTGCTGCGGGGTTTGACCATAGCCGCCATGATCCTGGTCAACGACCCGGGCTCTTCCGCGGTGTACACTCCGCTCGATCATGCGGAGTGGGACGGCGCCACGCCGACCGATATGATCTTTCCCTGCTTTCTCGTCATGGTCGGCGTGTCGATGACGCTTTCGTTCGCTTCGCGCCTTGGGCGTGGCGCCGCCCGAGGCAGCCTTGCCCGCCATGCCGTGCGCCGCGGCGCGCTGATCGTCCTGATCGGGCTCGTTCTGAACGCATTACCCAACTTTGACCTCCCAAACCTGCGCTTTCCGGGCGTTTTGCAACGCATTGGCGTGTGCTACCTTGCTGCCGCGCTGCTGTACCTTGCGCTGCCCGGCCTAGACTTAAATTTAGAAAGCGGCCGCTGGCGGCAGCAGCGCGAGATCGTCATCGCCGCGGTGATCGCCCTGCTGCTGGGCGGCTATTGGGCGCTGCTCAAGCTGTATCCCACCCCCGGCTTCGGCCCTGGGCGGCTCGACTCGCTGGGCAGCCTGCCGGCGGTGGTTGACCGCGCCGTCTTCGGCCTGCGGCACATTTACCGCTTCGGCATCACGCCCGGCTACGGCGTCAGCTACGACCCCGAGGGCGTGCTTTCCACGCTGCCCTCGATGGCGACCCTGCTACTCGGCGTGCTCGTGGGCGAGCAACTGCGCACGGGCGGCACGAGGCGGCGGCAGTGTGGCACGCTGGCCAGCCTCGGCACGGTGCTTTGGCTGGCCGGCCTCAGCTTGAGCCATTACTTACCGCTGAACAAAAAACTTTGGACGAGCACCTTTGCCCTGTTCTCAGCCGGAATCGCCATTCTTCTGCTCGCCGGCTGCCTGTACCTGATCGACATCCGGGGTGTGCGGCGCGGTTGGGGCTTCTTCTTGATCTTCGGCACCAACGCCATCCTGGCGTACACGCTGGCCGACCTCGTAGCGATCCTGCTGGGCCGGGTGCGGCTACTGCCCGCCGGAGCGCCGCGTCCGGTGCCGCTGTCGCGCTGGATCTTCCGGCATGTGTTCGCGCCGATCCGCCCGCCCGAGGTCGCCTCGCTCGCCTATGCGGTCACCTTTGTGGTCGTCATCGCCGGGCTAGTCTACCCCTTCTACCGCCGCCGCATTTTTCTGCGACTTTGATCAGGTTTTGATCGGACAGGGATAGCCTTCCGCCGCAAGCCTGGGCCCTGCATCCAAGCACCTGTCATGGCAACCGCAACCCTCGAAGTTCCTCAAGCAGCCCCCACGTCCTCTGTAGCTCCCGTCACCGGCCCCGCACCTTGGAAGCGCATCTTGGCCGAAGCCCGTAAACGATTCGGCATCAAAGGGTTCCGCCCCGGCCAGCGCGAGATCCTGGAAGCCGTTTTTATGGGAAAAGACGTGCTCGGCATCATGCCGACGGGCGGCGGCAAGTCGCTTACCTACCAGCTGCCAGCGCTATTTCTGGAGCATCCGGTGGTGGTGGTGTCACCGCTAATCGCCCTGATGCAGGACCAGCAGGACCGCGCGGCCGAAGCCGACATTGCCGTTGAAAAGATCGACTCCACGCTCGGCATCCGGGCCTCCGAGGAGGCGGCCGAGCACATTGATGAGGGCAGCTCGCAGCTCGTCTATACGACCCCCGAGCAGCTCGAAAATCCCGAGTTTTTGGCCGAACTGAAGCGCTCCGGCGGTGTTGGCCTGTTTGTGGTCGACGAAGCGCATTGCATCTCGCAGTGGGGACATGACTTTCGGCCGGCGTACCTGGGCCTCGGCTACGCGCGCGAACAGCTGGGCAACCCGCCCGTGCTCGCGCTGACGGCCACGGCCACCGACGAGGTCGCCGCGGAGATCCAGCAGGTGCTGCGCATGCATGAGCCCGTGCTCGTCAACACGGGCACCGAGCGCACCAACCTGCACTTCGCCGTGTACCCCACAGTGAACAACGATGCGAAGCTGGCGCGGATCGGCGAGCTGCTCGAGAAGGAGGAGGGGACCGGCATCATCTATACCGCCAGCGTGCGCTCGGCCGATGAGCTGCACG
>CAXTTZ010000055.1:0-14830 GCA_964247325.1 uncultured Acidobacteriaceae bacterium | reverse complement strand
AGGAGGCGCCAGCCCCCGGCATGGACCCGGCACGCCGCGCCAGCATGGGGGAAGCTGCTTGCGCCGCCGCCCGCGCCCTCGGCGACCGCCCCGCCGCCGGACGCCTGCTTTTTCCGCTTGCGCCGCCGCCGCCGACTGCTTTTACTCTGCCCAGATCCGGGGCCGTCAGCCTGGCCGTTCTCGCCGCTTTCCGCGAAACTGTCCTGCTCGAACTCGCCCCCTTGAGGCTCTTCCACAAACTCCGATGCACGATCCGCTACGCTCTGTTCTGCCATCTTGCCCTTGTTTCCCCTTGCTCCCGGGTAGACGCACTCAGGCGAAGTTCACTTCCAGGGAAGTGCCGCAACGAGTCCGGTTCGGGTGTGCCCATGATGTTGATTCTTCGTCTATCGGTCATCTCGACCATGTATCCGCTGATCGCTGCCTTCTCACAATCCTTCGCTGATCCGCTCCCAGGGCTGCCCCAGAACCACTCCTAGCGCAGCTTTGTCTCCTGCTATAGGATTTTCTGCCGAAGAACCCCGGCAGCCTTATTGCCTACATGCAGGTTAGGCGTTCCACCTATCCGCTGTGCGCCACCGTGGGCGCGGCCCACATCGACTTGCCCACGTCCTCAACCTGCCTGAACCTAAGCCTGCTCCAGACCACCGCAGCTGCCTGCACGATCAGACCCGGTTCCCTGGGCGAGACGGTTCTACACCTTTTATCCCAGCATCGCAGCGAGCTAGCCGGCACTTTGCGTCACAAAAGGCCCGTCCAGATCCTCGTCGCCTTGTTGCCACGCAGCCGTATCGACGATCATCGTACCGCATGCGGCCTCGTCGCGCAACTCACCCCATCAAACTTTCGTGCTACCGCCCCGCTCCCCAACCGTTCCGCGGCCGCCACTTTTGTGGGCTTACGCTTGAGCCTCCGGTTGACTACGCTCTTTGTAAGCTCATGGAGCGCAGGCCGTTCCCCCTCCCCGGAGAACGGCCTGCCACTCACCGGCCAGCAAGTGGCCTCCCAACAGCTCACGAGGAGCTAGTCTGGCAGTGGCGCCCTTGAAGGGCATCTCATCTCTGCCAAACGTCAAGCTGAGCCGTCTCCCCTCCCCAGGATCGACGTCCTTCTTGAACTAACCTGGTACAGAGCAATTTCCGTGCCAAACTCCCCTGCCCACGATTTGCCTTCATTCATCACAGAATGTCGCCAAAGGCCGTCGCGACACGCCACAATCTCATAGATCCGCAGTGCCCACGCTCTGATTTTTAGAAGACTGCCCCTTTCTCCCCCAAATACCTCCGCTCCGCCCTTCGCCGGTCGTTTATAATTTCCCACAGCGGAACGCTGACGTTGCGCTCGCACCCGTCTACCGCGTTGCACTGGTGAGGGGCGCTCTGCGTTTTGCGTGGCTGGCAGTCCTGCTCCCCGTCGAGCGAACTGCGCCACGTCGCAATCTTTCGTTACCACCTGATCGCTGTAAGGAGCACCACACCCCGCATGAACCGCACTTTGCCCTTCGCCCTGGCAGTGGCCTCGGCCATCGCGGCCCCGAGCCTCCTCGCACAGGCTCCCGCTACCGCCGCCCCTTCCTCCGCGCCTGCGGCTGTTCCGCCGCAAGCCGTTCCCGCCAAAGTTGCCGTGATCGCCTTTGAACAGGCCGTTGTGGCCACCAACGAAGGCCAGCGCTCCGTCACCGACATCCAGAAGAAATACGAGCCGCAAAAAACCAAGATCGACAGCGAAGCCGCTGAGGTCCAGTCCCTCCAGAAGCAGGTCCAGGCCCTGCCCGCCAGCACCCCTGATGAGGAGCGCGCCAGCCGTCTCAAGGTCATCGACAGCAAGGAAAAGCAGCTGCAGCTGGACGAAGAAACCGCCTCCAACGCCTATCAGGGCGAGCTGCAGGAGGCCTACGGCAAGGTTGCACAAAAAGTCGGCCAGACTGCCGTGAAGTATGCCCAAGACAATGGCTTTACCCTCCTGATGAACGTCGGCGGCAATCAGCAAACGCCCAACCCAGTGCTTTGGTTTGCGCAAACCACCGACATCACCCAGGCCGTGGTTAACTCGTACAACGCCAGCTCTGGCGTTGCTGCGCCGCCCCCTTCCGCGCCCACGCCCGCCCGTCGGCCTTCCGCGCCTACGGCCCCCGGCACCGCGCCACGCCGGTAACCACAGCTCAAGGTAGCACCTACATGGCAACGGAGGTCTGGACATCGCAGACCTCCGTTTGCTTTTCCCGACATCGTTCTTTCCCCCCGCAGCGTTGCTTCCAACCCTCGGCTGTTCGCAGCCGCACGTTTCCATGTTCGCCGACGCTCGCCTCTACCCCGCTGCCCCCGCCGTCTCGATCCTTACGCCCATCCATAACGCGGCGGAGTTTCTGCCGGACGCCATCGAAAGCGTGCTCGCCCAAGAGGACGCCTCACCCTGGGAGCTGCTGCTTCTCGACGACGGATCCACCGACGGCTCGCTCGCCCTCGCCAATCGCTACGCGCTTACCGCCCCGCACCGCATCCGCGTCTTGCGCCACGGGCACGGAGCCCACCGCGGCACCAGCGCCACACGCAACTTGGGCCTCCACGCCGCCCGCGCCCCCGTCCTCGCTTTCCTCGACGCCGACGACGTGTGGCTGCCGCACATGCTTCGTTCCCAACTCACCCTGCTCCAACGCCACCCCGAAGCCGCCCTGGTCTATGCCAATGCCGAGCGTTCCTGGGACCTCGACCTTCTCTGCGACGCCGCCCACGGCCCGCTCGGCTATAACACCCTCCCGCCGCTGCTGCCACCGCACGCCCGCGCCGGCCTTATCGCCCCGCCGCAGGCCCTCGACTGGTTTCTCGCCGACGAAACCCTTACGCCATGCACCTGCACCGTGCTCGTCCGCACCGCGATCGCCCGCGCCCTCGGCGGCTTCGTCGACGCCTTCGACGGCCTTTACGACGACCAAGCCTTCTACGCCAAGCTCATGCTCACGCACCCGGTCGCTGTCTCCACGGACTGCGTCGCCCGCTACCGCCAACGCAACGAAAGCTGCTGCGGCCAAAGCTGGCATAACCCCGCCCTGCAACGCACCGCCCGCGCCCGCTTCCACCACTGGCTCGCCGCCTACCGCGCCACCTCGCCCGTCCCCGAGCAAGCGTGTTCTATGGCGATGACCTAGGTTTCTATTTCCAGCTCCAATCTCCACGTCGTCATTCCGCCGTCATTCCCTTGCCCTTCCTACGTCCGCCCTTGGCCCGCTCCTTGCTTTACCTCCGCTTCTCGCCCTTGCCCTGCTTCTCTGGTTGTCATTCCGTAGCGCAGCGAAGGAATCTGCTTTCGCCTCTGCTTTCGCCTTTGCTTTTGCCTTTCTTGTTGTTATTCCCGAAGGGAGTCTGCTTCATCGTCCCCAACCCATCGCACAATAACCCCATGCCTCCTCCCGCATCTACGCCTGCCGCCCCCGCACGCTTCCACGGCGTCGACCTTCTACGCGGTCTGTCGATCCTGGCCGTCGTTCTGCTGCATATCAAGATCCGATTTCTCTACGCCGGCCCCCACGGCATCCCGCTCGGCGACACCCTGCCCCGCCCGCTTTCTCATCTGCTCTTTTGGAACGGCGGCAACGGCGTAAAGGTCTTTTTCGCTATCTCCGGCTTCCTGATCACCTTTACCTCACTGCGCCGCTTCGGCTCGCTCGCCGCCATGCAGCCACGCACGTTTTACCGCATCCGTTTCGCCCGCATCGCCCCTTTGCTGCTCGCGCTTTTAGCCGTGCTTAGCGTGCTACACCTCGGCCACTTTGAAGACTTTCGCATCCGCCCCGCCGTCGGCACACTGCCCCGCGCCCTCTTCGCCGCGCTCACCTTTCACCTGAACTGGTATGAGGCCGCCCACGGCTATTTGCCCGCCAACTGGGATGTGCTCTGGTCGCTCTCCGTCGAAGAGTTGTTCTATCTTTTCTTCCCCTTGCTCTGCCTCACCCTGCTGCGCTCTCGCCGTGGCACATGGCTACTTATCGCTTCCATGCTCGCCTTTGTCGCCATGGGCCCCTTCGCCCGCACCGTGTGGACGCACAACGAGATATGGCAAAACAACACCTATCTCGGCGGTACCGACGCCATCGCCATGGGCTGCCTCACCGCACTAGCCGCTGACGCTGTTCTGCGCCGCAGGCCACGGCTCTCCGCCAAGCTCCACGGCATATGCTTTGCTCTGCAAGCGCTCGGCGCCTTGCTGATGCTGCTCTTCGCCTTCTGGCCGCGCTGGCACTGGCTTCGACCTATCGGCCGTTCCGGTACTGATGACAGTCTGCTTGCGATGGACGCCTGTTTCTTCCTCTTGGGCAGCGTCCTGCGCCGCCGCTCTCGGCCCTTACTTCGCCCGCTCTCTGCGCCCCTGCGCTGGTTCGGCCGCCACAGCTATGAGATCTACCTCACCCACGAGTTCATCGTCATCGTCGGCACCGACCTCTTGCTGCGCACTCATTGGGGCACCCCCGCCCTTTGGTGCTGCGCCATGGTCGCGCTCACCGCGCCGTTGGGCTGGGCCGTCGCTCGCTGGTTTACCGAGCCCATGAACCGCTACCTTCGCGGCGCGGCTGCGCCGCTGCCCCAAGTGTGACTCACCCTTCCGGAAGTTCATCCAGCGTTCACACAACGGTAACGTTACCTCATACAAGGAGGGTCTATCACCCTCAGAGGAGGATCTTTCCTGTGATGAAGTCCCACACCTTGGCCTTAGCCGCTGCGGCAATGGCGGCCGCCGGCCTTGCTCGTCCCTGCACCGTTGCCGCGCAGAACGTCCCAAACACTCCGATCCAGCACGTGCTGCTGCTCAGCATCGACGGCATGCACGCCATTGACTACCGCAACTGCACCCAGGGTGTCGCGGGTGTCAACGGCGGCGAGCCCTACTGTCCCAACCTCGCTCACCTCGGCCAAACCGGCGTTGCCTACAGCGCGGCTCACACCACCAAGCCCTCCGACTCCTTTCCCGGCCTGATGACCTTGGTCACCGGCGCGACCCCGCGCACCATGGGCGTCTACTACGACGTCGCCTACGACCGCTCGCTCGACGCCCCCGCCAAAACCACCGGCAACGGCGTCCAAGCCGGCCCCTGCACGCCCTTTGGCATCCCGACCGGCACTACCACCGAATACGAAGAAGGCATCGACCTCGATCAAACCAAGCTCAACGGCGGCGCCCCCGGCGCGGCGCTGACCGAGGGCGGCATCGCGGCTATCGATCCTGCCAAGCTGCCGCGCGACCCCGCCCAAGGCTGCGCGCCCGTGTATCCCTGGAACTTCGTCCGCACCAATACGGTGTACAACGTCATTCATAACGCCGGCGGCTACACGGCCTGGTCCGACAAGCACCCCTCCTACAGCTCGATTGCCGGCCCCGGCGGTGCGATCAACGATTATTATTCGCCCGAGATCAACTCCAATGTCATCGCGCTGCCTGGCGTAAAAACCTCCACCGGCTTCTCGTGCGCGACTGTCCGCGACACCGGCGCCGACCTTTCTGCCTGGACCAACAGCTTTCAAAACATTCAGTGCTACGACGCGCTCAAAGTCAACGCCATCCTCAACCAAATTCAGGGCAAAACCCATAACGGCACGGCAGCCAAGGTCCCCACACTCTTCGGCATGAACTTCCAAGCTGTCAGCGTCGGCCAAAAGCTGATCCAGGCCAACGTCGCCTCGGGCGGCTATACCAACGCGGCCGGCGTGCCCTCGGCCGAACTGCTGCACGAAATTGAGTTCGTCGACGCTTCCATCGGCGACATGGTCAACCAGCTGCGCGACTCCGGCAATCTCCAAAACACGCTCATTATCGTCACCGCCAAGCACGGCCAATCGCCCATCGACCCCAAACTCTACAGCGCGCATCCGGGCAAAACCGGCAACGGCACCACGCCCGCCACGCTGATTGCGGCCGAGCTGCCGCTGTCCGAGTCGCCCACCAACCCTGTCGGCATCGGACCCACCGAAGACGACATCTCGCTGCTCTGGCTAAAGAAAGGCGCCAGTCTCACGAAGGCCGTCACCACGCTTGAAGACAACGCCGCCGCCATCGGCCTCGGTGAAATCTTCTACGGTCCCACCGTGGCGCTCAACTACAACACCCCTGGCCTCGGGCCCAACGAGGATCCGCGCACCCCGGACATCATCGTCACGCCCAACGTTGGCGTCACCTACACCGGCAGCACCAAAAAACTCGAAGAGCACGGCGGCTTCTCGCACGACGATACCAACGTCATGCTGTTGCTTTCCAACCCTTTCCTCGCCCCTTCCACTATCTCCACTCCCACCACGACTGCCCAGGTCGCGCCCACGATCCTCTACGCACTCGGCCTCGACCCCAACCAGCTCGACGCCGTCAAGGCCGAAGGCACCACCATCCTACCCGGCCTACCCGCCGTGAAATAAACGCTGCCCCGCTGCCGAGGAGGACAAAATTCTCTTGGCCTTGCCCTCTTCGCAGCGGGGGAGACGCTATTCCTCGCCTACCTTCAACACCGCCAGGAACGCCTCCTGCGGAATATCGACCTTGCCGATCCGCTTCATGCGCTTCTTGCCTTCTTTCTGCTTTTCCAGCAGCTTGCGCTTGCGGCTGATGTCGCCGCCATAGCACTTCGCCAGCACGTTTTTGCGAATCGCCGACACCGTCTCCCGCGCCACGACCTTGGACCCGATCGCCGCCTGGATTGCCACCTCAAACATCTGCCGTGGAATCAGCTCGCGCATCTTCGATACCAGCGCTTTGCCACGCTCATACGCAAAGTCGCGATGCACAATGATTGACAGCGCATCCACTGGCTCGCCGCTTACCAAGATGTCCATCTTCACCATCGGCGAAACCCACATGCCCGCCAGCGCATAATCCAGCGACGCATACCCGCGCGACACACTCTTCAGCCGGTCATAAAAGTCCAGCACGATCTCGTTTAACGGCAGCTCATAGGTAATCAGCACGCGCGTCTCCGACACATACTCGAAGTTTTTCTGCCGCCCGCGCTTGTCCTCCACCAGTTTCAAAATGCCACCAACATACTCTTCATTTGTGAGGATCTTCGCCGTAATCACTGGCTCCTCAATCGTTTCGATCTCGGTCGGATCAGGCCAGCGCGAAGGGTTATCGACTTCCACCACATCGCCGCCCGTCAACGTGATCTTGTACCTCACGCCCGGCGCCGTCGTGATCAGGTCAAGGTTGTACTCGCGCTCCAACCGCTCCTGAATGATCTCCAAATGCAGCAGCCCCAGAAAGCCGCAACGAAAGCCAAACCCTAGCGCCGCCGAACTCTCCGGCTCGAAGTTGAACGAGCTATCGTTCAGCCGCAGCTTTTCCAAGGCATCGCGCAACAACCCATGCTCATGCGAATCCACGGTGTAGAGCCCCGCAAACACCATGCTCTTGATGTCTTCGAACCCCGGCAGCGCGTCCGTCGCCGGGTTCTCCACCGACGTGATGGTGTCGCCTACCTTGGTGTCCGCCACGTTCTTGATCGTCGCGACAAAGAACCCCACCTCGCCCGCCGAAAGCTCCTGCAGCTCCACCGGCTTCGGCGTCATCACGCCCAGCGAGTCCACGTCGAACATGCGGCCGTTTGACATCATTTTGATTCGGTCGCCTTTGCGCAGCCGCCCGTTGATCACGCGCGCCAGCACAATCACGCCGCGGTAGGCATCGAACCACGAATCAAACACCAGCGCCTGCAGCGGCTTGTCGGCCTCGCCCTTGGGCGGTGGCAGCAGGTGCACCACGGCCTCCAAGATCTGCTCCACATTCTGCCCCGTCTTCGCACTCACCGCGACGGCGTCGTCGGCCGGCAGCCCCACCGACTTTTCGATCATCTCCTTGGTGCGCGCAATGTCCGCGCTTGGCAGGTCGATCTTGTTGATCACCGGAATGATCTCTAGCCCGTTCGAGATCGCTAGGTACGCATTGGCCAGCGTCTGCGCTTCGACACCCTGCGACGCATCCACCACCAGCAGCGCGCCCTCGCATGAGGCCAGCGAACGCGACACCTCATAACTGAAATCCACATGCCCCGGTGTGTCGATCAAATTGAGCTGATAATCATGGCCGTCCGACGCGCGATACATCATGCGCACCGTGTGGGCTTTGATCGTGATGCCGCGCTCGCGCTCCAGGTCCATCGCATCCAACACCTGTTCCTGCATCTCGCGCGCCGTGAGCGAGCCTGTCAGCTCCAGCAAGCGGTCCGAGAGGGTCGATTTGCCGTGATCGATGTGCGCAATGATCGCGAAATTTCGTATGTACTTGGGATCCATCTGACTCGTTTTCTAGCTCGTTCGGGGCTCGCCCCTGGCGCGAGGCGACCGGGCCTCGAACCTCTAGGCTACCACCGAACCCCCATCGAATCCCCGCCCAGCCCGTACAATGGAGGGTGATGGTGTTTGCCGGAAGCAAGCTGCTATTACGTCGATTTGTGCCCGTACTCGGTGCCCTCCTTTTGCTGTTCCCCACGGCTGCCTACGTGGGCAGCGCCCGCGCGCAAACACCTTTCCGCACCGCCGCCAAAACACCGCCGCAAACCACCCTAACCCCCGCGCCCAAACCCACGGCCGCCCAGATTGCCCAGCAGCAGCAAGCGCAAAAGGCGCAGGACCTCATCCGCCGCGCGCGGGCCAGCTACCAGTCCGGCGTCGACAACTACAACAACAACCGGCTCGACGCCGCGCGCCTCGATTTCGACACCGCCGTCGACTCCATGCTCTCGTCCGGCATGGACCTGAAAAACGATCCGCAGCTTTCCGAAGAGTTCGAGCACCTGCTCGATCAGATCAACTCGCTCGAGATCCTTGCCCTGCGGCAAGGCAACGGCTTCAGCCCGCGCCTCGAAGAGGCCCCGCTCGAGAACGCTACTGACCTCACCTTCGCCCCCAACCCCGAGCTCGTTGCACGCCTGAACAGTGAGCTCAGCACCGCCTCCGATCTCCCGCTGGTCATCAACGACCAGGTCGCCGGCTATATCGGTATCTTCTCCACCTCCAACAGCTTCCGCGCGCACATGGCCGCCTCCATGGGCCGTCTCGGCAGGTATCGCACCCTGATGCAAAACGTGCTGCGCGAAGAAGGCGTTCCCCAAGATCTCATCTATCTTGCCGTCGCTGAGTCCGGCTTTCAAGCACAGGCCATCAATACCCGCACCGGCGCCGGCGGCATGTGGCAGTTTATGACCTACACTGGGCCCGAGTACGGCCTCACGCGCAACGGCTACTTCGACTACCGCTTCGACCCCGAAAAAAGCACCCGTGCCTACGCTCGCTACATCAAGGTCCTCTATCGCATGTTCGGCGATTGGAACCTTGCCATGGCCGCTTACGATTGGGGTCCAGGCAACATTCAGCGTATCGTTAGCCGCTCCGGTTATGCGGACTACTGGGAGCTCTACCGCCGCAATATGATGCCCGCCGAAACGCGCGCCTATGTGCCGCAAATCCTTGCCGCGGTCATCATGGCCAAGAACCCCGAAAAATACGGCCTCAACCGCCTGCCGCCCAGCCCGCCGGTCATCTACGACACTGTCACAGTCAGCAACGCGATCAGCCTCAATCTCGTCGCCGACCTCACCGATTCTACGGTCTCCGAGCTCGTCACGCTCAATCCCGCGCTGCTCCGCCTCGCCACGCCGCGCGACATCGACTTCGACCTCCACCTTCCTCCCGGCACCAAAGACGCCTTCCTCACACGCCTCAAAGACATTCCCGAAGAAGATCGCACCGCTTGGCGCTTCCATGTCGTCAAGACCAACGAAACGCTCGAAGGCATCGCCACTTCCTTGCACGCCAACCCTGAAACCGTCGCGTCCTACAACGAGATCACGCCCACGCAGCCCATGACGCCCGGCGACGAACTCATCATCCCCATCCAAGCGGCGGCGCCGCATCAGCAGCGCTACACTATGCGTCGTGGCGACACGCTCGTCACCGTCGCCGACCGCTTCAACGTCAGCTTGGAACAGTTGCGCGATTGGAACAGCAGCAGCAATCTGCGCCCTGGCCGCACCCTTTATGTGGCCGAGCCTGTACGCTTAGCCCCAGCAGCGCGCGGTGGGCGCAGCCGCCGCAGCAGCGCACACAGTCCGGCTTCGCACGCCGGCAGAACGCATGGGAGCAGCGCCTCCACCCACAAGCACCACCGTTAGATCGGTTTGTTTTCCTGTGTAGTTGCGCTACTTCGGCCGTCATCCTGAGCGCGTAGTTCCTTGCTTAGGCCGTCATTCTGAGCGTAGCGAAGGTTCTGTATTCCGCAGGTGGCGCCACAACACCTCCAGGAACCCACGTGGTCATCTCTGTCTTTTATGCTTGGCGCAGCGCTGCTGTGCAACGCATACGCGCTCGTGTACAACAAATGAAGTGCCCCAAAAAGAGTGCTTGCTATTTGCTCAGCCGCAGCGTACACATGGAGGCTACTTCTTCTTCGCAGAGGCTTGTTCAAGCTCGAAATACGATCCTGCAAGCGAAGCGAGAAGCGGCCGCAAGGCTCACGCGTGAAGGGGAGACGAGACGATGTTCGACGAAGAGACATGGAAGCTCTACGCCGCCGCAACTGCAGACGAAGAGGATGAAGACGACGACCTCGACGATGAGGACGAGGAAGAGGACGACCTCGATGAGGACGACGAGGACGACGATCTCGACGGTGAGGAGGGCGACGATGACATCGACAACGAGCCTGATGAGGACGACGAGGAAGAAGAGTTTAGTGCTGGACCGGACTCCACTGCGGCGTACCTCAACGATGGGATGTCGCCCGCGCGCAGCGACAACCACCCCGAAGACATCGTAGCGGAGGCCATCACCACCGATCCGCTCGAAGACTTCGATCCGCCCTACGCTATGTCCGAGCAGGCCACGCCGAACGAAGCGCAGCCCAACGTAGGTGAGTCGCTCCGCGCCTCGGCCAAAGCCGCTAACGATCCCCACCCAGCCGACGCCGGCGAGGCGGACGACGATGAAGAAGAGCTAGGCGAAGAAGACCTGGATCTCGGCGACGATACCGACGACGACGATCCACCCCCGAGCGCACCCAAGGTGGCGAAAAAAGCACCAGGCAAAAAAACTCCAGGCAAAAAGACGCCAGGCAAAAAAGCTCCAGGCAAGAAGACGCCAGCCAAAGAGCCTCCCCCGGCAAAGGCTGCGGCAAAGAAATTTGCCGCCAAAGGCCCTGCCGCGAAAAAGGCGCCCGGTAAAAAAATTGCAGCGAAGGGTGGCGGGCAAGGCCTCGCCACCAAACTTTCAGGCGCCGCCGCAAAATCCTCTGCGTCCAAGCGCGGAAGGTTCCCTACAAAGCCAGCAAACATTAAGGGCTCCGGCAGCAAACAAACCACCACGCGAGGTAGAACTTTGGCAACCAAGAAAACAGCCGCCACAAAGACCGCAGTGAAAAAAGCCACGGTCAAGAAATCCACGGTGAAAGCTGCGGCCACCAAATCCGCTCAAAAGAAGACAGCGGCTAAGACCACCGCCAAAGCAACCCTCAAAACCGCAGCAGCGCGAAAGGGAACGGCCGCAAAGTCGTCCGCGCCCAAGTCCACCGGAGCGAAATCTACTGGAACCAAGTCCGCCGGAGCCAAGAAGACGGGCACCAAATCCGCTGCCGGCAAAACCACCATCAAGAAGGCGGCGGCCAAGAAATCAACACCCACCAAAAAGACGGCGGCCAAAAAGACACCGCGCTAATCTACTGCGCACAGCCCATGCTTGAGCGCTTCGTCCCCAAGGAGCAAAGACGCTCGGGCGTGTCCATCTTACTTCATCGCTTGCAGCGCGGTCAGCACCTCGGCGCTATGCCCGGCGATGTCCTTCACCTGCCACACCTTCATGATCTTGCCATCGGGTGAAATCAAGAACGTGTCGCGCGAGGCATAGTTCGCTCCGGCATGGCTCATCAGCGGCACGCCGTACTCATCGACCACCTTGTGCTCCGGGTCGGCAAGCATCTTGAAGGTAAACGAGTCCTTCGTGCACCACTGCTTGTGACTGTCCACCGTATCCAGTGACACGCCCAGCACCACCGCGTTCAGCGCCTGGTACTTTGGCAAATCGCGCTGAAAGTTATGCGCCTCCAGCGAGCAGCCTGAGGTTTGATCCTTGGGATAGAAATACAGCACCACCCACTTGCCCTTGTACTCGTTCAGGCTCACAGGCGTGCCCTCCTGCGAGGGCAATGTAAAGCTCGGCGCCACGCTGCCCACCGGCGGCATATCCACCGCCAGGGCAGGGACAGAAAACGCGACGGCAGCCACGCCGGCGGCAAAGGCTCGAATCGTCTTGGTAAACATCGTCAAAACCTCCGAAGCGCCGGCCCCACCATGGGCCGCAAACGCCACTGAAATCATCCTACGCTGCTCGCCACCACCGCGCACTCAGCCCGCCTCACCCTGTCCCAGCCCCACGATCGTCATCCCTGCCGCATCCGCCGCGCGCACCATGCCTTCGCGGTCAAAGAGCAAGGTCCGCCCCGCCTCGACACACAAGCAGCTCGCCCCGGCCGCGCGCATCGCCTCCACCGTCGGCAGGCCCACAATCGGCACGTCAAAGCGCATATCCTGCTGCGGCTTGGCTACCTTCACCACCGTCAATCGCCGCGAAAGCGTACTCGCCTCGTCCGCCATGCCGCGTATCAGCTCGCCTGCCCGTGCAATGGTCGCATCGGTGCCCTCCATCGCCTCCACGGCCACGCATGCCCCCGCCGCGATCACAACCGTCTGCCCCAGATCGAACCCCGCAACGCCCCGCGCGACCCGCAACCCGTACGTGATGTCCTCGATCTCACCCGCATCCGGCGCCCGCGCCGTCAACACCCCCGCCGGCGCCAGCATTGGCTCTAAAAACGCCGTCGACGACATCAGCCGTATGCCTTCGTCCTCCAGCACCTTCGCCACCGCCCCTAGCAGCATGTCTGTGTTGCGCGTGCGCAGGTTCAGCAGTAGTTTCGCCAAACGCCAATCCGGCCGGATACTCGAGAAGATCTGCTTGTGCTTCACCTGGCCGGCCATCACCGCCTCGCGCACACCCTCGCGCTGAAACGTCTCGATCAGCCGCGACAACTCCCCCAGCGACAGCCAAAAGACCCGCACCCCCTCCGGATCGCGCGCAGCCCACTCCTCCATCTCCGGCTCAGTCTCTTCCCGGATCGCCGCAACTACCACTCGCAGTCCCCGCGCCCGCGCCGCCTCCAACAGCAAAAACGGAAACCGCCCATTGCCCGCAATCAAACCGAAATTACGCACCTGGTTGCTCAAGCAGCTTCAAGCGTGATGTGCACACGACGCCCAAGCGAAGCCGCCATATTTACCAGGGCATCCAGCGAAAATTTATCAATGTTGCCTCGAAACAGATCGCTGATGCGAGGTTGGGTAACGCCGCATCGTTTCGCCGCCTCCGCCTGAGTCCAACCCTGCTCGCAAAAGATATTTTTAATCTCCATCATCAGAACGGAACGTGCTTCAAGATTCGCAGCTTCTTGTTCCGTAAATCCTAAGGCATCCCAAACCGAAGCGAACTCTTCATACTCCGGCTCCCCTTTTACGCCCGCAAAGACTAAAGGCTTGCCAACCGTTTGCGCGCCAGGTTGAGGTCGCTCTCTCTTGTGGCTTGCGTCTTCTTCTGAAAGGCGTGCAGCACGTACACCGCTTCCGGCCTTCGCGCGAGATACAACACCCGGTACGTCCCTGACTCTACCCATACTCGTATCTCTTCAACGCCTACGCCGACCGACGGTAACAGCTTCGAATCCGAAGGCTGCTCTCCTTCTTGAATCTGGCGCATCTGGAATCCAACTTTGCGGCGAGCTGCAGCCGGAAAAGCAAGAAGCGCTTTCTTCGAATCGCCCAGAAACACAAGCGGCTTGGTTTCTAGTATATCCATACAGAGATAAACAGGGTTACTTAATCACACCCCGCTCGCTGCGCCCGATGAACTCTGCCAGATACGCTACCCGCTCGCCAAATTCCCCACTCCGCACCTTGGCGCGTATGGCCTCCAGCGCCTGCGTCGTGTTCAGGTGCGACACCTGCAGCAGCCTGTAGGCCGCGCGCAGCTGCTGCATCTCTTCCGCCGAAAACCCGCGCCGCTCCAAGCCGATCTTGTTCAACCCAAACGCCCGGTTCTCCCGCCGCACGCTGGTCAACGAATACGGCAGCACATCCTGCGTGATGGTGGTGCCGCCGCCGATAAACGCGTATCGCCCGATCGTGCAATGCTGGTGCACAGGATTCAACGCGCCCACTACGGCATAGTCCTCCACCGTCACGTGGCCGGCCAGCGTCGCGCCGTTGGCTAAGATCACGCCATCGCCAATCTGCGAGTCGTGGCCCACGTGGGCGTAGGCCATGATTAGGCAATCGTGCCCCACCCTCGTTACGCCGCCGCCGCCGGCCGTGCCGCGCGAGATCGTCACCGACTCCCGAATCACCGTGCGCGCGCCGATCTCGCAGCGCGTCGGCTCGCCCCGGTACTTCAAATCCTGCGGGCTCACCCCGACGGCCGCAAACGGGTGCACCACCACCCCCTCGCCCAGGGTCGTCCGCCCCTCCACCACTGCATGCGACACCAAGGTGCAGTCCTCGCCTAGTACCACCTCGGCGCCCACCGTGCAGAACGGCCCCACCGTGCAGCTCGCCGGCACCACCGCGCCCGGCATCACCACCGCCAGCGCGTCGACGCCCGGCGAGCTTTGCGGCCCTGCTTGCCCCTCCTGCGCGCTCGCCATACCGCCCTACTGCGGCGCCTGCGCCGTGGCCGTTTCGCCCGCAGCCGGCTCGCTTACAGCCGCCGTCTTGCGCGGCCGCGGCACCAGCATGCACGTAATCGTTGCCTCCGCCGCC
>CAXTTZ010000054.1:0-15269 GCA_964247325.1 uncultured Acidobacteriaceae bacterium | reverse complement strand
CCACACCACCGGCCACCGCCCCAGCCTCGCCCGCTCGGGCCACGGCGCTGCCGCCGAGGCCGCCAGCAGCGCCATCGCCGTCAACGTGCCCAGCAGCGGCTCCAAGATCGCCATCCGCTCAAACACATAAAAGAAGGGGCTCGCGCACAGCAGCAGCATCAGTAGCGGCGCCGCCAGCGACTGCTCCCCCGTCGCCCGGTCCACCCGAGGAAACCGCTCCAGTATCCGGTACAGCGCCCCCAACATCACCGCAAACACCACCAGCGTTAACGCTCGCACTGCCGACACCGAAACTCCCGTAAACCGAAACATCGCGGCCTCGATCAGCGGCCACACCGGTAGCGCTACCGCCGCGTTGAAGTCCCCGGGAAATCGCCAATGCCCAAACAGAAAATGCCGGATCGCCGCATCGCCGTACCACCCCTCGTCGGTGTACTTCGACCAATCCATCCATGGCGAGTTATTCGGAAAATCCGCCTTCAAATGCAAAAAATGCAGCGCAAACAAAACCAGCGCCGACACGAGCAGCACCAGCCGTATCACCTGCTCCCACCCAGTTCCGCGAGCGGGGGAGGCGGCAGCCGGGGAAGCTTCGGGTTCAAGCACTGTCAGTTTCATAGGCCAGTCCGCCCCCGAAGGTTGGGGGAAAGCGCACCTTCGGTCGGCTCAACGAGCGGGAGCCTGCCGCCGTGCGGCCAAAGCGATCAGCGGCCGTTCCCTCACGAACCAGGACAGGCTGGCATACCCCACCACGAGAAGAGGCTCGCCACCGCAACGCCCGCACGGCTGGGCACAAAGCACCCCACCCAAGCCAGCGCCAGTTCGTGCACCAGATACATCGTATAACTGATCGCGCCCAGGAAGCGAAGCGCCGGCAGCTTCAAATACACCGCTAGAAACGCCACGCCCCGCAGCCCATTCAACCGCAGCACTCGCCCATGGGTGGCCGCGTTGGGCTCAGCACGTGGCCAACGCAAGATCCCTCACCCATGCCCCGGGCAGGCGCCTCGGCCCTGTCTTACTCATACGCCAGGGCTTCAATCGGGTCTTTGCGCGCCGCCTTCACAGCCGGGTACAGCGCGCCAAAAAATGCTCCCACCAGCGCCAAGCTGCTGGCGATCCCGATCCAGCGTGCTGTCACCTCAAAGCTCAGCGTCGGAAACCGCGCATGGAGCACAGATCGGAGCAGCAGCGTCGCCAGCACGCCCAACACCACGCCCGCCACCGCCAATAGCCCCGTCTCTTGCAGCACCACCGACACGATCGTGCCGGGCCCCGCGCCCATGCTCTTCAGGATCCCGATCTCCCGCGTCCGCTCCATCACTGCCGTATACATCGACTGGAAGATCACCAAAAACCCAATCACCGTCGCGATGCCGATCACCACATTCAGCCCAATGTTGAAGGCCGGGATGTGCTCCGGCGTCAGCGACGAGAGCAACTCCTCCAGCGTCTGCACACTCCAGTCCTCCAGCCCCTCCGTGTGCACAATCTCCTGCCGCACCGCGTTCTGAAACTGCGGTGGATCCTCTGTCCGCAGATAAAACGCTGATGCCTTGCCGCGATTGCCGTCCAGCGCGTCCATGGTCTCCAGCGGGATAAACTTTCGGCTACCCTTGCCGTGCTGCACAATGCCGCACACCATAAACGTGTGGTTGAGTACCTTGACCGGATCGCCCAGCTTCAACTTCTTCCCCGCAGCCGCTTGGTAATCATCGATGATGACATCGAACGGCTGCCGAAACGGCCCACCCTGCAAGAAAACAAACGGCCTCAGCGCGTTATACGACGCGTAATCGATGCCGAAGATGTTCTCCACCGAGCTGCCCAGCGTCAACTTGATGTTTACCGGCGCTGCCACCTGCACATGCGGCAGCCCGCGCAGCACGTCTGCCACGCGCACATCGGCCGCCGCCGCCGAGGTGTTCATCAGGGCCGTGCTCGCGCCCGGATGCACCACCATATCCATGCCGATGCCGGACTGCTGCGTCCGGCTGCCGTTCAAAATACCAAACATGATCGCCGCGATCGACAAGATCATCACGACCTCAATCGCCACCGCCAGCGCACTGATGGCCGACCGCAGCGGCCGGTATACGAGATTTCCAAATACGAGCTTGTTCATGCCATCCGGTCTGTCGCGAGGAGGTCTCGCAACCTCTTCAGCATACCTCCCTGTCGCTAAGCGCCTTTGTAAAGCTAAGCGCTCTCTTGAAGGCTAGGCGCCCTCCGGCCCTGCCAAGTCCTCCGCCTGACCGAGCATCTGTGCGGGTGCTACAAAACCGCGCACGCGGCGCTCGCCCCGCAGCAGCAAACCCAGCAGCGGCGTCACGTACCCGCAGCACACAATGGCAAAGATCAGCCCAAGATTGCCTGTGAACGTCCAATAAATCGCTCCGCCCAGCAACGCCTCCGGCGCATAATGCGCAAAGATCAGCATCGGCAGCATGCCCCAGGGCTGCACCCGCAGATCGCCGCTAATCGCATCCGTCACCACAAAGAGCAGGATCATGACCCCTGGCATCAGCAGCGCCACCCCACGCCAGCCGTCGATGTGAAACGCCTCGGCTGCGGGGCTGTACGAGATGCCCGTCGTTGTGTCCTCGTCGGCCAGCTGACCCATCTCGTGGGCATACGTGTTGCCGCCCACACTCACCCCTTCCAGCTTGTGTGGATCAATGATGTGTGGCACCCAATTTTCAAAGTACGCTCGCACCGCAAGGTAGCCGAACAGGTGACCCTGCGAGGTAAACTCCATGAGCTGTGCATCGTTCGGCATCATAGTCAAACGGTCGAAGATCCCCTGCGGCGTCCCGTAGTACAGGCCCGGATCGCCGGCAATGGAGTGCTCGGCCTCGAGCTCGTGCAGCTCGTGGATGTGCGTCAGGTGGTGCTCGACGATCCGTTCGCGCTCATCGGCCGTGCCGGTCACCATCTCGTCGCGGCCGATGCCCGCCAGCGGCACCAAAACCTGCTGCGCCAGGACGGCAAACGCGATCAGCAGCGCAATCTGGTACAGCCGCAACGAGTACCGCGTCCAAGCAATCCCGATTAGCCAGCAGGCGAGCGGCGTGAACATACCCTGCTTACTGAACGCCGTCGTGCCCAGGTAAAAGGAGTACAGCAGGACCACTAGCGTGAACCACGAGGTGCTTCGGCGCCCGCCGCTGGCGCGCACTGCCGCAATTGTGCCCAGCATGGTGCTCAGGGGCAAAAACTGGTTCACCTGCGTTAACGCCTTGAGCAGGCTGCCCGGCGCCGTTGAAAATAGAAACGCCGAGCTCCACAGAATGAGAAAAAGCACAAAGCAGCCTATCGCCGCGCTATCGTAGTCGATCGTGCGCAGACGCAGCATCCCTGCAACGCCATCCTTGGAGGTGGCTACGTTGCGGCTCACAAACGCCGCCAGCAGCATACCCAGCATGGCCACCACATACACGCCCATCATCTGGGTGGGCGCTTGCAGATTGCTTTGTGCGGGCTGCCCCAGGAGCGCCTTGTACACCGTGCCGACATCCACCACCAGCAGTGAAAAGAAGAAGATATAAGCGCCCGAAGGTCGGGTAAACCCGCGCGCGGTGTTAAAAGCGAGCACGCTCAACAGCAGAAAACAAAAAACCAGCAGGGTATATGCCGGGTCCGTCCGTTCTAGGGCTTGCACCAGGGCCAAAACGCTGGCCGCGACCAGGCTTTTGCCGAGGGGAAGGCGGACCGGAAGCAGAATGCGCACGGCTTCAGTCTCTCGCGGCGCTCCCTCGCGGGCAAGCCTTCGCCGGCGCCCCGGGTACCGCATACCACCTTTGGGGGATTGCGCCGCGGTTCTTGCCGCTGTACGACGGATAGGAGAAGAGAACAAGCCCCCATACCGAGGCGCAGTAACGTCCTGGATGCGAAGCCCAAAGCTCATCGCATCCACGTACCCACCCATGACATCCTGTACTCGGCTCTGCGCGCGGCTCCGCTACCGCAGCAAGATTCGGGAAACGGCTTCGGCCCTCCGTGCATCCAGAGTTTGAACAGCCAGGAAATCGGCCATTGCAGTTACGGTGCGAAACATGAACGGAAGCAGCGCTGTCCGACGGGACATAGAACCGATCCACCTCACACCGGAAGACGAAACGCCGCTGCGTGTTGGCCGGGATCTCCGCCGCGAACGCGAACGGCGCGGGGTGGCTCTGGAAGAGGTCGCTCGCGGCACGAAGTTCTCCGTCCGGCACCTCCAGTCCCTCGAAGCCGATCTGGTCGACGAGCTTCCCGGCGGTGTTCTGCGAAAAGGCATCCTCCGCAGCTACTGCCGCCACCTAGGGTTGGACGGCGAGGCCTGGGTCGCCCGCTTCACCGCGGAGGGTGGCCTCGAAGGTACCGAACTCGACCTTTCCCAGTTCGCCGAAAACGTGCACCGTACACGGCTGGAATCCATGCCGCCGGTCCGTAATCGCTGGTGGGCCGTGCTTGCGATGCTGCTCCTTTTTCTCGCGCTGGCCTTTGCCGCATGGCACTACATCATCCAACCAAAGACAGGATTTCGCTCACACCCAGCGTCGCCAGCCATCTCCGGTCAACGTTCCTAGGCGAACTGGCCCCCTCTCCTATGCGCTGCAACGGTACGGGGTAAAATAAGCGCTGTTCCGTTCGCCGATCCGGCGTCCGGAACGGACCGGACTCGGCCTGCATGCAGCGGCGAGCTTCGGTCGTCGGGCGTCCGGGAAAGCCGGGCGGGTCCGGCTATCCCATGCCAGGAGTACTCCCTTTGTCCACCATCGACCGCCATCTTTTCACCAGCGAAAGCGTTACGGAAGGCCATCCCGATAAGATCGCCGATCAGATCTCCGATGCCATTCTGGATGCCTGCTTGCGCGAAGATCCTATGAGCCGCGTGGCTTGCGAAACGCTGACCTGCACCGGGCTTGTGGTGGTGGCAGGCGAAATCACCAGCAAAGCCCATCTCGACATCCAAACCTTGGTGCGCGACACCGTGCGCGCCATCGGGTATGACGACGCCCAAAAAGGCTTTGACTGCAACACCTGCTCGGTGATCTCCGCCATCAATAAACAGTCGCCCGACATCGCTCAAGGTGTCGATACCGGCGGTGCCGGCGATCAGGGCATGATGTTTGGCTACGCCACCAACGAAACGCCCGAGCTCATGCCCACGGCGATCTCGCTCGCGCACAAGCTGGCCGAAAAACTCAGCGAGGTCCGTAAATCCGGCAAAATGCCCTACCTGCGCCCGGACGGCAAAAGCCAGGTCACCGTGGAGTACGACAACAGCGCCAAACCGGTGCGCGTCGACGCCGTCGTGATCTCCACCCAACACGCCGAAGAGATCGGTAATGATCAACTTCGTGCCGAGATCCAAGAGCACGTCATTGAAGCCGTCATTCCAGCCGATCTGCTTGACGAAAACACCAAATATCACATCAATCCGACCGGCCGTTTCGTCATTGGCGGTCCCATGGGCGACTCCGGCCTGACTGGCCGCAAGATCATCGTCGATACCTACGGCGGTATGGGCCGGCATGGCGGCGGCGCCTTTTCCGGCAAGGATGCCACCAAAGTCGATCGTTCTGCTGCGTACATGGCCCGCTACATCGCCAAAAATATCGTCGCCTCCGGCCTTGCAAGCCGCTGCGAGGTGCAGCTCGCTTACGCCATCGGCGTCGCCGAGCCGGTTAGCATCCGCATTGACACCTTCAGCACAGGCAAAGCGTCCGAGACTCGGCTCATCGAGCTTGTCCGTGAAAACTTCAAACTCACCCCCAAAGGCATTATCGAGAGCCTTAACCTGCGCCGGCCCATCTTTAAAAACACCGCAGCCTACGGTCATTTCGGACGCCAAGGCGATGCCTTCACCTGGGAGCGCACCGACAAAGCCGAAGCCCTCAAAGCAGGCGCTCAAGCGGAACTCGCCGCCCAGTAAACACCTCACAGGATGATCCACCTCGAGAGCGAGCTTAGGCTCGCTCTTTTCTCGTATCAACCCATTACTCCTAAAGCTTTCTCTTCCAGGTACAGTTGCTGCCTTGGTTTTCTGGTTGTCATTCCCGAAAGGAATCTGCTGTTTTGCCGACCCAGGACTACAGCCGAAGGAAAATTCCTACAAACCCTTCCAGATACTATTTCCTTTTCCCTACTTCCTACTCCTACTTCCTACTTCCTACTTCCTACTTCCTACTTCCTACTTAACCGTTGATTACACAGCGACGAGCACCCGATTTCTGCCAGCATGCTTCGCCGCATAAAGCGCTCGGTCTGCGCGTAACAGCATGCCTGCTACATCATCGTGCGCGCTTCGGTAGGTCGCTGTTCCGATACTGGCCGTCAAAGCGAATATCTCGTCCTGCTCCTCGGGTCGCGGATTAGGCGGAACAAGGATCTTTTGCATGTTTTCGCGAATCCTCTCCGCTACAAGACGCGTGGCATCTGCCGAAGCATTTGGCAGCAGCACGGCGAACTCTTCACCACCCCACCGGCAAAGCACGTCGATACCCCGTACCGAATCCTGCATCTTCTCTACCGCCGCGCACAGCACCTCGTCCCCCACCTGGTGACCAAAAACGTCGTTTACTCGCTTGAAATGATCCAAATCGACCATCAGCAGCGAAAAAGGCAAGCTGGAGCGTTGCGTGCGCCAAAGCTCTTTTTCACACCACTTCAGAAACACGCGCCGGTTATACAGTCGCGTTAGCGGGTCCGTGCTCGCCATGTGCTCCGCTTCTTCGGTCAGCATGGCGTTGGTCATCCAGAAAAATCCGAAAGCCACTCCCAAAGCTACTGCTAGAAATACTGAAAAGCCTGCGAGATCCAAAACACGGTCAAGCGCCGCACCATGCAGAGGCACACTTTCCAAGCCACTGCGCACAAGGCTGAACCCTCCAAATGCCGTCAATAAAACCACACTGAACAGGGCCGGGGCGCGCACATCGCCCTTGGCCAAATTCCAAAGCACACGTACCGTCGTTGCACTTTGCATCGCAAACAGGATCCCTAGCGAGATCACTCGCTGATGCGTAGTGACATACCCTTTCAACAGCAAACAATCGACCACCGCTTGCACGCTCAAGAGCGCCCCACCATGCCAAATCTGCACAAGCGGCACCCGGGCTGTCCGTAACACCGCAATGTGCAGCAGCACAAAAGAAGATAAAAAGGCGAGATCGGCGCCCAGAATCGCGAGCAGGGGCAAACGGAAGCACAGCATAAGCCCTGCGCCTACAGCACATGCAGCAAACGCCGCACTCAAAAAACCAACCCCCAACAACTTGGGGCTAGTCCAGCGCACGAGCAGCAGGGTCGCACTTCCGCAGGTCATCATGACAATGCCCAACAGCAGAATGGATTCAGCTCCCATACCGATCTCTCGCTTGCATACTGGTTTCGTACTGCGTCAGTTCCCTTCACCTCTTATCAACGAAAAGAGCGAAAAAGGATAGAGTACGTTCGTGTAATCTTCGCCTTACCCATGGCCCGATTGGTAATCCCCCATTGGTATTATCCTTCGTGCTTTTCGACCCGCCCTGTAGCGTTTTAGAACACCTCTTGCCAGGGCAGCCCGAAATTGCCGAAACTCCCCGAAGAAACCCGAAAAGTACGCACGCGCTGCCACCTTTAGGTACTATGTGGAAAATTCCATGCTGATTCATTCAGAGTACGACATTCACTTCCAGCTTCCGGCGCCCACCCCCTTTGTCGCGCTGCTGCACCTTCATCCTTCCCTGGAATCCCGCTTGTGCCGTCCCGAGCACTTCACCGCCGAAGCGATCTCCTCGGCGCCGAACCTCGCGACCGCCGCCACCGCGCTGCCCGTCCAGCATTATCAGGACAGCTTTGGGAATCACTGTTCCCGATTCCTAGCCCCCGCCGGCAACTTGCGCCTTACCGGCTCTAACACCGTCGACATCGACGCCGTTGCAGACCCGCAAAACATTGGGCTGACGCAGCTACCCGTCGAGCAGTTACCCTCTGAAACCTTGCAATTTCTTCTTGCCAGCCGGTATTGCCAGGTCGACCAGTTCGTCCCCATAGCGCAGGATCTCTTCGGTCACCTCGCGCCCGGCTGGGACCGCGCCGCCGCGATCCGTGATTGGGTGCACGATAAAATCCACTTTGATTACAAAACTGCCCGCCCTACCAAAACCGCCCTTGACGTCTTCACGGAGCGTATCGGCGTTTGCCGTGACTTCCAGCACCTCGCCATCACGCTCACCCGCTGCATGAACCTGCCCACGCGTTACGTAACCGGCTACCTCGGCGATATCCGCATTCCCGCGGGAGGCCCCGGCGACTTCTCCGCCTGGTACCAGGTCTGGCTCGACGGTCGCTGGTGGGACATGGACGCTCGCCACAACACCCCGCGCCTTGGCCGCATCCTCATGGCTACCGGCCGCGACGCCGCCGATGTCGCCCTCACCACCAGCTTCGGCGTCGCCAATCTCACCTCATTTCGCGTCGAATCCAATGAAATCACCCCGGACGGCCAGCGCGTACCCCTCCCGGCCTCCTTGCCGGCGGCGCTTTCCTAAGACCGGCTCAGCCGTGTCCTGCCGTCGCTGGCATAAATTCGGAGCGGCGCGCCACCGCCGTCCAGCTTGATGCATACGTTTAAGGACACCGCTGGGCAGCGTCTCAACTTCCATCACCAAGCGGCGAGAGCTGTTCCAGCCCCCATGAAAAGCCAAGGCGCGGCTTCTGCTTGAGCGAAAGGGCACACCTGATTACCACTTTGCCCTTCGTCAAAGTGTATCGGGAAAATTTGGCGCCCACGGCCGCGATGTGAACACGCACGGCATGGCAGCCGGAACATGGATGCACGTGCAAAGCGCTATCGCCGACCTTAAAGGTTAACATCGGCGCGGCAAACACGGGGTAGCTCTTATCCCACACCGTGTCGCTCTGCGCAAAGAGTTCATCCATGGGCTGCACCAGGACGGCAAGGGCTAGTCGAAAGAGCGCCAAAGCTTTCGTATAAAACCTTTACAGGCAGTGCGTATAAAAGGATCCCGCACCGATCGCAATTAGGCGAAGCCTGCTGGCAGTCCGCAACGAATGAGGTGCAGCGTCGCATCACAACAAGCTTTTCGGTTTCGGAGGAAGCTTTACCCGCGCTGCTCCTATATTAAGCTCGAGAAAGAGCCACAGGAGCATTACAGTACACAGAAGCAATAGCAGGAATGGGATTGGCCCATAGCTGTAGCGAACGACAGAAACAAGGAAAACAGTTAGGAGCCAGGCATTAAAGCCGACTATAACAGCCATGCCTTTACAAAATGTCCAGTCAAGCTTCTGTGTCAATGTAAATTGCCTGGACCAATTGAGTTTAAACATCAATTTTTGTTCGATGATCGTTTGCCTAGTTCTTGCCGGCCAATTGATACGAACCCTTTCTCTTTGCGCGACTTCAGCGATTTTACTTACTGCTTTCGCTGCAGTCCGCCTTAAGCGCTCCTGCTTGACAGGATCCATGGTTAGAGAAAGTCTAAACTCCAAAATCATTTTCTCTCGTTCGAGGTCGTCTCTTTCTCGTTTACTAACTTCAGCGCACCTTGCGGCTGATCTGAAACTGCCCCAATAAACAGTTGTAACTGCAATCAGGACGGTTGTTGTTGACACAAGGGTGGAGACGGAAAAGAAATCAGACATGATCATGCCGCAGTGTACAGCAGCATAGACGAAGATTTACACCGCAACCCAGTGAACTGCTAGACAGATCGCGCGAACTCTCGCCTGTACTCCCCATCTAGCGGGTATGGTCGACCGAACGCAATTCAAAACAATTTATTTCCTTCGCCACCGCACCCCATCTTTGCCGTCTTCAATCAAGATTCCCTTAGCTGCCAGCTCATTGCGGATCGCATCTGCGCGGGCGAAGTTGCGTTGGCGCTTGGCTTGCGTGCGTTCGGCCAGCAGCCCGTCGATTTCACTGTCTGATGGCCCGGCGTTTGCGAACTTGGCGACCACCTCGGGATCGGCTTGCTCCAGCCGGCCCTCGGTCTCGGCCCATTGCAGCGCCGCACGCGTTAGCTCGGCGTCATGGTCTTCGATCACGGCAAAGATAGAGTCAAAACGCTCCAGCAAGACAAGGGTAGCGTCAACGTCGCGCTTGGTGAGCTTACCGTGATCTGCGGCGATGTTTGCCGCGCGCACCACTTCGAACATAGCCGCACGCGCCTCCGCCGTATTAAGATCGTTCGCAAGGGCAGCCATAAACGCCTGGTCGCCTTTCGTAATCACGTCTTTTATAGATATATCGTCCGCGCTCTCTGCTAGCCTTGTCTCACTCTCAAGCCCCGAAATTGTGGAAGTTTCTCCTATCTCAGGCCATTTGCCCTCACGCAGCCGTTGTGTAAAGGTCCTCAGCCGCTCAACAGCACCTGTCGATTCACGTAACCCCTCAAAGGTAAAGTTCAACTGGTGCCGATACGGCACACTAAGCAATAAAAACCGGATGGCTGAGGCCTTATAGCCTTTGAGCAGTAAGTCCCGTAGTGTATAGAAGTTGCCCTCCGATTTCGACATCTTGCGACCTTCGACCAGCAAAAATCTCACATGGAACCAATGCCGCGCAAAGGTCTCGTGTGTCACGGACTCCGATTGCGCAATCTCATTCTCGTGGTGAGGAAACATCAGGTCCTCACCCCCGGCATGCAGGTCAAAGCTGGTCCCCAGATACTTCATCGCCATCGCCGAGCACTCAATATGCCACCCCGGCCGCCCCTCTCCTAGCGGCGTCGGCCAACTGGTTTCCCCAGGCTTACTAGCCTTCCACAGCGCAAAATCGCGGACCGCATCTTTCTCATACTCATCGGCGGCAATGCGCGCACCATCCTCGATGCCTTCAAGGTCTTTCTTCGATAACTTCCCGTAGCCGGCATCTCTCGCAATGCGAAAGTACCAGCTGCCGTCCTCGGCTTGATACGCAATGTCCTGTGCCGCCAACCGCTCGATCAGCTCAACCATGGCGGCGATATTTTCGGTCGCACGCGCGATCACCTCGGGCCGCTCCACGCCCAGGGCCTCCATATCCTCGAAAAAAGCACCCTCATACTTGGTGCTATATTCGCGAATCGGCAGCCCTGCCGCTCCTGCGTTGCGAATGATTTTGTCATCCACATCCGTGATGTTCATCACATGTTTCTGCGCTAGCCCAAACAGTCGCATGGCGCGCCGCAGCACATCCACATGCAAAAACGTCCGGAAGTTACCGATGTGGCCGTAGTCATACACGGTTGGTCCGCAACAGTAGAAGCGGACATGCTCACCATCCGCCGCGTACAGCGGCTCAACCGTGCCAGAAAGGGTGTTATACAAATGCAAAGTTTGGGAATTTTGTGAAGTCTGAGAGGCCACGCGCGTTGTCCATGGTTACCGCTGGCATGGCACTCAGGGAGTACCGACCGGCTGCCTTCCCGCTAGGGTATCTGGCCCCATTCTAACGGAACTGCCTGCGACCTGCCCTCTGGCCTTAGTTCGTACGTGGTTTTCCCTCTCCATGCCAGCCTCCGTCCTAAGGGCGCCTTCCCCGATCCTCCATACCTATTCTGTAAACATCCGACTATGCCAGGCATTTCACCGCACCAAGCCGCAAACTCGGCGCGGCCTCCAAGGTGCTGTCCGCGAATTGACCTCGTACCAACTTCGGCCAGGCTGCCGCAGCGATCATGGCAGCGTTGTCGGTCGATAACCCGATGGATGGAAATGCCACCGGCAGCCCACGGCGCCCTGCCTGCTGCACCAGCCGGCGCCGCAACTCACGATTTGCTGCTACCCCGCCTGAGACCGCAAGCGCTTGCGCGCCCGTGTGCTCCGCCGCGCTTAGCAGGACGCGCGTCAGATACCCTGTTACCGCCGCTTGGAAGCTCGCGATAAGACCAAGCGTCTCCTGCGCACACAAGGCAAGCACCTGACCGAACGCCGCGGGGTCGCTAGGCCTTGCATCCATCAAACCTCCCGCGCGCAGTAGCTTCTCACGTTCAGCCACCTCCTCGCGCATGCCGTGCAACTCCACGTAGCGCCGCACCGCTGTTTTAATTCCGCTAAAGGACATATCGAACCGTACTTCGTCCTCAATGCCAACCAACTTCGGGGCAACCCGGCCATGCGTCTTGGCCTTGATCGGACTCAAGCGGAACGGCACCGCCGCGCCGTCCCCATAGGCGGCCAGCGCGTCGATCCAAGGACCGCCGGGGTACGGCAACCCGAGCAGCTTGGCTACCTTGTCATAGGCCTCTCCCGCCGCGTCATCGACCGTCCGTCCCACATTTCGATACTTCCAGATCCCAGTCTCGTCCCGAGATCCCGCGTATAGGTGCGTGTGCCCGCCGGAGATGACCGCCGCAAGTAGTAGCGAGGACGACACCGCGAACTGTTCTTCAGCCTCCAACAGCACCGCTTGTATATGCCCCTCCAGATGATTTACGGCAACCAATGGCAGCCCCGCACCAAACGCGATTGCCTTTGCGAAGGTAATGCCCACCAGCAGCGCCCCTGCCAGCCCCGGCCCCTCGGTCACCGCCACCGCGTCCAACTCGTCATAACTCGCGATTCCAGCCACGCGCATTGCCTCGCGCACCACGGGCACAATGGCTCGCAGGTGCTCGCGGCTGGCCAGTTCCGGCACCACACCCCCGTATCTCGCATGAACCAGTTGCGACGCAACTACGTTTGACAGCACAGCCCGTCCGCCCGCGACAACCGCCGCCGACGTCTCGTCGCATGAGCTCTCGATCCCTAACACCAACCCCGTTCCCAACAAAACCTCCCCTGCTTCATCCTAGGCCCATGAAGCACGCACACGCAGTCATTCCTTCAGAATTTCGAACTCGTCATTCCCAAAACGGGAACGTCGGATCGCAATTCCCAAAGTGGGAATGCAAGCGAAATATTTACGAAGCGGCGCTTGACATGACACCGCCGCTGCCCGAAGCTGAAGTTGCGATCCACAACGTTTTTCTGGTTTTTGCTGCAACGGGCTCCAGCTCTTTTCGGAGCACCCTGTTCAGCGTTCATGCCGTGCCAGACGGTTCGCATATGGCGATCGCTTGGAGTTCTGCTCATGATTCTCCGGTCCCCTCTCGTCTCCGCCGCCATGGCCGCCGTTGGTGTCATCGTTCTCGGCAGCGTCAGCCTAGTTTCGCAGGCTGCGCACGCGCAGGACGCCGCACTCGGCAACATTGCCGGTATCGTGCGCGACAACTCCGGCGCCGTCGTTCCCGGCATCACCGTTACGGTTACCAACAACGGCACAGGCGCCTCGCGCAAGCTCACCACCGATGCCGAGGGTCATTACGCTGCAACGTTCCTCCAGCCTGGCCAGTATGAAATTATTGCCGGCGGCGGGAATTTCGGTACGGTTGACCGCAAAAATATCCCGGTCACGGTGGGCCAAACAGTTACGGTGGATGCCGAGCTACCCGCGGCTACAGTAACTACCGAGGTCAATGTCACCAGCGATGCTCCGCTGCTGGAGACCGATCGCGTCGCTCAGGATCAGGTCGTCAACCAGCGCCTCGTCAACGATCTGCCCGTCAATGGCCGCCGCTTCGATAACTTCGTCCTCCTTACTCCCAATGTCGTGCCAGACGGCACCAGCGGGCTTATCAGTTATCGCGGCGTCTCCGGCATCTACAACTCCAACCTGATCGATGGCGCTAATAACAATCAGGCTTTCTTCTCCGAAGCCCGAGGTCGCTCTATCGGCGCTCCTTATGTTTTTCCCGTCGACGCCATCCGCGAGTTTTCCAGTGAAAATTCCGGCTACTCCGCTGAATTCGGGCAAGCCGCCGGCGGCATCATCAACGCCATCACGAAATCCGGCTCCAACCAGTTCCATGGCGACGCCTACGAGTACTACCGCACGCCAGGCTTCAACGCCGTCGACCCGCAATCGAAAGCCAAACCTATCAAGGTACAGCACCAGTTCGGTCTTTCCGTCGGCGGTCCCATCCGCCAAGACAAGCTTTTCTTTCATTTCACCTATGATGGGTACCGTCGTGTAAACCCCATCACGTATCTAAGCACCTATAACACGGCTACACAAAACGTCGCCCAGCTCTCCGCACTTTGTGATGGCCGCACCGCGAACTATCTCAGGCGCGGCACAGCTATTTACCCTTCCGTGATCCCAGGCATCTCCCCTGCCCAGTGCAATGCCGCGGTCAGCACCCTTACCTCCACGCAGCTCGGCACCTTTGGCCGCAACATCAATCAGGACATTTACTTCCCCCGGCTCGACTTCCAGGTCACGCCGAAAACCCACCTTTCCGCTCTCTTTCTTTTTCAAAATTTTCAGCAGCCAAACGGCTATAACACTGCCACCACTGTCAACAACGGCGGCATCAGCCAGAACGGCACAGCGAACTTTCACGAGCGTTTCCTGATCGTCAACGCCGAATCGGCAATCTCCAATACCACCGCCAATGTTGTGCACTTTCAATGGTCACGTGATCTTGAGACCGACACCACCAACTCGGGCGGTCCGGCCATCAACATCACGGGTCTTGCGGCGTACGGCGAAACCAATGCCCTTCCTCGTGGCGCCTTCCCCGACGAGCACCGCTGGCAGATCACGGATATCTTTTCTGTTACGCGCGGCAAGCATTTTCTAAAAGTCGGCGCAGACGGCAACCTGATCCACGAGCAACTTCAGAATCTGTTTCAGGGTGACGGCTCGTTCGCGTACAACACCGGCACCGTCGAGTTTAACTACGCTAACTGGATCCAAGACATCTATCAGGTCAACGGCGGGCGGCACTATAACTCCTTCACCCAGGTCAACGACCCCATCACCCACGCCGGCGCGGACGATTTCTGGAACCAAGACGTTGACTTCTTTGTGGAAGATGCTTGGAAGGTCTCACCCAAACTGCTGTTGTCGCTCGGTGCGCGCTATGACCTCCAGCTTGTACCGCAGCCTGATCGCCCAAATACCTCCTCTGCTGTTGCCCGGCTATACACGTCAACCATCAACATCGATAAGAAGATGATCCAGCCGCGCATCGGCTTTGCTTGGACGCCGCAAACGGGTACCGTGGTGCGCGGTGGGTACGGTATCTTCTACGGGTTAAACTCTAACTCGACCTACTACACCCAGCGCCGGGAAAACGGCGTGTATCAGCAGCAATACAACGTCATCGCGGCTACCAATCCCAACCAGCCCTATGTCACGCTGGCGAACGCCCCTGTCGGCAGCCCCAACCGCATCTTTCAGCAGTCCGGCACCTACCCCGTCTTTGCACCGCAAGGGGGTATCCCGGCCTTTACCCCGCCCGGCC